>NZ_JALTCZ010000073.1 GCF_027008145.1 Thermococcus sp. | reverse complement strand
TAGAACCGAAGACCCTGAAGGGAGCCCCCTTAAAGCGCTCCACAATGATATCTGGCTTCCCTTTGGCGGGTCTAACATCCGGAAGATAACGCCTCGCAAAGAGCCCCCTGAAGCCCTCTATAAAGCCGTCATCGAGTTCACCCTCGAACTGGACGAAGACACCGCCTACGCTGAGCATGACCATCGAAGGCCCTTCTCCGGTGACGTTATAAATCCTTCGCAGGATTTTTATAACCTCCAATCAAACCAACCCAGGTGTCATCATGGTAACGCTCATCATCGCGGAGAAGCCCAACGTTGCCAGAAAGATCGCCTACGCTCTGGCCGAGGGCAAACCGGTAAGGAAGACTGTAGGGAAGGTTTCCTACTACGAGTTCACGCGCGACGGTAAGAGGGTTATCGTCGCCCCGGCCGTCGGTCACCTCTTCTCCCTGGCCCCCAAGACCAAAACCTACGGTTATCCTGTCTTCGACATCGAATGGGTGCCCGTCTACGTTGCCGAGAAGGGTAAGGGCTATGCCAGAGACTATATCAAGGCCCTGGCAACGCTCGCCAAGAGGGCAGATGAGTTCGTGGTTGCCTGTGACTACGACACCGAAGGGGAGGTCATAGGCTACACAGCTTTGAAATATGCCTGTGGAGTTGACCCCTCGAAGGCGAAGAGGATGAAGTTCTCAGCCTTGACCAGAAAAGACCTTCTGAAGGCATGGTACAACATGGAGCCGACAATAAACTTCGGCATGGCCGATGCGGGAATAGCACGCCACATTTTGGACTGGTACTGGGGGGTCAATCTTTCTAGGGCCCTAACTTCAGCCATAAAGCGCGCGAGTGGGAAGTGGATGGTTCTCTCCACCGGAAGGGTTCAGGGGCCAACGCTGAAGTTCCTCGTTGACAGGGAGAGGGAGATAGAGAACTTCAAGCCAACTCCGTATTGGGTCATAAAGATGCTCCTCGAAAAGAACTGGGAAACCTACACGGCAACTTACGAAAAGGAGAGAATCTTTGACGAAAACGAGGCCAAGAGAATAGTCGAGGAAGCTAAGAAGGGGCTGGCGTTCGTCGAGAGGGTCGAGGTTAAACAGCAAAAGAGGAACCCTCCCGTGCCCTTCGACCTCGGAACCCTGCAGAGGGAGGCCTACTCTGCCTTCGGATACAGCCCGAAAAAGACGTTGGAGCTTGCACAGCGGTTGTATGAGCGGGGCCTCTCCTCATATCCCCGCACTTCATCCCAAAAGCTCCCGAAGAATCTCAACTTTCGCTCAATAATCCAGAACCTAGCAAAGCTTCCCGAGTACAAGCCCTTCGCCCACGAGCTCCTAGGCAAAGAAAAGCTCAGACCCATTGAAGGTAAAAAGGAAGACCCGGCACATCCCGCAATCTATCCAACGGGCGAGCTTCCAAAGCCGGGAGAGCTTACAAGGGACGAGCAAAACCTCTACGACCTCATCGTCAGGCGCTTTCTAGCCCTCTTCATGGAGCCAGCCGTTAGGGAGATAATGAAGGTCATCATAAACTCCAACTCCCACCGCTTCATCCTGAGCGGTGCGAGAACCCTCAAGGAGGGCTGGCTTAAGGTTTATGAAAAATACGTCAAGTTCGGTGAGGTAATCCTTCCACCCTTCAGGGAGGGCGAGCCGGTGAAGGTTCTCCAGATAAAACGGGAGAAGAAGAGGACCAAACCGCCGGCACGATATTCTCCTGCCTCAGTTATCAAGAAGATGGAAGATCTGGGAATAGGAACCAAGGCCACGCGCGCCCAGATAATTGAGACACTCTATCAGAGGGGCTACATGGAGGGCAGGAAGAAGATAAAGGTTACCCTCCTCGGGATGCGCGTTGTGGAGGCCCTCGAAAAGAACGTGCCCGACATAGTGAGCGTCGAACTGACGAGGGCCTTTGAGGAGAAGATGGAGGAGATAATGGCGGGGAAGGCCAGAAAAGAGGACGTCATCAAGGAGAGCAAGGAACAGCTCGTGAAAATTCTCAAGGTCTTCAAGGAGAAAGAACTTGACATTGGCAAGATGCTCCTCGAAACTACGGGAACAGGGGTTACGGCCTCTAAAGGTTCGGTGAATGGGGAGAAGTCCAGCTCCCAGGCCCATCCGGGGACTTCGGCATCGAGGGGCGGTAAGGGCGAAAAGAGCGAAGGGGGCAAGAGACTCGTCCTCGGGAAGTGCCCGAAGTGCGGTGGTGATCTGGTGCTTAGGTACAACAGGAAAACCGGGAAGCGCTTCGTGGGTTGCTCCAACTGGCCGAAGTGCAACGTGACCTATCCCATACTCCAGCGCGGTGAGGTCATCCCGACGGGTAAGACATGCTGCAACGGCGCCCCTGTCGTGAAAATCCGTGAGAAGAGAAGGGAGTACGAAATCTGTCTGGATATGAAATGCAAGGAGTGGAAAAAATAGGTCAGAGAAGCTGTCTGAGGAGGCTTATCCTCCTCCTGCTCATGATGACCTTCGGGTTCTTCAGGAGGGTCTTTATCACCTCGACGTAGTCTCCAGAGGCTATCTTTTCAGTGTCTGCACCGCTGAGTACCTGAATGAAGAGGTCGAGGTCTTCATCGGTGAGCTTCTCTGTAACGCGCCTGACCTTAAGGACTTTTTCAAGCCTCTTCCCGTC
>NZ_JALTCZ010000072.1 GCF_027008145.1 Thermococcus sp. | reverse complement strand
TCCTCAAGGAGGATCCCGTAATTGAAGTAGATGGTACATACGCCGTGTCGATAACTCCAATGGCCTTATTATCCTCAATGATAGTCATGTACAACTACATGTACTATCATAATTTTGTTATCTTCAACGAGAGTTTCAGTAGGTTGTACCGGGAGGCTCTTTCAGCTGGAGTCGGTAATGAGACTCTTCAGAAGGCTGAGAAGCTCTATGAGATGGCAGTTGCGGAGTACAAAGAGGCCGCCACGGCATCGGGAGGGGCGGTTGTCCTCAACCTTGGCGACGTGAGGGTCTTCATACACCTCAGGAAAGCCTTTGTCTACATTAAGGAGGCCATTGACCTCCTGGAGGCAGCGGGAGTTTCCTGAACTCCCAAACTTTTTAACCCTTTCTCTCCCCTTTTCTCCCGGTGATCAAATGATATACGTAAATGTCTACCGCGTTCAGGGTGAAGTCCTTTTAGCGGCATGCGACGAGGAACTGCTCGGGAAGACCTTCAGGGAGGGGGAGCTTAAGCTGGAGGTCAAGGAGAGGTTTTACAAAGGGAAGCTCGTTGGGGAGGACAGGCTCAAGGAGCTTCTTGATGAGGCAACCATAGCCAACCTGACCGGCGAGCGGTGTGTCTCAAAGGCCATAGAACTGGGTTACATTGATCCTGAGAGGGTTCTTCGCATCCAGGGAGTTCCCCACGCGCAGATGGCAAAGCTGTTCCTCTAACTTTTTAAACTCCCAACCTTCCAATCAAGTGGTGAGACTATGGGTGGGCGCTTCTGCTACCGTTGCGGGATAAGTGAGGAGGAAGGCGGGCCACTCATCGATGGCCTCTGTCAGGTGTGCTACCGGAAGGAAAATCCCGTGCTTCTCATTTCGGATGAAATCAACATGGAAATCTGTCAGAACTGCGGAAGCTACAGGAAGAGGGGAGTGTGGGTCGACCCGAAGAGCTATAATTTAGAAGAGCTCATATTCGAGGTCGCTGAGAGCGCGCTCCTTGAAGCCCTTGAAGATTCCCTGGGCGAGAAGGTGAAGGAATTTGAAATCGTTTCGATGGAGGAGCTTGGGAGGGTGGTAGACCTCCCGGTCGGGAAGGCGGTTGCAGCCTTCGTCCCGGTCAGATGGCATATAGGGTACTTTCCGGCGATAGTTACCTACGAGGTCCGCGTTAAGGCCAGAACCCACGAGCTTCAGCGTGAGCTCCACGACGAGACCAAACAAGTCACCGTCTATGTTAGGCAGACCGTCTGTCCCCGCTGTCAGAAGTTCCTTGGGGGATACTTCGAGGCCATCCTCCAGGTTCGCGCTGAGGGGAGGCCATTAAGCGAGGGGGAGAGAAAGGCCATCGGAAGGCTCGTGGAGGAGAAAGTGGACGAAATAATGCGCAAGGACAGGATGGGATTCATACAGGACACCATCGAGAAGGAGGAGGGACTTGACTTCTACATGGGCTCGACGTTGAGTGCAAGAAAGCTCGCGCAGGCGATAAGGGAGCGCTTCGGTGGCACGATAAGCGAAGCTTATGAGCTGGTCGGCATGGACAGGCAGACGAGCAGGGAAGTTTACCGCACGAGTGTCAGCGTAAGGATTCCAAAGTTCAGGAAGGGCGACATAGTTGCTGACAGGGAGGGTAACGTCTATGAGGTGACGGGCGTAGGCGGAAAGGGAATCTCCCTGAGGAATCTCTCAACAGGCAGGGAAGAACACAGGGACTGGAAGACTGCGAAGAGGGAGGGAATTGATGAGGTGGAGCACGAGGAGGGCGATGCGATGGTGACGAGCATCGGAAAAGACGGGGTTCAGATAATGGACATGGAGAACTACCGGATCTACGAGGTTGAGAAGCCGCCAATGGAGCTCAGGGAGGGGGATGTCTACAGAATGGTCGAAGTGAAGGGGAGGAAGTACTTCCTCTCAAAGAAGGAAATCTCCGATTAACCGCTTCTGCCCATCAACCTTTTTAACTAAAGGTCTAGAACCCCTCCTGGTGGTGGTTGGGATGGAGAAGAAGACAGTCGTTGTCATAGGAGGTGGAGCTGCTGGAATGAGTGCTGCCTCCAGGGTTAAGAGACTGAGGCCCGAGTGGGACGTCAGGGTCTTCGAGGCTACGGAGTGGGTAAGCCACGCTCCCTGCGGGATCCCGTACGTGGTTGAGGGGATCTCACCTACGGAGAAGCTCATGCACTATCCTCCAGAGGTCTTCATAAAGAAGCGCGGTATAGACCTTCACCTCAGGGCAGAAGTGGTAGAGGTTGAACAGGGGAGCGTGAGGGTTCGCGAAAAAGGTGGGGAGAAAAACTACGAATGGGATTACCTGGTCTTCGCCAACGGAGCTTCCCCGAGGATTCCGGCAGTTAAAGGGGTTGAGCTCCCGGGGGTTTTTACCGCTGATCTGCCCCCGGATGTCGTTGCGATAAGGGAGTACATGGAGAGAAATCCGGTTAAGGACGTCGTGATAATAGGCGGCGGCTACATCGGTGTTGAGATGGCCGAGGCGTTCTCTGCCCAGGGAAAGAACGTCACCCTTATCGAGAGAAACGAGAGGATCATGAAGAAGGCCTTTGACAAGGAAATCACCGACGTTCTTGAGGGAGAAATGAGAAAGAGGATAAACCTCAGGACGCAGGAGATAACCC
>NZ_JALTCZ010000071.1 GCF_027008145.1 Thermococcus sp. | reverse complement strand
CAGTCGGATTCGGGAGCCAAGGGGGTTGAGAACATTACAAAGGGACTTGGCTGGAGTACGGTGACAATGCCCTTCGATCCGGCCTACGCAAGCTCCCTTGACAACCCCCTGAGGAGAAAGGCTCTTCCACCCAGGAGGATACTCTCACATATCATCTCCCTTCACGTCAAGAGAAACGTTGCAGTTGATGTGGGGGCCGGGGCAGGTTACCTCACCATTCCTCTCAGTTGGGTCTTTAAGAAAGTCTACGCCATTGAGGCCAACCCCAAGATGGCTCGGATTCTTGAGGGGAATCTTCGCGGAAGGGGAATGGAGAACGTTGAGGTTTTATTGGCGGAGAAACCCCCAACCCTTCCAATGAGACCCAACCTCGTGGCCTTTTCGCTCTCGCTTCACGAGATCAGTGATAGGGAAGCCTACCTTGAGTGGGCTAGAGCCTCCGACTACGTTCTGGTCATAGAGTGGATGAGAGAAAAAACGAGGGGACCGCCGGTTCACGAGCGCATCTCAAAGGAGGAACTCCTGAAGCTTGCCCGGGGTTACGAACTGGTTCTTTCAAGGGATTATTGGCCTTACTACCTCATAATCCTAAAACCAAAAAGAATTTGACATGAAAACCTTTTTAATCATCCCGTCGAAATTTTTTTGGGTGATATCATGCCTGAAGTTAGGATCGAAAAGCTCTGCACTGACCCGGAGCTCTACATCATCAGGGTTGACGATGACAGGATACGCTACTTCGAAGCAACATGGGATATCCCCGAGGGGATAACCTACAACGCCTACCTGATGAAGTTGAAAGATGCCGTCGTTCTCTTCGACACAACCAAAGCCGAGTACACCGACATGTTCATGGAGACACTGAAGAAGCTCGCTGACCCGAAAGAGATAACCCACGTGATAGTCCACCACACCGAGCCGGACCACAGTGGAGCGTTGCCGAAGCTCCTCGAAGAGAACGGTTACAAGGCTATGGTCATAGGGACGACCTTCGCAAGAAACCTCCTCCAGGGCTTCTACGGCAACAAAGTGGTTGAGAACTTCAGAGCCATCAAGGACGGCGAAGAGATGAAGATAGGCGGGAAGACCTTCCGCTTCATAACCGTCCCCTGGCTTCACTGGCCGGACACGATGATAACCTACGTGGTTGAAGATAAACTCATCTTCTCCTGCGACGCCGGCGGCGGCTACGGAATTCCGGAGACAATAGACGACAGCGACGAGAAGGTCATCGAGGAGTATTTACCTCACGTCACCAAGTACATAGTTACCGTCATCGGTCACTACCACAAGTACATCGTCCAGAACATCAACAAGCTCAAGGATCTCGGAATAGTCACGGAAGCTAGGATGATACTCCCAGGCCACGGCTTGGCCTGGTGCAGGCACCCGAAGAGGATATTCGAGTATTACGAACGCGTTGGAGCAGGAATCCCCACGAAGGACAAGGTTCTGGTTATCTACGACTCGATGTACGGCTTCGTCGAGGGGAGGATGGGCATCGTCATAGACGAGCTGAAGAAGCTCGGGAAGAAACCCATAGTTTACCGCTTCACAGACAGGGAGGCCCCGGCGGTAAGTGACATCCTCGGTGAGGTTCCAGACAGCGAGGCTATCATAATAGGAGCCTCAACCTACGAGGCCGAGATACACCCGCGCATACGCTACGCTCTCTACGAGATACTCGACAAGGCCAACTACGAGAAGCCTGTCCTTATCGTAGGTGCCTTCGGCTGGGGAGGAGTTGCGGGCAAGAAGATAGAGACCCTCATAGCGAGAAGCAAGTTTGACCTCGTTGACACAGTAGAGAGTAGGGGCAGGCCGACAGAAGAGGACGAAAAGAGATTAAGGGAAGCCGTCAGGAAGCTCGTTGAATGGAGTGGCTGATTCTTCTACTTTTTCTAAGATGACTCCCGGCTGTCAGACAAAGCAGTCAGAGGTCATCTGACCGGGAGTGTATGCTTGTTCTCTCAACCTTCAGAAGTACACTCCCGTATTCTTACCAATTCCTATCCTCCTCGACGATGGCTCTAAAACGTCGTGAAATGTTGCTCTCGTCCCTCTGGAGAGTCGCACCAGTTCGCGTGGGCTGAACGATCCGGTCCTGAGGACGGAGGGTATCTAGAGGTTGATCTCACTGGAGAGGAGCTTGAGCAGTCTGGGCACCTCCATCCGGTATCTCCTTAATCCATGATTACGTCGAGGCGCTTTTATCTTTTTACTACCTTCCAGAGTTTCCGGGAAGGAAGAGACATCTTGATTTCCTCCAAACTCGTGGTTGAGGGAGCCTTATCGGGTGCTTTCCAGCTCTCTAAACCTCACCAGCACCTCGGCTTTGCCCCTTATCAGGTTCTGCCTCGCCACCTCTCTCCCGTCCTTCAGGTAGACCAGCGTTGGGACGTTGAGGACGTCAAAGCGCTCCACGAGGTCATTCCACTTCTCAGCGTTTACATGGACGACCTTGACCTCCGGGAACTCCTCGTCCACCTCCCCCATGAAGCCCTCGACGAGCCTGCACGGCGGACAGCCTGGGATGGAGAACCACAGCACGGCCTTTCCGCTTTCCAGGTCTGTTTTCCCATCGTACTCGACTATCAACTTATTTACCTCCACGAAATAAGAATAGAGG
>NZ_JALTCZ010000070.1 GCF_027008145.1 Thermococcus sp. | reverse complement strand
TTATACCCTGGACGAGATAGAGCTCAAGATGTCAGTGGCCGAGAACCTTGATGCTTACTCCGAGACACCCAAGGTTCAGCTCTCCGAACTCTTCGAGAAAAGGGCTGAGGTCACTGAAGTAGCACCTCCAAAACCTGAGGAGAAGCCCCCTGAGGTTAAGCCGAAGCCGGCCGCACTGGCACCAAAACCGGCTCCTCAACCTGTCCCCGAGAAGCCGGAGGTTATCGTCAACTTCGCCGGCGGAACTCTTCCGGAGAGCGCCTTCCAGAAATACGCAGAGAACATCATCAAGGAGTCCCAGAGAATAAAGGGTTTGAGGATAAGGAAGGTGGAGTTCGACGCCAACGTTGGTGAAGGAGTGGTTTATCTGAACGTCAGGGTTCACGGAACCTCCGAGAGCGGGAACAATAGAGAGATTGAGATAGCGGAGAAGAGGGTTTTCCACATCGTCAGCAAGCACGCCCCAGTTCTCCTCAGGGAGGCCGAGGTCAAGCCAATCCTCAGGGACATCAGTGTCGTCATAAACGGTGAGGAGGTAAAACCCCAGGAGATAGTGGATAGGGATAAGAAGAGAGAAGGTAACGTAACAACTGACGGACGGATAAGACTCGCTGTCCTTGAGGACGTATGGCCCTACTTCAGTAACTTTTCAAAGACCGTCGTCCAAGAGATCGAGGAAGCCGGGATAAAGGTCACGAGGGCGTACTTCGACGTGAGGGGTAGAAGGGAGTTCGAGATCAACCTCGCGGTTGCCGTCGAGAGTTCCCTCGACAAGCCCACAGTGGAAAGGACAATAAGAGCCATCCTGAGCAGGCATGCAAGAGAACTGGGCAGGAGCATAGGTCACTACATCTCAGTTCACAGGATCGACATAGAGCTCATAGAAGTTCAGCCCGACCTCAAACCCACAACCTCAACGGTGACATCTGGAAAAGCGGCCGAGATACTCGCCAAGAAGGAGCTCCTCGAAAAGGAGGTCGAAAAGCTCCTTGAGGAGGCTGGAATCGAGGAGCTTAGTCACCTAACCGAAACCAAGAAGAAGGAAGCCGAACAGACCCTCCTCAAGAGCAGGATAGAGCCGGCGATAGAGACGCTCAAGAGCAGGGTTCACGCGGAGCTCAAGCTCATCCCGAGGGCCACATTCAAGTGGCTCAAGCTCAACCACGAGGTTCAGGGCGGGAGCGTTTACGTTGATATCGAGACGAGCTTCGCGAAGGAGAACGTTGGAGGCCTCTTCGGGGCCTACTCGGCAGTGTCAGACGAGAAGATAAAGCAGGACATCAGGGAGACCATCGCCAGAATAATCAGAGAAGTGTCTAGGGAATACGGTGTCCCGATAAACCTCCGCAGGCTCAACGTCATCCTCCGCTGACCTTTTTTAATTTCAGCACTCAAGATCGTCATCATCCTTGCGTCAGCACTGCCGAGGTCATCATCAAAGAAGGAGGAACACCTCTGGAACTTAAGGCTTTTTCATATCCTCATCGAAACGATAAATCGCTAATTTTTTAAGCCTTTCCCCTATGGGCCAATCATGAACACGCTCATCGGTGTAACTCTGGCCCTTGTATCGGCCTTCTCCTGGGCATCCGCAACCATACTGGTCAGGGTAGGCCTCAGAAACCTTTCGCCGATAGGGGCCAACATCTTCAGGCTCTACACAGCAGGTGCCATTTTCCTCCTGACGTTTTCCCTGACTGGGAACCTCTCAGCGTTCAAGCTCCCCCCGATGCTGCTTTTTCTAGCCTTCATCTCCGGGATTTTTGGCTTCGTGATCGGTGATTACTTCTACTTTAACGCCCTCAAGAGGATGGGGGTTTCAAGAACGGTCCCGATAACCTCCACATACCCCCTGTGGACAATACTCTGGGCGGTGCTCTTTCTTGGAAAGGGCGTCAAGCCCCAGGTGGTTATTGGAGCCCTCCTCGTTGTAGTAGCTATAATCATCGTCAAACGCGCCGAGGAGAAAGAGAACGCCGACAGAAAGGGCTTTCTCTTTGCGTTTCTCGCGCCTATTTTGTGGAGCGTGGCGATAGTAATAATGCAGTATCTCACCGCCTACATCCCAAACCTCCAGCTGGCCGGGCTGAGGATGATATTTGGGGCAGCCGGCATCTCGGTCTTCCTTCCAAGGTACGGTGGGGAGGTTGCCGGTATGAGACCTAAAGAAGCCCTATCGCTGGCCGGTGCTTCCCTTCTTGGTCTTGTTATAGGCCAGTACCTTTTCGTTTACTCCGTTGCCCTGGTCGGAGCATCCATAGCGGCACCGGTCTCGGCAATAAACCCGATAATTGCCTCCCTTCTAGCCGTTCTCTTCCTCAAAGAGAGGCCCAGCAGGCGCATCTTAGAGGGTCTTCTCCTAGCGGTCGCTGGAGTGATACTGATATCGACGGCTTAAGTTTTTAAGGATGGGACCTAACCCAGAGTGCCGACAGCGAGGGGACATAACCCCTCGCATGGGCTCGGTTAACCCGCCTCCGCGAGGTATCGGGTTCCGTGAGCGGAGGGTGCTCACGCCGAGCCCACAGGGCCGGGAGCATCCACCCGCGCGAGCGGTGAACGCGGGCCTCTGTACCCGGCCCACACTTCGACGCACTTCTGAGGAAAGCTTATAATACACGGAACTGACCAATA
>NZ_JALTCZ010000069.1 GCF_027008145.1 Thermococcus sp. | reverse complement strand
TCAAGGTTCAGACCACCTGCGACCGCGACCGGGACGTTAACGGCCTTCACGACCTTTTCAAGATCTTCCAGTGGGTTCTTACCCTGGGCCTGCTCGTCTATACCCGTGTGGACGAGTATGTAGTGGACACCCATCTTTTCAAGCTCTTTGGCCCTCTTCACCTTGTCTTTGACTCCGATGAGGTCGACCATGACCCTTATCCCATACCTCCTCGCGACTTCGACGGCGTCCTTTATCGTCTTGTCGTCGGCAACTCCAAGAATCGAGACGACGTCTGCACCGTGTCTCGCCGCCATCTCAACCTCCAGAGCCCCGGTGTCCATCGTCTTTAGGTCTGCGACTATCTTCCTGTCATGGAAGCGCCTCTTCATAAGCTCAACTGCACGCATTCCCTCCTTCTTGATGAGGGGTGTCCCAACCTCAAGCCAGTGGGCGCCACCGCGTGCTGCCTTCTCGGCTATTGACATGGCCTGTTCAATGTCGGTCAAATCAAGTGCAACCTGAAGTATCATGAAGCTGCCCCCAAAGAGTTTTCGTTTTATTCTCCGGGGACGAGTTTTTAAAGTTTGGCTTTAGGTTTTGGCATAAAAAAAGTCAAACGTCCCAGTCAAAGTTTAAAAGATGGTTCCCAAAGCCAGTTGGGTGGGGGAGTAATGGTAACTTTCATCCCATTCGGCGAGAGGCCCAACAGGGATGGCGTCCTCTACGCCCTCCAGTATTTGAAACGGAATAAACTCGTCGGCAACTACGTCATAGTTGAGACGAGCAGCAGTAAGGTGGAGCTCCTCCCGGAGACGATTCCGGCTGATAAAGCCTACGTTGTAGGGGAGCACCTCGCTACATATGGGATAGTTGAAAAGCTCCACCCAAAGGCCTTGATAAGCGTCGATGCCCACACGGATCTTATGCACGACTACCTCGACCACGGCTCCTGGCTGGCCTACGCCCTTGAGAAGGGGCTCGTCGAGCGGGCCGTCGTAATGGCTCCAGTACTTATGATACCAACAACCGAGAGAACCCAGCTCTGGACGAGGCGCGTCAAGATCTTCCCGGCCCTGCTGAGGAGCAGGAAGGTGAGGGGGAAGTGGCGGGCCTACAAGAACTTCCAGACGAACTCAATGGAGGAAATAATGGAGGATGCGAAGCGCTACCTCGGAAGGGACGTTTACCTTACCATTGATATGGACGTCCTGAAGCCTGAATACAGAATAGCCCGCTTCCAGCACGGTGAGCTGACGCTGGAGAGGCTCCTCGAAATCCTCGGGGCCATAAAGGAGAACTTCAACGTCGTAGCCTTCGACATAGCTGAGATATCGGACAGGATGAGGCGCTCCCGCCTCGGAAAGAAAGCCTTCTTCGAGGTCTTCAGGCTCCTAGGGGAGGGATGACCTTGGGAGGTCCGACGGAGGAGGAGATAAGGAATGTCATAATGCCCCTCATGCTCTCTGGAGCTAAGATGCTCGACAGGCACTGCCCCAAGTGCGGCTCGCCACTATTTGAGAAGGACGGGAGGGTATTCTGTCCGGTCTGCGAGTACAGGGCGAAGAAGAGGAAGAAGGAGATGAGGGGCGTTGAAGAAAGGCTCATGGAAAAGCTCAATGAGCTTGCAAACTCCCTCCCCGATGACCCCGGAGAGCTTGAGAAACATTTAAGGGTGATGGGAAAGATAATGGAACTGTTGGAGCGCTACAAAAAACTGGAGGGAGGAGAATGAAGAACGTAAAGGTGCTGGAAGTCCTAGAGGACGGTCCGAAGACGGTGGAGGAGATAGCCGAGGCTACTGGCATAAACCCGATGGAGGTCAGGAGATACCTTCTCCGCTTTGCGGAGCAGGGAAAAGTTGAGAGCTACCAGAAGGAAGGAAAGCTCTTCTGGAAGATAAAGGAGAAGAACGAGCTTGAAGAGGAGTTCAAATACGTCTGAATTCTCTGGGTTTCTTCCTTTTTGAACAAATCCCTTTTGGGTTGTCTTCTCACTTGAGGAAAAGGGGTTGTAATTCTTTACTTCTCCTTAAATTTGATCATTTTGGCACTTTTCGTCTCTTTTGATCTCATTTGTTTAACCAAAATGTTTTTATACGTTAAATAACTACTCAGAATTAGTGATTTTTATGTTTAAGTTTGGTTTGTGGTGGGTTCGGTGGAATGAAAACCTCGGGACCTACGAGTCTAGGATGACTCTTGGGGGGAGAGAGCCAACTTCTTACTATGAGGTAGTCCAGTGGTTCAAGGACAGGGGTTTTGACAGGGTTGTTTTTCTTGGTGGTGAAGGTAAAAGAATCAACTACACCGGGGACGGGTACGATGATGGTCGCTATTTGGCCCTCTGGATTATGTCACACGTTGACTCAATAAAGTATTACATTACAATACCCTTCAGCTATGGCGATGGTGAGTTAAGGGACGACCCATCCAAAGGTTTTGCTAACTCGTACTGGAAGGACTGGATTGATGGTGTTTTGAGCGTATTTGACGGCAACAGACTCGGCTTCTACTGGAGCTACGAGAGCTGCCTTCAGACTACCTCTTACGATGAAGCCCACGTTACGAAGGAGTTCATCCAGTACATGAGCAACTACATTCATAATCATGACCAAGAATTAATTTGGATTCCCACGATTGGAGACAGGACTATGG
>NZ_JALTCZ010000068.1 GCF_027008145.1 Thermococcus sp. | reverse complement strand
AGCTCTCGATACTCCGCTATGAATACGGCAGGAGGGAGATAGAGTTCTTGGATGATACTTTCACCCTCAACAAGGTCAGGGCCGTTAAGATAGCCGAGGCCATAAAAAGGGAGGGATTGGATATAACCTGGACTGCCTCCTCAAGGGTGAACACAATCAACGAAAAGGTTGCGAAGGCTATGAAGGCCGGAGGCTGTCACACCGTCTACTTCGGCATAGAGTCGGGAACCCAGAGGATACTGGACTTCATAGGAAAGGGCATAACGCTGGAGCAGTCAGTCGATGCCGTGAAAACCGCTAAAAAGGCCGGGCTGAGGGCGCTCGGGTCGTTTATAATAGGCTTTCCAGATGAGACAAGGGAGGAGGTCGACGCCACAATAGCCTTCGCCAAGAAGGTTGGAGTGGACTTCGCCCAGTTCACCATAGCGACCCCCTACCCAGGGACGCGGCTCTGGGCCTACGCCGTCCAGAATAACCTCCTCCTCACTAGGAACTGGAGGAAGTACACCACCGTAGACCCTGTGATGAAGTTGAAGTACTTCACCCCCGAGGGCATAGCCAAGATGCTGAGGAGGGCTTACCTTGCCTTCTACCTGAGGCCTAAGGTTCTCCTGAAGGATCTCGTTGAGAGGCACGGCTTCATATTCAAAAGAGCCATCAGAGGCATCCTGAACGTTTATTATGACGCAAAAAGAAGCAGAAAATCCACGAACGTTGCCCTCAAGACAATGTCCTTTGACTGACCTCATCCTTTACATTTTCCCAGACTTCCCTTACGAAGGACTTCGTGTCGCTCATCGAGTCTATCTTTACTTTTCTCCTCGTCCTGACGAGGTACTCGACAGCCCCCGCGTACTGGAGGGCGTACTTGCCGACGAGCTGTGCCCCGTTCAGTCTGCTGTTCTCGATGAAGAGCTTCGCTATGTGCGAGCCGTGCCACACCTCCTTCCTCGCCCCGATGAAAGTCCCTATGGACGCGAAGACCCTGTCAAATATGGTAATGATGTTCATGTTTATCGAACCGCGGTAGCGCTTCTCAACGCCGAGCATGTTGTAGCCGGCAACCCTTCCCTGCTCCCTCGCGAGCGGCCAGATGGCGAAGATGCCGTAGCGACCGGTTACCAAGTCGCGCGTCTCGGCGCAGTCCCCTGCTGCGTATACATCTTCCACGTTCGTCCTCATCCTCTCGTCCGTGAGTATGCCGCCCCTCTCTCCAAGGGCTATCCTTCCGTCAAGGAAGCTCAGGTTGGGCTTCACGCCGATCGCCGCGACCACGATGTCGCCGTAGATGATACCGCAGGGGGCCTTGACGCCCTCCACAGGGTCGCCTACGAGGTCTATGCTCTTCTCGAAGAGAACCTTGACGCCGTTCAGTATCATCACGTCCCTTATGATGTCCGAGATGTCCTCGTCGAAGAGCCTCCTGAGGATCCTCGAACGGCAGATTATCACGGGATCGGCCCCGAGCCTTTTCAGGGCTATCGCGGTCTCGACCGCCACCGGGCCGGCGCCGATTATTATCGCCCTCCCGCGCACCTTCCTGAGCCTCTCGGCGTCTTCCAGGGTTCTGACGCCTATGACGTTCTCCCTCCTGAACTGGGGGATTATGTTGGGCTTCGCACCGCTCGATACGAGAAGCCTGTCGTAGTCTATCTCCTCCCCGTTGTCGAGGAGCACCTTCTTGGTATCAGTATCGACCATAACGACCTCCCTGCCCATGAGGTAGTCTATACTGTTGGAGCGGACGAAGTGCCAGTTCCAGATGAAGAGTTCATCCCTCCCCACGGTTCCCTCTATGTAGTACGGCAGGGCCGCCGGCGAGTAGGGAAGGGTCTTCTCCCTGTTTATGACCAGAACTTCATCCTCAGAGTTGCCCCTTATGGTCTCAGCGGCGGCGGTTCCGGCCCCGCCAGCGCCTATAATAACGTGCCTCATGCCAGATCACCCAGCCCGAGCTTTTCGAGGGTCTCCCGGGTCGGGACGCCGTTCCCGTCCCAGCCCCGGAGAGAGTAATAAAGCCTCTTCATCCTCTCAAGCTTCTCTCTGTCGAGCTTCACCTCTCCTTTGAAGAGCCTCGGCGACAGCTCATCCCTCCCGTCTCCATGCTTGAGGTTGAAGAGCCTCTCAAGGGTTCTTATCCTCTCGGCGGTTCTCATCAGCTCGTCCTCGGTTATGCCTTCTCCGGTTACTGCCTTGAAGGCTTTGGCCCAGAGCTTAAGTGGGGTCGTCAAAAGCGCTATGATGCAGACGCCGAGGGAATCCGCTATTATGTGCAGGTTCTCCCAGAGGACTGCGAAGCGGACCTTGCTTTCAGAGTAGCTCCATGGATAGGCCGCTTCAACGTCTCCGACGAACATCTCTGCCATCCGCTCGGCCTGCTCTTTTTTGACGTAGTAGTAGAACTCGGGGAATCCGTAAAGGGCCCTGTTAACTCCACCGGAGTCTGCAACGGCAGAGATGAGGGCAGAGCCAACGAAGGGCCTTACGTCGCTGCTCCACGACTCCATTCCGCCCTTGACGTAGACCGCTGGCACTCCAAAGTGCTCGCTCGCCCTCTTGATTCCCTCTGCAAAAACGTCGTCTTCGCCTTCCCTCTTCACGGTCCTCTCGATGAAGTCGAGGATTTCTTCGCTCCCGAGC
>NZ_JALTCZ010000067.1 GCF_027008145.1 Thermococcus sp. | reverse complement strand
TGGAACTGATGAAGAGGGAGGAGGCAAGGTTGTCCGTCGAAACAACCGCCGAGAGCACCCCCTGGGGAAACGACAGGGGAAAGCCCTCGAAGGGTACTATGCCCTCATCGCCGCCAGGTGGGTGGAAAAACGCCGGCATCTCTAGATACTACCCCCTAGGGATTATATTGTTTTAGTCAGATCATCGGGTGCAGGACAACGAGGCCTATCGCGCTCAGGAGGAAAGCGATTATGACCTCGATAACCATTGCGATTATCCACGCTATGAAGGCCTTTATCCAGCTCGTATGGAAAACGGCCTTGATGACCCACACATAGGTTATTAGGAAAGCCAGCCAGGCAAGCGGCATGTTTGCGGGGGTCATCCACGCGAAGAGCACCGCAACCACTCCGGCAACGATGCCACCCAGGACGGCACCACCGATGATGGCAACGATCGCCCCGATTACCGAGGCGTTCTCTATTCCCACCAGCTTGGCACTGAAGGCCAGGACAAGGCCGGCTATGAAAAGGCCGACGAGGAGCCACAGGAGTACCAGCGTGTTCAGTCCTGTCATAAAGACGTGACCTGGGGGCATTCCATACATTTTATCACCTGCCCTTTTTAGGCCTTGAACCTTATAAGGTCTTCCAAAAGCCCTTTAAGGTTGTAGCCCGAGGAAAGGTGGGTGGTAAAATGGGCCTTGAGACGGAGCTCTGGCAGTTCTTCTACAACTACTTCTGGGAACCGATGTTCACGAGGAGTGGCTACAATGCCGTGAACACCATAGTCTACGCCCTCCTCTTCGGTTTCGGCGTCATATACAGCTACCGCTACATAATAAAGCCCTTGAGGATACCGGTGGATGAGAGGCTCTTCTGGGCGGTGACACCTATGGTGGTCTTTGGGGCAACGGTGAGGGCTCTCGTTGACGGGGGAGTACTCCCGGAGAACCCGCTGATTTTAACCCCCGGAATATTCTTCACCGCCTTCGCCCTCATAGTTCCCGCGATAGTCCTCGATGCAAAGGCCGGGACGTACCCAAAGATTACCGTCGCCTGGGGAACCGCTCTTGCCCTGTGGGCGACCTATCTTCTGGTTGTGAACGCAAAGAACTGGAGGCCCTATGCCCTAACCCTTCTCCACACGGCCATCAGCTGGGCTGTCGTTCTGGCCTACTACCGGTGGAGGCCCTTCGAGAGGCTCTACCTTTACCCCGTTCTGGCCCATTACTTTGATATCGCCTCGACGGTGGTTGCCATACACTTCTACGGCTATCAGGAAGTCCACTGGGTGGAGCACTACTTGGTCAACTGGTTTGGAGCCTATGTCTACTACCCGTGGATAACGCTGATCCTCGTGGTCGTTTACTACGGCTTGAAATACCTCGTCCTCGACGAGGAGGAGAGGCGGTTCTGGTACCTGGCGATATACATCCTCGGCCTCGGGCCGGCCATTAGGGATCCAAGTCAGATGGTTCTTCAGGTCTAGTTGGATCTATTCCTTTGATTATTTTAACAACTTTTCCGAGGTTGCTCTCGGCGGAGAAGTCCTCAAGGTCGAAGTTCAGGGCCTTGACGACCCTTATGCCCTGCTCCCCCGGTTTTCTCACGACCTCCACGACCGTCGTGCAGATTGCGTTCATCATCGGGATGACCATCGGAGGTGCGTTCTTCATAAGGTCGATGTTAACGAAGTAGAAGGCCTTCCTGCTCTTGTTTCCAACGAAGCCCAGTATGTAGTCCACGAGGGTGAGGGCCTCCTTCTTGGAGTAGAGCGCGAGGACCTTCGAGGCCCCTATTATAGCCGCGACCGTCTTCTTTGTGTACTCAGCCTCAAGAATCGGGGTGAGTTCCCTCTCAATCTTCGGCTCCTCTATTCTGGATACCTTTTTTGCCCACATCGTAGCGTCCGCCGACTTTTATAACCTTCACGTCCTTGTACCTCTCCTTTGGTATGCCGAGGAGCGAGAGGTGGGGGTGGTACTCCCTTAAGGTGTCAAGGACGTCGATAACGACGATGTTGTAGCCGTTCTTTTTGCCCAATTTATGCAGGTCAGGAGAACGAGGCTTGGAAAGGCCGTGCTGTCGAAGGTTATTAAACCGAGCTCTCCCCAGTGGGTCTCTTCCCAGATCCTGTACATCGGCAGGGAAGTGCTCCCATCCATGTTGGAACACCCTTCTAATCTGGGTTCTGGCGCTTAAATATGTTCCTCAAACGTTCCTTTGAACTGATAGTATGGGGTTTCAGCCGCTGGTGTTTCGTTTTCTTCGGGCTCTCAGTTCCCTACCCTCTTCTATCTCCCTCTTGAGGAGCCTTGCCTCTCCCTCCGCATTTCTAACCCCGAAGACTCTAGCTATCCTCTCCAGGGCCTCAAGCTTCCTCACTATGCCGTCAAGCCACGTGAATATGTCTCCGGGATAGACTATCAGCCTGTAGACCTTTCTGAAATGCTCCGCTATTCCCGTTGGGTGCTTTCCTCCCCTGCGGAGCTCTATTATCAGGTTGCTTACCCTCTCCATCGCGTACTCGGTGCAGTCGTCTTCACCGCACATGAAGAAGTCCTGGTAGATGGTGAAGAGCCTCTCCGCTACGTTGGGGCTCAGCTCTGGAATCACCCTGTCGAGCTCCTCAAGGATAGCTGAAAAGCTCGAAGAGAAGATGTTCGTACTTATCCTTCCCCTTAGGGCACTCTCAAGCTCCCTCTGTAGGGTTCCACTCAAATATAGGTTCTCAAAGGGTAAAAGCTTAACCGCTATCCACCGGGCGGGCTTTTTCCCGAGGTTGGCCCTTATGAACTCTGCCTCCCTCGGCAGGAGAAAGCTCATGCTCACGGCCCTTCCATAGGGGGTGACCTCAACGAGAGGCCTCTTCAGCTTCACAAGTCCGAACTCCTCAAGCTTCTCAAGGACTTTCTTGGCACTCTGGTTTGCTCCAAGGCATCTGGCCTGGACTTCCTCGATGACGTCGAGGCGGTTAAAGACGCAGGAATGGGCGAGAACGTTGTCCTGCTCAAGCTCATCGCTCCACTCAACCGTCACCGGCTCTATCGGCGCCGTCAGAAGCTTGAACGCCACCTCGTCTTCAGTCCCCTCCATCCCGGCCGAATACTTCCTTCCTGGCTCGACTATGATGTAGACCTTCCCCTTCTCGTGGTAGAGGGGTCTTCCGGCCCTTCCAAGCATCTGGTGGAACTCCCTGACCGTTAACCACTTGTTGCCCATGGCCAAACTCTCGAATATCACCTGAGATGCCGGGAAATCAACACCGGCCCCCAGTGCAGCGGTTGTAACCACAACGTCTAGCCTTTGCGCTAGAAACTCCATCTCCGTGAGCTTCCTCTGTTTGTAAGGTAAACCGGAGTGATAAGGTTTAGCTCTGAGCCCTTTGCTCGTGAGATACGCTGAAAGCTCGTGGGTTCTCTTCCTTGAGAAGGTGAAGACTATCGTCTGCCCCCTGTAACCCTGCCTTGACTTTCTCATCGCCTCCGCTCTACAGAGGTTGGCAATGTGCCTCCACTTCTCGCCCTCGCCCCTCGCTATTATCACGTGCCTCTCCAGATCAACGGGCCTCTCGTCGTAGAGGACCAGCTTTAGCCCTAGCTCCTCCGCCAGCTCCTCGGGGTTTCCAACGGTCGCGCTCAGACCTATAAACTGGGCCCTTGGGTAGAGCTTCCTTAAGCGGGCTATTAGGCCGTCCAAGCGGGGCCCGCGTTCCTCATCGTCCAGCGTGTGAATTTCATCTATTACAACGGTTCCAACGTCGCCTATCTTTCTCCCGGCCCTCAGGAGGTAGTCTACCCCCTCGTATGTTCCGACTATGACGTCAGCGTCGATGCCAGTATCTACAACAACAAGCTCATCCCTGGTCTTTATTCTGCTCATTCCCACGCGGATGGCAACGCGGAGGCCGAGTTTGGAGTATCGCCTCTTAAAGTCCTCGTACTTCTGGTTGGCCAGGGCCACAAGGGGAACGAGGAAGAGGAGCTTTTGTCTCTTCATTGCCTTTGGAATGCCGGCTAGCTCTCCGATGAGGGTCTTACCACTGGCCGTGGCGGAAACGACGAGCAGGTTCTCCCCGCTGAGGAGGCCGTGTTTGACCGCTAAACTCTGAACAGGGAGGAGCTCCTTAACTCCTTCCCCCTTCAGCACTTCCTTGAATTTCTCCGGGAGGGGTAGTTCATCAACCCTGAGCTTCTCAACCTTAACGTGCTTCGCTTTGAGCTCGTCCCACTTGGTTATCTCAGGATGTCTCGTCGGGTCGAAGCGCGGGTCGAAGGCGTAGAGGACTTTGTCGAGATCTCTGAACCTCTTAAGGAGTTTCTTTGCCTGGTCGAACATTGCAACGCTGTTGAAGCGGAAGCGGAGCTCTCTCTTAAGCTCTTCCTCGGCACAGCGCTCGCAGATGTACTCGTTGCGGTACCTTATCCTGTTGCCCTCGGTCAGAACGGTTACCTTCCCCTCAATGAGGCAGAGGCGGCACAGTTCGGCCTTTTCGACGTGCTTGTTCTGGAGCCTTCTCCTGAAGTAGTCCTCCCACTCGTCGGCGTTTACAAGGACAATCCTGGCTTGACGGAGTAGTTTCTCTATCTCCTTCGGGTTCCTGTACTGGCTTCCCTCAAGGACTTTGAAGAGCCTGCCCTCGCGCATTATGAAGCGGTAAACTCGTTCAGCCTTAAGCCCCTGCATCTGGGAGAGCTTTTCCGGCTCTTTCTCAATGAAAAAGGCCTCAAGCTCGTTCTTTTTCCTCCCGGGTCTTACCACGAAGAGCATCTTCACCGCCTCGCCGGCTTCCACTCATCACAGCTCAGGGTTTTACTTCCCCACTGGCAATCCAGCAGTCTTTGAGTTCCTCCTCGACTAGGTTGGCCTCGATGAACTTTAGATTTCTCCCGAATAACGCCCTAAGACTCTCGATGAAGCGCCTCAGGTTTTCCATGTCCTCGAAGGTGGCCTTCATAATGACCTGGCAGTCCCCACTCTTCACATAGAGGAACTCGACGTTCTTGAGGGATGCGACCTTTCTGAGCTCCACGCGTAGGGTTTCGTCGAAATGTTCGAAGCGGAGGCTCAGCAGGGCCGAGACGAACTCACCCAAGAAAGCCGGCTCGACCACCCCAGAGTAGCCCTTTATCGCGCCGAGTCTTTCAAGCTTTTCCAGCCTGTTCTTTACGCTTGCCGGTGAGAGGCCGAGCCTCCTCCCGAGCTCGGTCAGGGTTATCCTTCCGTTTTCCCTGAGGATTCTCAGCAGTTCCCTGTCCCTCTCATCTACCCTCGGCATCTGCTCCACCAAAAATTTGGAAGTTAACGGGTAATCTTTACTTCCTTCATGAGCTCAAGCGGTTCAGGATGCCTCTCGAAGTACTCCCTGACGGGCTTGAGTAGCTCGATGAGGTACTCCGCAACGGCGTTCTTGAGGTCGAGCGGGTGAAGCTTGCCCTCGGCGAAGTCCCCCTTCAACTCCTCAAAGGTGGTGTATGTGACGTCTCCGCCGAACTTTGCCGGCCTGTGTATGGTGAACTCTGTGGGTTCTTCGCGGAAGATTATGTGCTCGGCCCAATCGAGGACCGGGTTGTAGTTGACCTCCCTGGCAGGACAGAAGGCTTTTCTGAGCTTTCCCCTTATCTCATTCGGGGAGTCGTGGATAAAGACGGCAGAGTAGGGCTTGCTCTTGCTCATCTTCATCTGGGTCTTCAGCTCTTTGAAGTGCTCCTCACCCTCTATCGGCCAGACCGGCGGTTCCTGAAGGCCGAGGAGAAGGTGGTGGTGCAGGGCGATGGGTTTCAGCTTCTCTCCCTTCCATTCGAGAGGGTGGTATCTCAGCCTTTGAGCCACCTCAATCGCTATGACGTGGGCCTTCCTCTGGTCGAGGCCGGCGTGCGCTATGGTAACACCCTGGTAGAAGATGTCAGCAACCTGCATCATCGGGTATATCAGCTTGGCGAAGTCTATTGCCTCGCCCATCTGCCTTCCCATTATCGTTATCGATCTCATAACCCTGCTAAGGGTAACGTTCTTCGAGATGTCTATGACGGTCTGCCAGTAGTCGCCTTTCTCAAGTATCTCGCTCGCAAGAACGAACTCCACCTTGTCAGGGTCACCGCCCATGACCTTTATGCTCTGCTTCATGCCCTCCTTGAAGTAGGTTAGGGCCACTTTCTGGATGGTCTCAAGGTCTCCTCCGAGCTTGTCGTTTATCCAGCTGTGCCAGTCGGCGAGGAAAACCCTCGTCTTTACCCCGGCCTTCTGGAGGTCTGCTATTTTAGCGCCCGCCATCAGTCCGGTTCCGAGGTGAATGTAACCGCTTATCTCGAAGCCTATGTAGTGCTGGAGCGGTGCTCCAACCTCAAGGAGGTGCCTCATGTTTTCCTCCGTCAAAAGTTCCTCAGTCGGCTTCCTTTTGATGAGCCCGATCCTCTCCTCGATGTCCACTCCTATCACCTAAGCCGGAAAAGGCGGGAGCCTTTAAGGGCTTTGCGGAAGTTTTTCAAGGGAGTTAAACTTCCATTCATAAAACTTATAACTCCTTTTCTTTTAGATAACCTGGTGATACCATGCGGAAGGCTGCAATTCTCATAGCAACTTTGGTTTTGTTTGGCCTCTTTGGAACAGCTATGACCACCGCCGCAGGAACTGCTACACCAACCATCGCAGTTGACCTGGCCCACGGTGAGAACCCAAAGGGTCTTCTCGACGTTACCTATAAGAACAAGACCATTACCCCCGGGATGCTGAGCACCATTAAGGACATGAAGTTTGTCTACTTTGGAGACCCGAAGTATGAGGAAGAGCTTGGGATCAAGGGGCTTGGACAGAAGATAACCTACAATGCTCTCAAGGGCGTTGACATCCTCATTATCGGGCAGCCGACCAGTCCTTTCTACCCGGACGAGGCCCAGGCCATCAAGCAGTGGCTTGCCGAGGGTGGCCACGTCCTCTGGATTGCCGGTGACAGCGACTATGGGAACGGTGCCAAGACCCAGCAGTTCGTTGACAGCCTTCTTGATCAGCTCGGAATTACCAACCTCCGCGTTGATCTCTGTTCCGTCGAAGACCCCGTCAGCAACGCCGGTGGGAAGTCCTACCGTGTTGTTGCCTTTGTCAAGCCCAGCCCAGACACCCCTGACAAGGACATGATAACCAAGGGTCTCAAGAACGGCGGTAAGATACTCGCCCACGGTCCGGGCGTTGTTGCCTGGGTGGACAGCAACGGCAACTGGCACCCGCTTAACGACAGCAGCAGGCCGAAGAACGCTTACATCATCGTCAGGACTTCAAAGAACGGCGAGATCGTCGAGAACAACGCTCCAGCGGCTAACGCCTACCAGGCAGGAAACACGGGCTCCTTCCCAATCATCGCCGTCCAGATTGTTACCGAGAAGGGCAAGAAGCCCAACGTTATAATCGTCAGCGGTGAAACGCCAATCGGTGGCTACGAGCCGATGTGGGTCAGCAAGTACTACGACGTCCCGCTAGACGGCCCGACCTTCATAACCAACTTCCTCCACTGGAGCCTTGAGATGGCCAAGGGCGTTCCGGCCACCAGCGCCAGCGCTCCCGCAAAGACGGCCTCTGGTACCAGCGCTTCAAGCACGGGAAAGGTCTGCGGGCCGGCTGCGATAGTCGGACTCGCGGTAGTTCCACTCCTCCTCAGGAGGAGGAAGTGATTCCTCCTTTTTTATATTGTTGAACCAACACCTTTTTTAGGAAGGTTCCCAATAGGGGGTGGGGATTGCCATGCGGAAGCTGTTTGGGGTTCTCGTCATTTTGTTGTTAGGTCTTAGTGTGGTCGCTAGTGGCTGTATAAGCGGAGGCGGCACCTCCAGCGGGACGGGCACCAGCACAGCCGGTGGCAAGGGGATAACCCTTGTCATCGTCACCAGACATGACGCTACGATACAGTACAAGGCCAAACAACTCTTCCTCCAGAGCGACATAGCAAAGAAGTACCACATCACCAACCTCAAGTTCATCAACGTCCCCGAGGCCCTCTGGCCACAGTACATCAAGCAGGGAGCGGATGTCGGCTGGGGTGGAGGACCGACGCTCTTCGATGACATGTACAAGATGGGCTACCTCCAGCCGATAACCGACCAGAAGATACTCGACCTCCTCGGCAAGCAGATCCCGACCGAGCTCGCGGGTATGGCAATGGTCTTGAAGAACGGGACTAAAGTCTACTGGATAGCAGCGGCCCTCTCGTCTTTTGGATTCACCGTCAACAAGCAGGTTCTCCAGAAGCAGAAACTCCCGTTCCCCCACAAGTGGGAGGACATAGCCTCTGCCGACTGGGCCCGCGATCCGCCCATGTACGGCATAGCCGACCCGACGAGGAGCACTTCCAACACCAGGATATATCAGATCATCCTCCAGGCCTTTGGCTGGGAGGAGGGCTGGCGCATACTGACGATAATAGCTGCGAACTCCAGGATATACGAAGCCAGTGATGCCGTCAGGGATGCCGTCATAAACGGTGAGATAGCCGCTGGAAACACCATTGACTTCTACGGCTACACGGCAATGAAGCAGAATCCGAACTGTATCTACGTCATCCCCACGGGGGAGAGCATCATCAACGGTGATCCGATAGCCCTGCTCAAGTACAGCAAGCACCCACAGGCTGCTCAGGCCTTTATCTACTGGGTTCTCACCGAGGGGCAGGCTGTCTGGATGAGCCCTGACATCAACAGACTCCCAATATGGGGAGGCCTGTTCAACAAGACCATAACGGAGCAGGAGGCGAAGATACTCTTCAACGGCAAGTACGTCGGCGAAACCTACGCCCAGGCCAGGCCCGCACTCCTCAAGGCCTACGACATCGCTATACACAGCAAGGGAATACCCTTCAACGACACAAG
>NZ_JALTCZ010000066.1 GCF_027008145.1 Thermococcus sp. | reverse complement strand
CCAGCGCGACGATGAACATGAATATAATCGCGGTCGCCAACAAGAGGCTCCTAAAGCTCATACTGGAGGAGCTGGAAAATGAACCTTGAGAGATACTTCTACCGCTACGGGGAGGCGACCTTTACCCTCTTCCTGATAAACAGTGGAGTGTACACCATCGAGGCAATACTTAGCAGGAACCCTTTCTGGATCAGTGACCGGGTTCTGGCGTTCCTTGGCCAGTGGAACTACGCCGTTACGCATGGGGCTTGGTGGCAGCTGTTCACCGCGATGTTCGTCCATGTCAGCATCATCCACATAGGTTTCAACATGTACTTTCTTCTCGTCCTGGGGAGTCAGCTTGAGAGGATCCTCGGGCCAAAACGCCTCGCCCTGACCTACATCCTATCGGGTCTCGCTGGAAACCTCTTAACGCTTGCCGTTATGTCGCCGTACGTCATCAGCGCAGGGGCAAGCGGTGCGATCTTCGGCATCGCGGGGGCGCTGATAACGATAAACGGGGTCATCGGGAGAAACATGCAGGGGGCGATAATAAACGCCTTTATCCTCTTCATCCTCAACAGCATCCTTCCGGGAGTCAACGCCTACGCTCACCTAGGGGGCCTGCTCATGGGGATGCTCATCGGCTACTACTACGGTCAGAGGATACGCAGGAGGCTCTCCTGGGCCTACGGCTACTGGTGATTCTCTTTTGAATTTGCTCAGAAAAGTCCGCTGGTGCGGGGGCGGGGATTTGAACCCCGGAACCCCTACGGGACGGGACCCTCAATCCCGCGCCTTTGACCAGGCTCGGCAACCCCCGCGTTGCCAAATATAGGGAACGGAGAGTGCTTATAAAGTTTGCGGTGCCTCAAACGGGAGCTCCCCAAACTCCCTGTAGGGGAGGAAGTGCTCCCCGGACTCCAAAACCTCCTCATTCACAAGAATTATCAAGAACCTTCTAATGTGTAGGATACGATTACGTCATTCAGAACGCTCTCAACATAACCGGTCCAGAAAACCACAAGGTCGGGAAAGACGTAACGCCAGACCATCCAACCGGAGTGCGGGGGAGGCCCAGTCATTGACCGTTCAGATGGTGTAGAGATACCGAGAAAGTTGCGAACGCCACAAACGGGGCAACTTCACATGATGCAAGCCATACATGCTCTAATATTAACGCTTAGACCTAAAACATGGCCCAGCACCGAAAAATTTATAAGTACCCCTGGCCTCTATGGTTTCGGGTCGTGGGCCGGTAGCTTAGCCTGGTTAGAGCGGCGGACTCTTAATCCGCAGGTCGGGGGTTCGAATCCCCCCCGGCCCGCCAAAACGCGTTTCTCCTCGGCGTGTTCTGAGGAAGAGCGCGTTTGAGACTTCAGCGTTAAGGAGCTAAAAAGATGAGTTTTGAAGAGCTTGGCTTATCCAGGGCCTCAGTCGAGGCCGTTGAGAGGAAGGGCTTCTGCAGTCCAACCGACATACAGAGGGAGGTTATCCCAATCCTCCTTGAGAAGAACAGCGACATCGTTGGGCAGTCCAAAACCGGTAGCGGTAAGACCGCAGCTTTTGGCCTGCCGATTCTTGACATGATAGAGGAGAGCCTGAAGGAAGTTCAGGCCCTGATACTCACCCCGACGAGGGAGCTCGCCATACAGGTGAGTGAGGAACTCCGCTCCCTCAGGGGGAAGAGAAGGGTTCACGTGTACGCGGTCTACGGAGGGCAGCCAATAGGACCCCAGATAAGGGCCCTTGAGAGGGGAACCCAGATCGTCGTTGGGACACCGGGGAGAGTTCTCGACCACATAAGGCGCGGAACCCTCAGGCTCGACTCCATCCGCTTCTTAGTACTGGATGAAGCGGACAGGATGCTCGATATGGGCTTCCAAGAGGACATAGAGGCAGTTTTCAGGGCAACCCCCAAGGAGAAGAGGGTGTTCATGTTTTCAGCAACGATGCCAATGGATGTCCTCCTGCTTGCCAAGAAGTACATGAGGAACCCGGAAGTGGTTATCGTCAGCAGGGACGAGCTCGTTCCGGGGGAAGTTGAGCAGGAGTACATCGAGGCCGTCCCGTCGAGGAGGTACGAGATACTCAAGAAAATCCTCTCAGATGACTTCTATGGCATAGTCTTCTGCCAGACGAAGGTGGAAACCCGGGAGCTGGCCGAGAGGCTCAGGAAGGACGGCTTTAAAGTCGAGGCCCTCAACGGCGACATGAGCCAGCCCGCTAGAGAGAGAACCTTCAGGCGGTTCAAAGAAGGCCGAACTAAAATCCTTGTTGCAACGGATGTGGCAGCCAGGGGACTGGATGTTCAGGACATAAGCCACGTCGTCAACTATTCGATACCAATGAACACCGAGCAGTACATACATAGAATAGGCAGAACGGGAAGGATGGGAAAGAAGGGGAAGGCGATAACCTTCATCCAGCCCGGGGAGCTCAGAAGGTTCAGGTACATAGCGAGACAGGCCGGCGTTGACGTTAAAAAATCGGAGCTGAGTGAGGAGTTGGCGAGGGAGTACCGCGAGATGGTTAGACGGGACGAGCTTGAGAACGAGTACAGGCAGAGATGGGGTAAGAGCAGACCCAGGCAACGGAGAAAGCGGTATTAAGCCATTCTGTTCTCTATATTTTGTCTTCTTCTGTCTCGTAGTTATTGCAAGAAAGTTCCAACGAACAAACTGGAGCCCAAGGAGTTTTGCATACAAAGGGTTTTGGCGCCGGGGCAGGGATTTGAACCCTGGCGGGCTAACGCCCACGGACTCTCCAGGCCCGCGCCTTCCCAGGCTAGGCTACCCCGGCGCATAAAATGGAATCATGAGATGAGCTCGATCTCGATGGTGACATCTTCCGGAACGCGGATGCGCATGATCTGGCGCATGGCCCTTTCGTCGGCCTCGATGTCCATGAGTCTCTTGTGGACGCGGAGCTCGAACTTGTCAAAGGTTGCCGTCCCCTCTCCGTCGGGGCTCTTCCGGGTGGTTATCCTTATCCTCTTCGTCGGGAGCGGTATGGGACCGCTCATCCTGACACCGGTTCTCTCGGCTATCTGCTTGATCTGGTCAGTGACCTCATTGAGGGCCTTAATGTTCGTGCTAGCAAGCTTGATCCTTGCCTTCTGCATTTCCGTCCCTCCTAATGCTTAGGGAGTAAGGGAAAGGAGAAGGCCTTCAATCGGCCTTCTGAATGGAGATGACCATACCGGCAGCGACGGTCTGGCCCATGTCACGGATTGCAAAGCGTCCCATCTGCGGTATTTCCTTGACCGGCTCAATGACCATAGCCTTGGTTGGTCTGAGGATGACGATTGCTGAGTCACCGGTCTTGATGAACTGCGGGTTCTCCTCGACGACGTTTCCAGTCCTCGGGTCGAGCTTGGCCAGGAGCTGCTCAAACCTGACGGCGACCTGGGTGGTGTGAGCGTGCAGAACCGGGGTGTAGCCGACTGTAATAGCGGTTGGGTGGTTGAGAACGATGATCTGGGCCTTGAAGGTGTCCTTCGGTCTGACAACGGTCGGTGGGGTGTTGGTATGTCCGGCAACGTCACCGCGCTTTATGTCGTTCTTACCAACGCCACGGACGTTGAATCCGATGTTGTCACCCGGGTAAGCCTCCTGTAGGGGCTCGTGATGCATCTCGATGGACTTGACCTCACCTTGGATCGGCTTGTGGAAGATCGTGCTGGCCGGCTCGAAGATGATGACGTCGCCAACCCTAAGCACACCGGTCTCAACTCTGCCGACGGGAACGGTGCCGACACCCTTGATGGAGTAGACGTCCTGGATCGGGATGCGGAGCGGCTTGTCAACGGGCTTCGGCGGCTCGGGTATCTGGTCAAGGGCCTCAATCAGGGTTGGCCCCTTGTACCAGGGCATCTTGTCGCTCTTCTTGACGACGTTGTCACCCTCCCAGGCGCTGATCGGTATAACCGGGAAGTTCTTGTAGCCGAGCATCTGAAGGAGCTTCTTGACCTGGTTTGCAACCTGCTCGAACTTCTTCTGGTCGTAGTTGACCATGTCCATCTTGTTGATGGCGACGATTATGTGGTTGATACCGAGGGTCCTCGCGAGGAAGGCGTGCTCCTTGGTCTGGGGCATGACGCCGTCGGTGACCGCGACGACGAGAACCGCGGCATCGGCCTGGCTGGCACCGGTGATCATGTTCTTAACGAAGTCCCTGTGGCCCGGGGCATCGATGATGGTGATGTACCTGTGCGGGGTCTCGAACTTGGTGTGGGCAACGTCGATGGTAATACCCCTCTCGCGCTCCTCCTTGAGCCTGTCCATAACCCAGGCGAACTTGAAGGACTTGCCCTTCTCACCCATCTCCTCGAACTTCTTGATGATGTTCTCCGGTATGTTCGCGGTGTCGAAGAGCAGCCTTCCGATGGTAGTGCTCTTGCCGTGGTCGACGTGGCCGATAAACACTATGTTAACGTGTGGCTTCTCCTTTGCCATCTTCAAACACCTCCAAATTTTGGTCTAGTCCGATTGACTAGGACGGCTTTTTAAATCTTTCGAACCTCAGCCCCCTCGGGCGGGAAACCCGCCGTTGACGGGGAGGCCTCATGAGTCCCGAGCTAAGTTGAGAAGCGGGTTTAAAAAGTTAACTACGGTGGTTTGAACAGAAAAATGTAAACCCCGGCCCTTCTTCCTTCCATACCTCCCAGATCCTCCAATGGCTACCTCCAAAGCAATCTACACTGCTGGAGGATTCCAAACCCAAAGGAGCTCAGAAAAGTGTAGAATAGGGCCAAAGCCCTCACTGCTGTGGGCAGACATCCTTCTCGGTCGGCGGGTTCGGGTTGAAGCCTTTCCTCTGGCGTATCTGCCTGATGATGTTGACTGCCAGCTCGTTCGGAACGCGCTTGAAGCCTGCATGCTCTGTACTCCAGAGGGCCCTTCCGCTGGTCGCTCCACGGATGGCTCCGGCAAACCCGAACATCTCCGCGACCGGGGCCTCCGCGATGATTATCATGACCTCACCCTCCTGGCGCATGTCTATTAGCTGACCGCGCCTCTGGTTGATCTCCCTGCTGACCGCACCCATGTACTCGTAGGGCACGTTGATGATGACCTGCTGGTAGGGCTCGTAGAGAACCGGGCCGGCCCTCATCATGGCGCAGTGGATTGCAGTCCTGATCGCTGGATAAATCTGGGCTGGACCGCGGTGGACGTTGTCCTCGTGGATCTTTGCATCGTGAAGCCTGACGATGACTTTCATCACCGGCTCTTTAGCGAGCGGTCCCTCGTCCATCGCCATGTGGAAGCCGTCGACGAGCAGATCCATGACCTCGTTGAGGTACTGGATACCCTTGGTGTTGTCGAAGAACATGTTGCCGTTGTAAACGTCAACGATGCCCTTGGCCATCTCGTAGTCCATTCCAAGCTCTGCCAGCTTCTTGGCGACCTCCTTCGGGTTCTTGGGCCTTCCCTCGGGTATCTCGCCCTCGCGGATGGCCTGATATATTTCGTCCGGCATCGGCTCAACGGTTATGTAGAACCTGTTGTGCTTGTTCGGGGACTTTCCTTCCACTATCGGGCTTGGCCTGCTGATGCTCTCGCGGTAGACTACTATCGGCGGGCTGACGTCGACATCTATCTTCCAGTCTTCCTTGAGCTTGACGAGCTTGACCTCAAGGTGGAGCTCACCCATGCCGCTAAGGAGATGCTGGCCGGTCTCCTCGTCAATCTTGACGTGGAGCGTCGGATCTTCCTTAGCGAGCTGCCTCAAAGCCTCGATGAGCCTCGGAAGATCCTTGACGTTTTTCGCCTCAATGGCGACGGTAACAACCGGCTCGCTCACGTAGTGGAGGGCCTCGAAGGGCTCTATCAACTCCTGAGCGACTGTCTCACCGGCCATGGCATCGCGGAGACCTGTTACCGCGACGATGTTTCCGGCTGGAACGGCCTCCATGTTTATTCTCTCTGGCCCCATGTATATGCCGACCTGCTGAACCCTGGCCTTCCTCTTGCTGTTGATGAGGTAGACCTCCATTCCGCTCTTTACCGTTCCGCTCCAGACACGGCCGGTGGCTACCTCTCCGGCGTGCTTGTCTATGATTATCTTGGTAACAACCATGACCATCTTGCCCTTCGGGTCACAGCGGAGCATAGCCTGGCCGACGTCACTCTCGACCTCGCCCCTCCAGAGGTGAGGAATCCTGTACTTCTGAGCCTCAACCGGGTTCGGGAGGTGCTTGACGACCATATCGAGAACCACAACGTGGAGCGGAGCCTTCTTCCTGAGGGTCTTTAGATCACCGGCGTTGGTGAGCTCGACGATGTCCTTGAAGGTGACGCCGGTCTTCTTCATGAAGGGCACGCTAAGGGCCCAGTTGTAATAGGCTGAGCCAAAGGCGACGCTCCCATCGTTGACGTTGACGAGCCACTTCTTCTTGAAGTCGTCGGGGGCATAGCGCTTTATGAGCCTGTTGACGTCGGTGATTATCTTCGCAAACCTCTGGAGTATCTCATTCGGGCCGAGCTTGAGCTCCTTTATAAGACGGTCGACTTTGTTGATGAAGAGAACGGGCTTGACGTATTCACGAAGGGCCTGCCTGAGAACGGTCTCGGTCTGGGGCATAACACCCTCAACGGCGTCGACAACGATAATCGCACCATCTATTGCACGCATAGCCCTTGTAACGTCACCGCCGAAGTCAACGTGGCCCGGCGTGTCGATCAGATTGATGAGGTATTCCTTGCCCTCGTACTCGTGAACCATTGAGACATTAGCGGCATTGATTGTAATTCCCCTCGCCTGCTCCTGCTCGTCGAAGTCGAGGACGAGCTGTTTTCCGGCGAGTTCCTCGCTTATCATACCGGCTCCAGCCAGAAGGTTGTCGCTCAGCGTCGTTTTACCGTGGTCAATGTGAGCAGCGATTCCCATGTTTCTGATCCTCTCAGGCTGGGTCATCAACTCCTTAATCTTCGCAATCATCTCTTCCCTTCTTCCCATCTACATCACCATCCTTGGATGAGCTTGTCGGCTTAACTTAAAAGGCCCGGTTATAAAGCTTTTCCCAGTGGGACTTCGAGCCGGTGGGGGGCACGTAATACTACTTAAAGGTTTTGGATAAGGCGAGATGTCGTGGAGAGTGAATCCCCAAAGTTACCTCGTTTGAGGGATGCACATTTTTGTCATCATCAATATACTGTGGTAGGGTGGTGGGACACATTGTCCCAGCGAATAATTAGCTTCTCCCCTTTCTGCCATTGGAAGGAGTAGTTATATCCCTCACAGAACACAAACTCCCGCACGTACAGAACGCTCCCATCAACCAATCTCGCCTTATATTTTACAGGAAATAGAAGTCAGATCCTTCCTTGTAGTTGAGTGCCTCATAGAACCCAACTACTTCGCTCTCTTCAAGCAACTCTAACTCTCTGGGCATTCTAGATCTCCCTCAGCTTTTTCTGGAAAGCTCTCCTCGCTTTCTCTCAGCTTCTTCTCAAACTCCTCAGGTGGCATGCCGTACTTTCGCTCAAACTCCGCTATTCTCTCGCGTATAGAGACAATCTCCGAGATGAGCTTAAGCTTCTCATACATGATTATCTCGTCCTTGGTGACAACGACCTAGCTCATACCCATCACGTACCAACTCGGTGTGAAACCTACAAAAGCTTTTCTAAGGCATCCTGGACTTCTTCCTTCACATCTTCCCTCGCGTAAACCCCCCAGCGCCAGTAGCTCTCCCCGACATTGGCCAGTGCCCGCACGAGAGGAGAAACGTCGCTGAGCCTCTTCACCTCACCCTCAACGAGAACGAAGGCGTTCCTCTCCTCGAACTTCGGCTTGGGGGGATAGTCAACAAGGACAAGGTGCCCGAACTCGGCCTCAAGCTCAAGCCTGAGCTCTTCAATGGCTTCCTCCCCGGGGTCCTCACCGCTCAAAAAGACATGCTTATAGAGCTTCCTCTCATCAATGGCTTTGATAAGCTCCCTGACCTCCGGTTTCTCACTCATCCTCAGCCCCGCAACGAGGTCAACCTCGTCCATAAACCTAATCTCCTCAAGGGGTATTCCCTCAAGCTCAACGGCCTTCACAAGCATCGTCCCGGCTATCCTTGCAGTGTGGTGCTGGTAAACCGTTGGGTACATCATGCTCCTCGCCAGGAGGAGGTTCTGACCGGCCATGATGCCCTTCTCAAGGAGTATCAGCCTCTTCCCATCCCAGCAGAGGTTCCTCACGAGCCTTTCAAGATCGACTATCCCGTAGGCGACGCCGGTGTAGTAGGCGTCGCGCACGAGGTAGTCCATCCTGTCCGCGTCTATATCACCGCTGACGAGCGGGTTTTTCAGGAGACCTTCAAACTCTCGGAGGGAAAAGTTCTCCTCAAGGATGTCACCTATCCCACCGTGCTTTATGAGCCAGCGAGTGTTTTCCTCATGCTTTGGGTAGAGTGCTTCAAGGGTGTGGGAGAATGGGTAGTGGCCGAGGTCGTGGAGTAGGGCCGCGTAGACAACCCCCTCCTCGATTTCGGGGTTTCTCGTAGAGACGAGCCTGGCCAAGTGGTAAGTTCCAAGGGAGTGCTCGAAGCGCGTGTGCCTCGCGGAGGGGTAAACGAGGAAAGCTAAGCCGAGCTGGGTAATCCTCCTGAGCTTCTGGAACTCGGGAGTATCAACCAGCTTTACCGCGAATTCGTCGAGCTCGATTCCGCCGTGTATCGGGTCGTGGACGAGCTTCATGTCAATCGCCATTGGGAAGTAGGAAAAAAGCTAATAAACCTAACCGCCCAAAACTCAACCGTTGGCAGGATTCCGACCCTCCTGCCCGAGGGGCATTAATACGCCCGACCGGGCAATTAGTAATACTTTGGTTGGTGGTATTTAACTTTTACTTTGAGATTAAGGTACAAATTCCAAAAAAATCGACCATTAGAGAGATGGGATGGATATAACGCAAGTAATGAAGCGAAGTACTTCACGTTAGTGACTGGGATACGCTAAGGTTGCTGAAGTTATTCAACAGAATTTTTAATCTCCCTGAAAATTTCGACGGCCAAAAATGAGAACATAGCATCGAATTTCGAACCTTCAACTCCATTACCCTGTACTGTCCAACGCGGAGACGCTAAACGGCATCGTATCCCCTGAGCGGACGTCAAGCCTCGCGAGCGGAAAGAAGGCGAGCTTTGAAATCCTGTCCTTAATCAAATCTCTCTCACTCTGAAGAGTTCAGCTCCACGTCTCGGCTATGACATCGTGCTTGTGGATGCTTTCCTGGCTTATGACCCTCACGTGAACCTTACCGCTAAAGCGCTCCTTGGCCTTGGAAAATATTTCCCTAGCCACGTCCTCAACGAACTTGGGGTTTTCGAAAATCTTCTGAACGACGGCGTTCTCATCGGGAGTTTTGAGGAGGGTATAGGTAGGACTGCTGAAGGAGCTTTCAACTACGTTCACCATTTCCTCAAGGGTTATCCCCCTATCAAAGGGCGCTTTCACCTCAAGTTCCCCTATCGCGCGCTGGATGTGGGTTTTTCCGCTGTTGTTGGCCATTGCGTGGGGACAGACTGTGTTGCCTATGACCTTAACGCGGAGAACCTTCTCGAAGGAGCCGTCTTCGTTCTTTATTACCCCGACCTCGACGTCGTAGGGCTCGTAGGAAAGCCTCTTGCTCGCGGGAGTTTCCCGCGGGATTATGAGGTGCGTCCTTATCCAGACCTCGGCTCTCTTGTGAGGGTGCTTCCCCTCAAGTCTCTTAATTATGCACCTGCCGAGTTCTTCCAGCGACGTGTGGGCCTCCTTTACCTCCTCCTCAACGGCCTCGCTCATCGCCTCGGTTATGCTCTCCACGAGGCGGCTCATGTGGATGCCCTTCTTCTCCGCCGGGAGGTCTATGGTGACCTCGAAGACAGGGAGAAAGGTGTAAACTCTCCCCTTCCAGTTTATCTTAGCCACACTTCTGAGGTTTGTTATCCCTACCTTTCTCAGGGGTTCCCGTATGGCTGGCCTCTCTTCCTGTGTCTCTATCATTTCTCTCACCCGAAGGTCATAGTGGAACCTCCTTTTAAAGCTCACCGCAGAAGTTTAGAAGGAACCCTCTTAGCCTCTCTCTAAGTTCATCATCAAGGTAGACTCCGCTACCATCTATACTAACTCCATCACCAATCCTAGAGATTTCATAACCAAAAATTCCCAGTTTGGTTCCGTCAAAGAACCTCAGCACGTCGCCCTCTCCGGGTGCAAAAAAGTCTGGGAGCCAGTAGTTGTACCTGCCCTCCAGTCGGGGGTAAATCAGAAGAACTCCCCCACCAAAAAGCTTGGCGTAAGCGTAGGCTTGATAAAGCTCAGAGCTGTTCCTTACGAGCTTTCTAACCCTCCTGCCTTCATTGTTAACCCGGACGTAGAGGTCGCGGTACTTCACTTCAACAACGCACGCACCTTTCCCGGTTCTAATAGTTATGTCCGGTAGGGGGTTTCCCATCATGAAGACTGCTCTTTTCTTAATCTCGTAGTCCCTAGCGTTCCTTATTATGTGAGGCAGGCTTTCCTCAAACCTGACCTCGGCATCTCTCCCGAGGGCACTTCGTATGGTTTGATAGATTAGTGCCTCAAAGAGCTCATCCATGCTGATGAAAATGCCCGGGAATATTCTGTCTCCAGTTCCAAGACCTGTAAAGGCTGACAGTATTGTCTCCGCAAGGTTGAACACCGTCCTAAACCTCTCATTAAGATGGTTGAAATTTACCCTAGCACCATCCCCGGGATAGGGGAAGTCAACCCCTTGGAAGGCACCAATCAGTACTCCACCGAGCCTTTTGGTTGGCTTCCATTTTGCGGTGCTCACAACAACGGATAGGGCCCCTTTTAAGATCCTGTTGAGGGGGTTGTTTTCGAGCATTAAGGAATACCTCACGGGCAGCTCAGTCTCCCAAGGAGGCCTTCTAGCCATCCTGCTCACCAGAATCCTACCTCGGATAACCCTGGAGCTCTCTTCTATCTCCCCATACTCCAGGTAAAGCCCCTCACCCAGAGCCTTGGCAAGGAGAAGAACGTACATACTCTTGAAGAGCTCGTCTATGTTCCCGCTCTTGCTGTATTCATCCCCTATAGCGTTGAGATGCCCGCGCTCCAGTCTCATGCCCTTCGCGAGATTTAGAAGATGTAAGAAGAACTGGATTGACCTCCTATCGTCGGGATCTGCTCTGAAAGGCTTGGGAAGGACCTGGAAGGTTATCCTCTCATTCCTTCTAACATAATAGGCAAAGCCGATGCTCCCATGGGCTCTCAAATAGTGCTCGCGCCTTCTGGGTGAGTACTCTATGCTAAAGACTCTGTGTCTCCTCCCATGAATGGCGTTGACAACCTCAACAAAGTGGGAGAGCTCGGAGTGAGATAGGTTGACCCTCATTTCCCTTAGTCTGCTCAGGGGAATCCTTTCGAATTCATGCAGCCTTACAACAGCCTCTCTCATTTCTCGCTCACCAGTCGCCTGAGGGTTTCTATGAACTCTTCATCGCTCATCTCGGCTATTCTGCCCTTTTCATCTATGAAGCTAAAGCCTGGAAGGGCCCTCCTCAGTGCTTCCCAGTTGCCGTAAAAGTACTCCTGAAGCAACGGAAGTATCTTATAGTAAAAGGCCCTCTTTAAGGCCTTGACCTTGTCTTCTGCCAGAGAAACCTCCATGAGATAGCCATGACCTATGGTGTAGTCCTTGCCTCTCTCCTCCTCAACGGCCTCGTTTATCCTAACGAGCAAATGCTGGAGGTTCACACCTCCTACCTCCACGCCCCCCAGCAACTCCGGCTGGGGGAGGAGTTCAACGAAGGCGAAGCGCCTCCTGAGGGCCATGTCAAGGAAGGCTATGCTCCTGTCGGTTGAGTTCATGGTTCCGATAATGTACAGGTTCGGGGGGAGTGCGAAAGGTTCGCCTGAGTACGGGAGGGTAATCACCGTCTCCATGTCTCCCCCAAGTCTTTTGTCTGGATCCAAGAGCGTTATTGCCTCACCGAGGATCCGGGAGATGTTTCCTCTGTTTATCTCGTCGATGATGAGGATATACCTCCCATGCGGGCTGAATTCAACTTTTTCTCTCCTTCTTCTCTTTTCAAGGAACTCCAGTACTTTCTTTTTCATCTCCACGTAGTTTTCCGATATTGAGCCCCCTAGCCCGCGATAGATTGCCTCAATTGTCATTCTCTTGAGAACACCATCGTTCACCAAGTAAACCAGTCTCCCATTTTTCTCCACTGGCCTGAAACCCTCTATAAAGTCCTCGTAGCTGTAGGACTGATGAAAAGTGACTACCTCAAAGCGATCCGCCCTTCTGCCTAGCTCCATAGCGGTCATCGTTTTGCCCGTTCCAGGAGGACCGTAAAGTATAAGGCCCTTAAAAGTCTCAAGAACCTCACTCAGGGACTCATTCTCCTCCTCACCCTCCTCCGCAGCCTCTTCTCCAGCCCTGTGGTGGTAGAGGTAGGGGTTGTCCTTTAGGAGGTAGTAGTAGAAGTCCCCGCTTGAGCTGGTTTTCCCTGAGGTTCTGCCGAGATACAGCACGTCTCCGCTCCTGGAAATGCCGGCGAACTTGGGATCCAGAAACTCGGGGTTATATCGACCAAAAAGGGTTCTGTCCTCAAGTTCATCAATGAGCAGGGGGTTCTTTGAACCGAGGCGATCATAGGGAACAAAGCCTCCGTAGAGATACCCCCTGAACTGGCCAAGAACGACAAAAAGACCTCTGTCCGTGAAGCGGGCGAAGACAAGTTCACCGGGCAGGGGGAGTACGTAGAGGCCCCTATTGATTATCAGGTATATCTCCTTGCCCATTTTCGCCCCCAGCAGTGCATAGTGCCTCTCCCTGACGACGACATCACCAATCGTTCCCTTTATGGGCTGAGGAGAGGGACTACCAAAAAGCACCTCAACACCATCCCAGAACTCCAGAGGTGAATAGTATGGGTAGAGGGGATATGGAACCTTCCCAACACGCAAAAACAGCTTTTTACCCCCGGGTTCCTTAAACGTATGAAGGATGTACACCTCATCGGGAGTGTCGTATATGCTGTGGAAGAAGGCGTAGCCACCGGGGAGCCTGGGAATGAACACGACCTCTACCTCTGCCGGAGCCGTAAAATCGAGCTTCATGTCCCCAAAGATAACCACCCTGTCGTTGACCGTCAGAAACACGTATATGGGCGGTTTTGAGAAAGTTATCCTCTTAACGTTCTCTCGGGGATTTTCCGAAAGGGGGTACAGCGCGATCTCCCCCCCTCCGCACTTCGAAAATACCCCCACATGCTCCCTTCCGGGAAAGACTATAACCTCGGACTGGCAGGAGATTGGAACTCCTTTTTCCCACCCCACTAAGGGTTTGCCGGAGGTTTCAAAAACATGCAAAAAGCGGGAGTCATAGTCATCCCTCACCAGAACGGCCACGTAGTCTCCGTTGTCTGAAAGTTTCATTTCCTCAACTGCGAACCCGATCCTTTCCTCTTCGTACTCCTCGGAAAGATACGAATTTATAGAATCAACCGTTCCCTTTATCGGTTCAAAACGTCCCATAGACAAACACCCCCACTTTATAGGAAAAAGACGTTAATAATTTTTATCTCCTAACTTCTCCCCTGACGAGGTAGTAAACCGTTCTGAGGGGTATCCCGAGGCGGGTGCTTATCTCCCTGATAGGGGTGCCTTTATCGGCCAACTCGCGGACGAGCCTAAGAGTTTCCTCATCGTACTTCCTTGGCCTGCCCCTTGGCTTCTTCTCGGGGACGAGCTGGATTCCAAGCTGTTTAAGGGCAGCTATGACCTTTTTCGAAACCCTTGGATAGAGACTCGGTGGACAGGAGATTTTCTCAACGTTAGGGGCATTCTCAAGTATCTTGACGACGACCTCCTTGGTAGGTCTCAGGCTCACATAAACTTCTCTTACGTTATCATCAAGCCCCTCCAGCTTCCTGAGGAGCTCTTCATAGGTTCTCGCGTTGACCTCGACGCGCATCCTCTCACCCCTGGAGGAGGTCAAGGAAGCGCTTTGCCCTCTCGCTCTTGGGCATGAACTTCTCGAACTTGTCCGTGCTGGGGAACAGAACCCTGTGAAGGCCAGAGATAACGAACTTCCTGATAGCTTCCCTGAGTTCCTCCCCGTCTATGCCAAGGATCTCGGCGATCCTCTCCTCGTCGTAGTCGCTCATGCCGTAGAGCATAACCCCACCTAGGAGGTAGTTTGGTATGCTGCTGATGTCCTTCTTCCTCCCAACGAGCTCTCGCTCAAGCTCACACTTTCTTATCAGGAACATACTCCCGGTTCCAGTCCTGAAGTTCTCCTCGTGCCTGAAGGGGAGGTCTAAAATCGAGTAGTGGCAGTCAACGCAGGCCTTTATCCCCGGATAGAGGCCGAGCATTTCCCTGTCCGAGGGTGAGGTGAGAAAGTAGTAGCGGAAGATGTCGAGGCCGAGCTTTTCAGCCCCCCTCTTCGGGTCGAGGATGGCATAGGCCAGCGCGAGGTTGTCCACGGTGTAGTGGTTGTTTATAAGAACTCCCCTCGTTTTAACGAAGCTCAGAACACGCCAGCGGAAGCGCCTGCCGAAGCGCTTCCTCAGCTCCATCTCTATATCCGCATTTGTCGGAAGGTCAAGTCTGGCCTTCCTCAGCCTGTTGTTTTCAAAGTACTCTACCTCTATTCTCAAACTCCTCGTCCTGACGGTTCCCCTCTCCCTGAGCTTCCCCTTTATGAACTTGAAGGTCTCCCTGACGTTAACGCCCTCCCTCGCGAGCAGTCTAAGGACGTCCCCTGAGTAGGCAAGATGGGGAAGTACCTCAAGCCTGCCGAGGCGGAAGGGCCTTTTCTCAGCCCTAACCTTCCCGGCATTCTCCTTCCTAATCTCATCCAGGCCTATCCCCTTCTTCCCAAGGAAAAAGGAGTAGTCGGCGGAGATGTGGGCGAGAGCTATCTTGTGGGCTGTAATTGCCGAGCGGAGCCTCTCAAGGGCTAGAGTCCTGTTGTGCTTCTTCCTGTATATCCACTGGAGATGCGGGTCACGGCTCTTCTTGTCCACGAACCTGACCGAAGGAGCCGTGTCGCCAACGCGCCTCTCAAGCTCTTCCTCAAGCTCGCCCAGCAGGGAGAGGTTGGACTTCAGGGTGAGGGCCAGCTCGACCGGGTCGAACCTCTCAAAGTGCCTGCCGAGGTCTATCCCGATGTCGTCGAGTATCTTGTTCACTTGGGCGACGAGCTCCTCGGTCGTTGTCATGGCAACAGATCACCGCTGTTTATCTTTTCGGGCAGGTAATCCTTAGCCACGAACTCGAGGGACTTGTTTGCTAAGGCCTGCTGTTCAATCCTGACCCCCCACTTGAGGGCCAGCTTGAGCTGTCTCTGCCACTCCCTGTTCTGGAACCAAGGATACTCCATCTCCTCAAGGATTCTCTTGTAGTCGCCGGTAGGGCCACCCTTTTTATTCGGGGGAATTCCTTTCAGCTTCTCCGTGACGTTCTCAAGGCCGTAGCGCTTTATGTCGTCCATCGTCATCCCCACGAACTTGGCTTCGGGCGTTGCCAGCTTGTCGCTGAGGTAGGCAAGGTTAATCGAGCCCTGCTTGATCGTCGAGTAGATGTACCAACCGTAGGGGTCGCCATCTGTGAAGACTACTATCGGCAACCCCTCTTCGTAGTGGAGCCTGTGGATCAACCTTCTGACGCCACGCGATGCCTGACCCTGGGTTGCTATGATGAGGGCGTTCCCTCTCCTCGGGAACTTTTCCTCAATGAGACGGTCGGCCATAGCTGCAGTCTCAACGACTAAGGCGTAGTCAACGTTTATCTCCGAGAACTGGATGTGCTCAACCGTTCCAGGAACGGCCCAGCCACCCATTCCCAGCCTCGAGGCGTTGAACTCGTCTTCGCCGTCGCGGATGACTATGTCCCCGTAGATGTACCCACGCCTGTCCGCTGTGATGTGCATCTCCTCACGCAGGACGCCGAGCATTCTTTCGAGATCCTCTATGATTGGGTCGCTCTCGCGCTGGTCCTCGAAGGTGTTCTCCCTCGTCCCAGGAATGGTGTGCTTGTTGGCGTAGTAGGCTTCACGAAGGCTCGCGTGTTTGCTTTCGGCAACCAGACGCTTGACATAGGCCATGATGAGGAGTGTCTGCATAAACTTTCTCGCATGAGCCACGTTGAGGAAGTACCTCCTGGAGAGCTTGTTACCCATCCTGATTAGCCGGGACTTCTCGTCGAAGTAGACATTGTTCAGGCCACGCATGGGAATGTCAAAGTAAGGGTTCTTACCAGTCCTGATCTCCTCAAGGACCTTCCTCCCGTATTCTTCAAGCCTGCTGAGTACTCTCTTCGGGTCGTAGGAAAAGCGCTCCTTTGGCTTCTCGCGGTGGATTCTGCGCTTAGGCATTCTCGCTCACCTCCGCCGGGGACTCTTTGGAAGAGAAATGGTTTTCGATAAACCTGAGGAAGTACTCCTTGACCTCCCCCTCGGGCTCACCTGTCAGTATGCTTAACGCCCTCGCTATCTCGGGCACGTACTTCTCGAAGGTCTTCCTCTTCTTCACCTGGGCCATCTTCCTGTGCTTTCCGCTGAGGTATGTCTGCAGTCTCCTCCCGGCGTCCATTATGGCGAGACGTATCTCGTTGTATATCTCCTCAACACCCGCTATGCTCTGCTTCCCAGTCCCTGTGTATGGAACGTGGACCGATACCACGTTTATCATGAGAGCCAGAGGAGCCCTGTCGAGGTCGTCTATCCTGTACCTCTTCCAGTCAACTGAACGGGTAGCTTGAGTGGTCACACACGAGCCGGCATCGAAGAGGAGAGGAACCCTGTTGGCATATCTAAGGAGCTCGAAGCCAGCCGGAATCTCACCGCCGTAGGCAAGGCCAACCTCGACCTGGAAGGGGATCCCACCGGAGTAGACCTTTGGGGACCTCGTGACAGCGGTCACAAACTCCGGCTTGAGGATGCCGGCCAGGCCCTTTTCGATGTTCTCCTCGCCTATCGGCCTGAGGCCGTGAGTTGGAGGCGCGAGAAACTTCATGTACTTAAAGGCCTCAACGATCTCCTCTGCCTCGTGCCAGCTGAGCTTTTCCGGTGGATTCTCCATGAGCTTCGCTACCTGCTTGACGACTTTGGTGTAGCCCCTGAAGGAGCGAAGGACGGCTTTCACCTCGCCCTTCGTGAGCCTCTCGTAGAGCTGTTCCTGAACCTTCTTGTCCTTCTCGGTCTTTATGAGCCTTAAAGCGGCTATGTACTCAATGAGCTCATCAACCTTCTTCTCGCTTATGCGCGAGAACTCGCCTATAAGGAAGCGCCTTACCGTTTGCCGCTTGGTCTTCTTCGCCATCCTGTAAACGTCATCAGTCAGTACCCCCTTGGGGTGAGGCTTCATCTCCACCGGCGGCTTGGGAACCTCGTCGCTCGACCGCGGGAACACTATGAGCCTGCCATCCGGTTCAATCAGCTCGATGTGGGCATGGGGATTGGCTATGGCAGTAAGCTTGAGATACCAGTAAACACCCTGCTTTGAGCGCATGTACTTAACGTTTTTGACCTCGAGCTCTATCCTTGTGCCGTGCCAATTCTCCGGGTTGGGGTGCCTCTCCTTCTTTACGATTTTGCCCTCGTTCTTGTCGACGTCGATCTTAACCCCGGCCTCGATTATATCGTCCCCTGTCGAGGTTATAACGCGCGTTGCCTTTCCGCTCGTTATTTGGGCGAACATTACTGCACCGCTTATTCCGAGACCCTGTTGACCGCGGCTCTGGATGTTCCTGTGTGCTTTGGTTCCGGCCAGCATCTTTCCGAAGACGTGGGTTATGTACTTCTCCGGGATTCCCGGCCCGTTGTCTTCCACAACGACTTTGTAGTGCTCCCTGCCGAGTTCTTCAATCTCGACCCTTATGTAGGGAGAAATGCCGGCCTCTTCACACGCATCAAGGGAGTTGGTCACCGCCTCGTGGACAAGCGTTGTGAGCGAGCGGACTTTGCCCGTGTAGCCGAGCATTGCCGCGTTCCGCCTGAAGAACTCGCTGACGCTCTGGATTTTGAACTCCTTAAAGAGCTGACTCGCCTCTGCCATACTCATTCCTCCTCAAAATCCCTTTCAAGTGCCTCGTAGTAGGCCGAGCTTTCCAGTTCGAGGTCTTTCTTCCTCCTCTCAAGGTATTTGTAAACAACACCATGGGGGGAGCCCTTTGCGAGCTTTTCTATGGCCGTCTTGGCCACCTCCACTTGAATGGGGTTGCCTATTATTGCAACGGTCTTCCCGTAAACGCTGACGTCAGCCCCGCTCATCTCCTCGATTATCTCCCTTGTCCTGCCCTTCCTGCCGATTATCCTTCCCCTGACCCTAGGGAGGGCGTTCTTGTCGTTACCGATTATAATGTCCGGCAGGTTTATGACCTCAAGGGTCTCCCCCTCGTTAAAGAGCCTGAAGGCCCTCCCCGGGGAGAAGCCCCTGCCAATGGCGACGACAATGTCTCTTGCTTTCCACACCGCAAGGGGATCCCTGGTGTCCTTGGTTGAGGTTATAAAGACTTCTCCGGTCTCGCTGTCAACCTCTATCCTTGTGCCGGTTCTCGTCTCAATTTCCTTCTTGGTCTGACCTTTCTTCCCTATGAGGACGGCTATCCTCTCCTTCGGAATTCTAACGAACTCCTCCTGCTCCCCCTCAGTAAAATAGCTTATTTCATCCCCCTTTTCTTCCTCAGCGATCCTTCCGTCCTTATCGATCCTCTCATACTTCTTGAGGAGTCTCTCAAACTCATCCATTCTCTCACCCCAACAGCTCGCGGAGCTTTTCATCGTAATCGTCAACATCAACGCCCTTTCTCGCGAAGTAGCTTATCACGTTCCTCAGATCCCTCTTCAGGAGCTCGACGCTCATCCTGTTTCTTTTCACCGTTGCCTGCGACCAGTCAATTATTACCGGAGAGCCCTGGAGGAGGATGTTGTACTCGCTCAGATCGCCATGCACCATACCCCCGCGCTTCCAGAGCCTCTCTATAACCCCGATGAGGTGGGAGTAAAGCCCCTCAAAGTCCTCCCTCGAGAGGAACTTCTCGACGTCCTTAAGCCTCGGGGCAGGTGTTTCGTCCCCTATGAACTCCATCACCAGGACGTTGTTTCTGAAGGCTATAGGTTCCGGAGCGCGGACAGCGTACTTGATGGCCCGCTGGAGGTTCTTAAATTCTCTCCTCGTCCACTGAAAGACGAGCCTCCTCATGTCCTTCGGAAGGTAGCCGACGCGCGGGTCTGCAGCAAGGTACTCCCATATTCTCCTGAACTCAGTCGTATAAGTTCTGTATATCTTCACCGCAACCCTTCTGCCCTCGCCGTCAACCCCGGCGAAGACGTTGGCCTCTTTGCCGGTGCTTATGACACCGTAGAGCCCCTCAATTTTCCCGCGCCTGTGGAGGTAAGCGAGCGCCTCTCTAGTTGTCCTGTCAAAGACCTCGTTAGCTATCTTGTAGAGTTCGCTGTCCTTCTCTCGCCTCTCCCTGAGACCAAGGACTTCCTCGATTTCCCTCTCAATGAGTTCTTCCCTCATGAGCCATCACTCGGCTCAAAGCAGGAGCTCCCCGCCGGTGAGGAAGTCCTGGGTTATCTTACCCTTCCTGAGGAGCCAGTCGACCTGGGTTCTCGTGTAGCGGTAGACTATGTCGCCCCTTTCTTCACTCTGGACTGACCAGGGCTGGACTATGACGACGTCTCCAACGCGCATCCACATCCTTCTCCTCAGCTTGCCCGGAATCCTGCATCGTCTTATTCTGCCATCCTCACAGCGGACGTCCATCCATCCCGCTCCGAGGGCCTGCTCTATAACTCCGAATAGCTGTCCCTTACTCCTATCAGGGAGGGGAACGCGAATTACCTCCTCCCCCTCAACGTGCCTGTTCTTTTTTCTTCCATTCCTGCGGTACGCCATGAGCATCACCTCCCTCCGCTCTCCTTTACCCCTTATAAGCTTACCCCCGCAAAAATTCTTCACTTGGAGTTCAGGAGAAATTTTAAAAATTTTTTGCAACAAACGGAACAACGATATCCCCTGCACATGAAAGCTTAAAAGGACACCCCGTAAAAGGAGCTTGGTTGGTAAGATGGACGCGGTAAGGGCTGAGGGCCTAACAATATCCTACGGAGGGAAGTCAGCGCTCAGTGACGTTACCTTTACGCTGGAAGAGGGGAAAACTCTACTCCTGCTCGGACCCAACGGCGCTGGAAAGACGAGCCTGCTAAAAACTATAGCGTGCTTCCATAGGGAATACCGGGGGAAGATTGAGGTCTTCGGGAGGAAACCCTGCAATGCGAGGGAGCTGATCGGCTACGTCCCTCAGAGCCATTCCCTCAACGAGCGCGTCCCGCTCACAGCCCTTGAAGTCGTCGCGATGGGCGGAATATACAGGAGGGGCTTCGCCCACTTCAGAATACCTTCCAAAGTCATAGAAAAGGCAAAGGGAGTCCTGAACTTCGTCGGACTGGGTGGAATGGAGAACAGACTGTTCAGGGAACTGAGTGGGGGTCAAAAGCAGAGGATTCTCCTCGCGAGGGCCCTGATGAGCGACCCAAAGCTCCTCCTTCTGGATGAACCCCTATCAGCGCTCGACCCCAGCGCCAGAGCTGAGGTCGCAAACGTCCTGAGCAAGATAAAGAACGAGAAAAGGGTAACGATGATAATAACCACCCACGACATAAACCCCCTCCTCGGAGTAGGCGACCTTGTTATGCTCATTAACAAGAGGTTGATAGCCTTCGGAAGGCCTGAGGCTGTTCTCACCGATAAGGTCGTGAAGTCCGTTTACGGCCCGCTGGCGAGGGTAATACCCGTTGGAGGCAGGGTTTACTGCATAACCGGGGACTTCCATATCCACAGGGGTGGACACCTATGATCCCGGAGTTCATCCTGAGGGCCCTTCTCGCGAGCATTATGGTGAGCGTCCTGCTCGGTTTTCTCAGTCCAATAATAAACACCAAGGGGCTGGCGTTTCTAACACACGCACTTTTTCATGCACTCCTCTTCGGGGCGGTTCTTGGGATGATACTCGCACTCCTGCTGAACAGCTACTCCCTCGTCATGATTGTCGCCCTGGTTGCAACGGTTGTAATAGTCATCACAATAGCGGAGCTGGAGAAGATAGGATTCACCCCTGATTCGGCCGTTGGAATAACCGCGAGCTTTGCTGCCGGACTGACCGTCCTCGGCTTCGGGATACTCTACAAGGTCATGGCGACGAGACCCTACTTCCCCCTAACGGAGAACATAGTTTCCTACCTCACCGGCGATATATTCCTAGTCTCCCTCAGCGACCTCACCCTTTTAGTGGCAGGTGGGACGGTAATATTCTTCGCCCTCCTCCTTCTTTATAGGGACTTCCTCTACCTGAGCTTTGACCCAGAGGGAGTCGAAAGCTACGGCGGCAACGCCAGAGTTTACCTCATGGTTTTATACGTCATAGTTGGAACGATAGGGGCTCTGATAGTCCAAACCGTCGGACTGATAACCCTTCAGGTTATTGCCATCCTGCCGGGGGCGATAGCCCTGATGGTCAGCAACGACTTGAGGAAGGTTCTCGCTGTGAGCTTCTTCACCACCCTCACCGTCCAGCTGTCGTCAATTGTTCTGGCTTATTACACCGCAATCCCCCCGAGCGGCATAGCCACCATAATCTTGGGGATTGTCTACGGGGTTCTCCTCGCGAGGTGGAGGGGATGAAGGTAGCGGGAATAGATGAAGCTGGAAGGGGGCCGGTGATAGGACCGATGGTTATAGCGACGGCCGTTTTCGACGACTCAAAGCTCCCCGAACTGAAGGCCCTTGGGGTGAGGGACTCGAAAAGGTTGAGGGCAAAGAGGAGGGAAAAACTCTTCGGGAAGATAGTGAAGCTCGCCGACGACTACGTTATCCTGACTGTTTCGTCTGAGGAGATAGACTCCCGCTGGGGGACAATGAACGAGCTCGAAGTTGAGAAGTTCAGCGAGGTCCTGAACGGACTGAAGGTCAAACCGGATGTCGTCTACATAGATTCGGCGGACGTCGAGGAGGCCCGCTTCGGGGAGAAAATACGGAAAAGGCTAGGCTTCGAGGTTAAGGTCATAGCCGAGCACAGGGCCGATGACAAGTTCCTCCCTGTCTCGGCTGCCTCCATCCTGGCCAAGGTAGAGAGGGACAGGGCAATAGAGGAGCTGAAGAAGGAATACGGTGAAATCGGCTCTGGCTACCCGAGCGACCCGAGGACAAGGGCTTTCCTCGAAAGCTATTACCGCGAGCACAACGCCTTTCCCCCAATAGTGAGGAAGAGCTGGAAAACGCTGAGGAAGATAGAGGAGAAACTGAAAAAAGAGCGAAGGGGACAACTCACCCTTGAGGCCTTTCTCTAGCGGGCCTGAACCTTCTGAGGAGGGCAAGGAATTTTCCAAGCACTTTCCTGTAAAAGCCCAGCGACTCCCTGAAGGCCTCCCAGCGGAGGAGCTCGTTCAGCGAAACACCCATGACGACCGCCGCAGGGGGGACTAGAACCGTTGTGTAGAAGGTGAACTGCGTCTTCCCGCCGAGGGCATACTGAAGGGCAAAGAACCCCACCGTGCTCCAGAAGACAAGGAACGGCTCGATAACCTTCGGCTTCCTTCTGTAGAGCCAGGGCATGGCAAGGATGAAAACGACCATGGAGAGCAGCAGGACTGGATCTGTTGATGCCACCACGTCCGGGCCGTAGTGGAAGTAGAAGGGCCTGTAGTCGACGAACCATCCCCAGAAAGGCGAGGGGTTGGGGTTTGGTCCCTTATAGCTCAGGTGCCACTTGAAGCTCCCAAGGAACTGTCTCAGCCAGGGCTCAAAGCCTATGGCCTTTATTATCGTGAGCTCTGGGATTAGAAAGGCCACTGTCGGAATTACGACGACGACCAGCATGAACCTCACGAACGAGTTTTCCCTTTTCAGGGCCTTCCACAGGAGGACGGGCCACCCGAAGGCCCCACTGAGCTTAACGGCAGAGGCCAAACCGAGAAAGGTAGCCGATGTGAACTCCCTCTCGTAGGCGAGGGCCAGGACAAAAAGGCCCACGAAGAAGGCCACGTGGATGTCGAGCATGGCAGTAACGGATGTTGCCTGCAGGGTTGGGTCGGCCGTGACGAAGGCAAGGGCTATCAGCGACGCGAGGTAGCTCCGGCTGATTTTATACGTTGCGAGGACGACGACCAGCTCAAGTAGGGCGAACTCGATTATGCCCGGGAGGCGCCAGTTGATCGGCTCGTCGCCTAGAGCGACCATCGAGAGCATTATGATGTCCTTTCCAAGAAAGGGGTGCTCGGTGTTGAGATACTTTTGAATATCGTCCTTGTCAGGGTATTCATAGCCGGGGACGACGTAGTAGCTCCCTTTAGGCAGGTCAAGCGACAGCTCCTTGAGAAACCTCCGGTAATAGGCCTTTGGAATGTCATAGTAAACGCCCGGGAAGTTGTTGTACTCCCTCCTGAATGTTGCACCGTTAATAGCGGCTATTCCATCGGCGGTGCTCATGTAGAGCATCTTGGCAGTCTCGTTGCTGAATATCACGTTGACCCCGTAGCTCCCGTTGAACTCGTAGGTGACGTTCACCCCGAGTATATGGAGGACGTTCCTACTGGCAGGGACATACCAAACCTCGTCGCCCATGTAGCCGTTCAGTGCTGGCTGGGAGGCGAAGTTGTAGTCGTAAAGGAAGGTTCCTACCATCGTTATCATGACGATTGCCCAGAAGACAACGAACTTCCAGTTCATCTCCTGCACCGCTGGGAGTTCCCAACAAATGTTTTTAAGCCTCTCCCTTAGCTAAGAACATGCTCGAAGGGGTCACGGAAGAGAGGGTAAAAGGGGCCATTGAGATGATAAGACAGGGCCTCGACGGGAGGAAGATCCGCGCGAGGCTTGGAAAGGACTGGGAGCTCATAGCGGGGATAGCGCGGGCGAGGATAAAGGCAAAGGACAAGTTCTCCCGCGATGACCTCTGGATGGACTTGGAGGGCCTCCGCTATGCGACCCACGAGGTTGTGGCCAGATACCGGGCAGAAAGGCTGGGAGAGCTTAGAATCAGGAGCATCGTCGACGTCTCCTGTGGGATAGGGATACAGCTCATCTTCTACGCCATGAAGGTTGAGAGGGCTTATGGAATCGACATCAACCCTCTTAAAGTTGAGTTCGCAAGGAGGAACGCAGAAAAGTACGGTGTGAAAAACATCGAGTTCATAAACGCCGACTCACTCGCTCCCGAGACTGTTGAGAGGATCGATGCCGATGTGATTTTCTCCGACCCCGCTCGGCCCCCCGAGATGCCTGAGAGAAGGCTGGAAGACCTCCTTCCAAGCCCCCTGAGGGTTTATAGGGCCTACTCAAAGAAAACCAACGCCTTCATCTTTGACCTGCCCCCGCAGATTAGACGGGATAGAGTCCCCTGGAAGGGCGAGTTCGAGTACATAGACCTCTTTGGAGCGCTCAACAGGCTCACATTCTACACCGAACCACTCACGAAGGCCGAGAGGAGCGCGGTGGTACTTCCAGCCGGGGTCAGGCTTGAGAGCGACCCGAGGTTGGAGAACATCGTCGAGTGGGCCGAGAAACCCGGCGAATACATCTACGAGATACCGCAGAGCGTGGATTATGCCGATTTGATAAACGAACTCTTCCACCTCCTCCCAGTTGAAGCAAAGATGCTCCTGCGCGAGAAGAGGAGGGTTTTAGCCACTGGAGACGAAGAAACCAAAAGCCCCTACCTCAAGAGAACCTACAGCGTTGTTGGGGTTCTTCCCTTTCATCCCCTCAGGATAAACGACTTCCTGAGGAAAGAGGGCTTTGGGAGGGCGACCCTCAAGGTGAGCGTTCCCCAGAACGAGTACTGGAAGCTCAGGAAGAGGATCGAAGCAAACCTTAAGGGCGAGAGGAGGGCCTTCGTCTTCAAGATTGGGGAGAAAGCGGTAATAGCGGAGGCCTTATAGCTTCTCAACTCTGGAGTTCCTTACCTTTTTCGAGCCAATTCGGAGCTGTTTGAAGTACTCGATGTGTTCTTCCGGAAGGAACGCGTCTAGGCTTGTCTCCCTGAGGCACTTCTTTTTCTTAGTCTCTCTCCCGTTCTTCCTTGGCTTCTCAGGCCCGATGAAGTCGTCGATCCTCATCGCCAACACCCCCCTATGATGGGGTCAAGCGTATAAAGGCTTTTTCCCGACAACCTCAGGAAAGCTTTTAACTCCGTGGGTTTATCCAGGAAAAGAGTAAGGATAAGGTGAGTGGCATGTGCGGTATCATCGGCTACATCGGCGACAGGCCGGCAGCGGAGGTAATAGTGAAGGGGCTCAAGAGACTTGAGTACAGGGGATACGACTCCGTTGGGGTTGTAACTGAAGAAAACGGCGTCCTTCACATACTCAAGGGGGCTGGAAGGATAGACGAAGTCGTTGAGAGGCTCGGACTCCACAGGATGCCCGGCAAGCGCGGTGTCGGCCACACCCGCTGGGCCACTCACGGAGTTCCCAACGATATAAACGCTCACCCCCAGAGGGACTGCACCGGGAAGATAGCCCTCGTCCACAATGGCATAATCGAGAACTTCTCGGAACTCAGGGCGGAGCTTCTCCAGAAGGGCCACAGGTTTGAGAGTGACACCGATACAGAGGTTATAGCCCACCTCATAGAAGAGGAACTTAAATCCGGGGGGAGCTTTGAGGAAGCCCTCAGGAGGGCTCTCTTAAAGTTAAAGGGCTCCTTTGCACTCGGAATAATCTACACTGAAGAACCTGACAGACTTTACTTCGTGAGGAACGAGAGCCCCCTTGTACTCGGCATAGGTAACGGGGAGATGTTCGCCGCGAGCGACGTTCCGGCATTTCTCGAATACACCAACAGGGTCGTTTTCCTCGACGACATGGAGTACGCGGTCGTCACGAAGGACTCGTGGGTCGTTAAGAGCCTCCTCACCGGAGAAGCCGTAAAGAAAGAGGTCAAGGAGGTAGGCTGGACCCTTGAGATGGCCGAGAAAGCTGGATTTCCCCACTTCATGCTCAAGGAGATATTCGAGCAGCCGAGGGCGTTGAGAGACGCTATACACGGAAACGCCGAGGCAGTCAAGCTTGTTGCGAGGGAGATAGGGAACTACGATAAGGTCTACTTCGTCGCAATGGGGACTTCCTACCATGCAGCCCTAGCCGGAAAATACCTCTTCCAGCGCCTCGTCAAGAAGGTTCCCATCGTGGAAGAGGCCAGTGAGTTCCGATACGAGTTCGAAGACCTCGTTGATGAAAACACACTTCTCATAGCGATAACCCAGAGCGGGGAAACCGCAGACACACTCGCAGCGATGAAGCTCGCCAAGGAGAAGGGCGCAAAGGTCCTGGCGATAGTCAACGTCGTTGGCAGTATGGCCACAAGGATAGCTGATCTAACCCTCTACACCCACGCGGGGCCCGAAATTGGAGTGGCAGCGACCAAGACCTATACGACCCAGCTGGCAGTTCTGACGATGCTCGCCATAGAGCTTGCCCGCATCCTCGGGACGGCCGAAGAGGAGTACCTCAACAGGCTTGAGGAGGAACTCAGGGAAGTGCCCAACAGGATGGAGGAAATACTGGGACTCAGCGATTCACTCAGGGAGCTCGCGGAGAGCCTGAAGGGGGGGCGGGACTTCTTCTACATAGGCAGAGGCATAGGCCTCCCAACGGCCCTTGAGGGGGCGCTGAAGCTCAAGGAGATAAGCTACATCCACGCCGAGGGGCTCAGCGCTGGTGAGCTGAAGCACGGCCCTCTGGCCCTCATCGAAGAGAACGTCCCCGTTGTCGCGATAGCCCCGAGCGGTAAGACCCTTGATAAGACCATAAGCAACATAGAGGAGGCGAGGGCGAGGGGGGCCTTCGTGATTTCCCTCGGAGACTCGGAAAAGCTGAGGAAAGTTTCCGAGGTCTTCATCGAGATGCCGGAACTGGACGAGTTGCTGAGCCCGATTCCATACATAGTCCCCCTCCAGCTCCTCGCTTATCATCTCGCGGTTTTGAGGGGCAACGACCCCGATAAGCCGAGGAACCTTGCCAAGTCTGTTACCGTTGAATGAGGTGGTGTCCATGAAAACGGACGTCAAGGAGAAAAGAAAAAAGAAGGGGCCGGGCCTTTCAAAGGCCTATGTTTACGCCCGTGACTGCGGCCTGCCCCTTGTGGCACTTATCTTCGCCTACATCGGGTTCAAAATAAGGGATGTAACGGCTGCCTACAAGACCTTCCTTGACCCGGATACGTTCTTCCACTACGAGATGTACAGGCAGGCAATAAGCCACTGGATTCCGAAGTACTACGCCTACGCCTATCCTCCGGCTGGTATAAAAGCTGAGGGCTACCTCGGTCTCTACACGATGCAGGCCCTCTTTTACAAAGTCACTCACGCGCTCTTCGGCACCAGCGTCCTGGGAGCTTTCAAGCTCTGGCCACCCTTTGTTGGGGCAATGATCGTCATAGCGGTCTACCTTATAGGCTGGAAGCTCCATTCCAACTGGGCTGGATTCTGGGGAGCGGCAATGGTTATGTTCTCAACTGCCAACATAACGAAGACCTACTCAGGAAACAACCGTGGTGAAGGGCCCTTCATGATGTTCTTCCTCTTCGCGGTGTTCTTCCTCCTCGTTTACATTGACGAGAAGAAGTGGAACTGGAAAAAGATAAGCAGCGCCATCCTCTTCCTGATCCTCAGCCCGATTTACATGGGGGTCTGGAACGGTAGTGAGCTCGGTGTCATGGTGCTCCTGACCCTCGGGGGACTCTACGCAATAGGCGTCTTTATCGCGGGCAGGATAGCACAGCTCAAAAGGTTCACAAAGGAGTACCTCTCGATTCTTGGTGTTTCAATACTCCTGGGACTGGCTGTGAGCTGGACCCGGTTCATCGGAATAGGAAACTTCCTCGTCTTCGCCTTCGAGGTTTATCTGGCGCTCCTTGTCCTCGTCGCCCTGATGCTCTACGGTAGGAGGCTCGGCCTTAAATACTCGGACAAGCTCCACAGGCTCGGAACCGTAAGTGCCGTTCTTGTCATCGGCTTTCTGGCATTCTACGGCTACTTTGGCAGGGATCTCTTCAAATTCCTCGGGCAGGCGACCCAGTCAAGCCCGCTCTACCAGACGGTTGCGGAACTCGCCAAGACCAGTTGGAGCCAGATTGCACCGTACTTCAGCATAAGGGGCAGCGACGGACTGGTGTTCTTCATAGCCCTGGCCGGCTTCTTCCTAGTTCTCTTCAAGTTAACGAAGAAGCTCAAGAGCGGGGCATACGACTGGTACAAGGAAACTTTCATAATCGTCTATTACCTTGCCACCATTTACCTGCTCCTCAACGCCATCCGTTTCTCATTCCAGGCCTCTGGACCGATTACCATACTTGCTGGAATACTCATAGGAGAAGCTTTCGTCCTCGTTGAGAGGATGAAGGAAAGCGCCGGGACAAAGGCCCTCTACGCCATCTTCCTCACGCTCCTCTTCATCCCCATGCCATACGTTGGGGCAAGCTATGCGATGACCCAGCAGGAGAACTCAATGGCCTATTACCGCTTCATAAACCCCAAGATGCCAGGCAGCGTCCCCGAGAGCTGGATGGACGCGCTCTCCTGGATAGCAAACCACAGCAGCCCTTACGATACGGTGATGAGCTGGTGGGACTACGGTTACTGGGAGGAGTCGAGCCTGCTGAGCCATAGAAGGGCAGTGAGCGACGGCGGTCACGGCTACGACAGGAGGTACATAATAGCTCGCTTCTTCTCGAGAACCAACGAGAAAGCCGAGGTCGACCTTGAAGCCTGGGAGGACAAGTACGTAATCACTTTCCTTGACCCCTTTGACAGGCAGAGCGACTTCGGGAAGTTCGGGGCGATAGCTTACCTCGGCGGCGCGATAAACTACGGCGAATACAGGAGCAACGCTATGTTCGGCTACGTCCAGAGCAACCAGATGACGGTTAAAAACAACACCGTCCTCGTCAAGTTCGGAAACGCCGTGTACGAGCCCTACCTGACAATAGACCTTACCAACGGCAAGGTATATCACGGGAAGCGCGCCGTCATCCCCTACGTCCTCTACATAACCTCCTACGGTGGCATACTGGCCTACAAAAAAATCGCCTTCAGCGACTACGTGAGGCTTGCGCTTGCCCTCCCCTTCTCGCTCAACCAGTGGGATGCACAGAAGCTCTTTGCCAACTTTAAGCTTGTCTATACAGCCTACAACGGCTACATTGAGAGAAACTACGGCGTCAAGGTGCCGAGCGTCAGAGTTTACGAGTTCAGGCCCTTTGGGGTTTACAGAATAGACGTGCTGGAAAACAAGACGTGGGTCTCGATATACAGCACCCTCTCCGGTGGAAAACTACCGACTGGAGAGCACGAGTTCCGTCTGTGGATTTCGGCCTTTGGGCGGGATATAAAGGATGGAAAGCTCGTCTTCGAGGCATACAACGGCACAAAGCTCATCGAGAGCAAGGTCGTTGTCGAGAACCTCAACATGAACTACCTCAACGAAACCCCCGTGATCCTTAAGCTCAATGTCCCCCGCGCCACCAAGTACCGGTTCATCCTCATCCAGAAGGGGCCGGTCGGGGTCACCAACGGCCCGGTCTACGTTAACGGCAAACTGGCCAGGCCCAGCGAACTTCTGAAGCCCGGGGAGAGCGGGACAATAAAGCTGACTGAGGCCTTCGATAAGGCCTACAAAAACGTGCAGTTCACCCTCAGGGGGGTGCTCTACTACTACGTGGCACCCAACGGCACGGACATCTACAAGAAGGGCTTTTACCTAGAACCTCACATGGAGATCGTCGGCTACGTTCCAGTGAAAACTCTCTCCGTGAAGAAGGGGGACAACATAATTGAAGGGAAGGCCTCCCTCCCGGCGGACTTCTTTAACAGGTACCTAGAGGAGATCTACAAGAAGTACGGCAGGAACAAGGTTGTAATAGTCAGCGAGAGGGTTGAGCCCATATTCCTCACGGAAAAGGCCTACATCATCTGGGAGGGCTGAGCCCTCCTAGTCCCTGACTATTTTTATGTCGGTCAGACTTTTAAGCCCGCTCTTCTCAGCTGTCCTGACTATTCCAGGGATAAAATCCCTCCCCGGTCTTAGAATCACTGCCTCAACCTCTCCAAAGCCAAGTTTCCAGAGGGCAAAGGCCCTGTGGTGACCGTCTACGATGTAGTATTTCTCCCCATAGGGAATGACGATTACGGGAGCATCGTAGCCGTGCTTTATCTCCTGGAGAACCACGATGAGCTTGGCCTCGTTAAGCTGGGCTTGAGTTGGGACGAGAGAACTCAGGGAGATGAACCTCCTTTCAGGCTCGAACTCAACCCCGTAGAGTGCCCGATATTCTTGGGCTATTCTCTCCGCCCGCCTTAGGGCTTCCTCACGGGTTATGAGATGCGGGCCACTCAAGTTGCTCACCTGCCCCCACGGGGAGACTATTGGGACAAAGCAGATTCAATGGAAACCCTTAAAGAGATTTGCCACAAACTACACTGGAGAATGGAAGGGTTGCTAGAAGTTGACCCTCCAGATTACTACCCTATAATTGACAAGCTTTTCGCCGACAAGCTCCAGGGAGCCCTCGAATCCTTTGGGGCAGTCGTGGAGGAGATGAGGGTCCGGGTCGTTCCAAAGGGACAGGAAATCAACCTGTTCTTCTACGTTGAGGCCTCGCGCAGGAGCTTTCAGGCCTACGACATAGAGAGCATAATCCAGGGAATCCTGGAAAAGCTCTGTGATGAGGCGACTTCCTCCTTCGGGGACTTCTACGGTGTCTCTTTTCACATAGCAGGCTTGGAGGTAAAGGAAGTCCCCAGGGGAAGCAGTAGAAGGGGTAGCATCTCCCTAACCGTTGAGGGGCCACAGGGGGTGAAGTCAGCCCTGGCCCGCGTCGGGAAGGGACTTGCCATAAAGCTGGGGGAGTGGGGCTACCAAGTGACGGCCCTGACCCTGAACATGGAGGAAGATGCAGTTAGGCTCACCGTTAGACCAGGACAGAAGCTCGACAGGGCCACCGAGATGAGTCTCTCGGACAGGCTTAAGGAAAGGGCGGAGGCTTACCTGAGGAGCCTGCTCGGAGTCAGCTACCAGGTTAGGGTTGAGATACTCAGTGAAGGGAAAGTCGAAGGAGACCTTTCCGAGAGGGACGATGTCAGGGAACTGATGAAGCACCTGAAGAACGGCCCCTCCCGCTGATGTAGTCGAGGAGCGGGCGTATCCTCTTCCAGACTTCCCCTATACATCCCTCGCCCTCACCCCTGACGTATATCACCCTCGACTTATAATCGGCTCCATGTTCTTGGTGTAGGTTTTATACCTTCCCCTCGCGACCTCCGGCAGGTCGTCCTCTCGCTTTACGAGCCTTGAGCCACAGACGTCGCAAATTCCCGGAACCCTGGAGGGCCTGTAGCGAAGGTGATAGACCGCAGTTGGGGCATATAAGCCTCCCGCTTATTCTCTCGACGCTCTCGTCCTCACTTATGAAAATCTCAAGGCAAGGTCGAGCTGTATGCCGTGGTCGTAGAGGTAGTTTTCGAAGACTATCACCTCTTCCCGGAGTCCTGGGGTAGCCGTCGAGGATGAAGTTATCCCTCCGTCGTCTGAGCCCGGATATAACCAATGTATTCACTATCGTGTCAGGTATCAGCTGGCCCTCGGCCAAATAGCGCTCCATCTCCCTGTCAAGTTCGCTCCCCCTCCCTTATCTCCTCCCTGATTATATCGCCGGAGGAGATGTAAGTCAGGCCGTAGCGCTCGACTATCCTGTGGGAGTGAGTGGACTTACCGCTCCCGGGGATCTAAAGATGGGTATGTTCACCGGCGACCACCATTAAGCATTTATGCACCTTTTGCGAATAGAACTTTGGTGGTGTCCATGAGGTTGAGCAGCGGTTATGTCAGGGCGAGCGGCTACGCCCACAAGGTTAGGCGCGTCCTTTTTGCCCTGACTAAGGGGAAGGTTGACCCCAAGGAGGTCGTCAGGGCCGCCGGTGAACTGAACCAAAGGCTCTTCGAGAAGTTCCAGGAGATGGGGGTTGCCAAGGAGGATGTCGTGAGAATAACCGTTGACTTTAATATTTCCAACGGCCAGATAGTCTGGGACTACGACTCCCTCAAGGTCGAGGTCTATAAGAAGTCTGAGGAGGAGAGGCTGGCAAAGGCCATGGAGGAGGTTGAAGAGAGGGAAAGGGAGCTTGAGGAGAAGGTTAAAGCCATTGAGGAGCTCTCCCTCAGCATCAAAAAGCTTGTTGATGAGCTCACCGAGAAGATCGAGGAGCTCAAGCAGGAGCACACCTCGCTGAGGCTCAAGGCTGAGGAGTGAGCGAGTCTAGGAATATGTTGACGAAGGCAGCGACATGAGAGGCCAGGTAGCTCTTCCTCCCGACGCTTATTTTTTCCGCTATCCCCTCAAGGAACCTCTCGTCCTCCCCCGGAAGACCTTCGTGGTCTCCGAGGACGAAGGCAACGTTCTGGGGAAAGCTCACCTCCTGAATGGGTCTCCCCTCCTCGTGGAGGTAGAAGAGCCTGGACTCCTTCACTGTTCTCCTCACGACGTCTTCAAACGTCATGTTGCTAATGTATAAACCCGGAAGGACTTCTAGTTCTCTGCTCGGTTCCCTGATGGCTTTTCCCGTCTCTAGGGCTCTTATTATCAGCTTCGCCGTGCTCCTCTCGTCCGGGTTGAGCCTGGCCCTGAGCCTCTGCCCTTCAAACCTTATAGCCTTTGGAGGATTTGGAGGACCATAGAGAAGCAACCATGCCCTTACATCCCTCCTAAAACCGTGGGAGAGAAGGAAGGTACTGTTCAAGAATCTGCAGAGCACATCTATCCTCCCGCTCGTCCCGGGGAGGTCGTCTAAACTGAAGTCCGGCGATGTGTGGGTCTTCGACGCCTTTATTATGAAAGTTCTCACCTCAGCGCCTCCCGTGCCTCTCGTACCAGCCCCACTCCTTCTTTGATCCAAAAGCCCTAACTCCTTTCTTCGCCAGCGTAACCCTAAGCTCCCTCGCCATCCCGGGGGTTATCTCGCCCCTCTCCTCCATCCAGTTGATTATCTCAAGGGCCTCCTCGTCGGTCTCGCATCTCCTCAAGAAGTCCATTATAGTAGGCTCGTAGCCCGAAAAGTCAACGGGTTCAGCCTCGACCTCCCCTTCCACCTCGCTGACACGATAGGCCTTTACTGGCAGGCTCTCATCCCCAAGCTCCCTTGCGAGGGCAGGGAAGGTCTTCTCAAACACCTCCTTCTCGTACTCCTGCCAGGCGAAGTCCTCTACGGGCCTTTTCTTTCTCTTCTCAACCATCCGACACACCGGACACAGTAGGGTCAAGGGTTTATAAATGATAAGCCGAAGGATGTTTCATGAAGGGCTCTTACTTCCTTGTGATACGCCTGAGGGGAGATAAGACTGTAAAGACAAGGGCTAGGGAGTTCTCCCTGAGGAAAGGCTACTACGTCTATGTGGGCTCTGCCATGAACTCGCTCGAAAAGAGGGTTGAGAGGCACTTCGCAAGGGAGAAAAAACTCCACTGGCACATAGACTACCTCCTGAAGGAGGCCGAGCTTTTGAGGGCCTATTTAATTCCAAGCGAGGAGAGGCTTGAGGAGAGGCTGTCTCTCGGAGTTTCCCGATTCGGGGC
>NZ_JALTCZ010000065.1 GCF_027008145.1 Thermococcus sp. | reverse complement strand
ATGACCCTCAAGTTATCAAGGATGAGGTTCTTGAAAAAGCACTCTTTGACCCTGAGAAAGGGAATTATAAGTCGTTCCATATGGCTTTGATTCCCAAAGAACTTCTCCGCATTCAAAGCTTCTTCAGGTCATTTTCGACGTCACTTGGACAGGGTGTTTTTGAGTATATATCCAAGATCATCGCGGAAGATAGTGGCAAGTGGGAAGTTGTAAAGCGGAATTCAGCTTTTGAAGTAACTGCTTCCCCGAACGTGGAAAGCTTTGTTAATAGGTTCCTTGAAGACGTTGCTGCCGGGCGGGTGAAGCCATATCCGGTGGATATTCCAAAGCCTCAGGATTCATCCATCAAGAAAATCGTTGTTGACCGTTATCTCTACGATGGAAAACCCCATTATTTCATTGAAATCAAGTCCCCCAAGCCCAACAAAGATCAAACAAGACGAACCAAGGAGAAGTTTTTATATCTTCTCGCAACGTATCCCAGTTCAAAAACATACTATGGAATGCTATATAATCCCTTTGGGGAAGAGAAATCCCGATATCGTTGGAGCTTCACAAGCATGTATTTCGACATTCAGAATGAGGTTTTAATCGGTTCTGAATTTTGGGATTTTATTGGTGGGCACGGGACATACAATGAACTTCTTGAATTGTTTAAGGAATTTGGCGAGGACAAAGGAAAAGAAATAACTGGGAGGCTTATCCGGGCTCATTCCGGAGGGTGAGCAAACATGGAGCTCTACTCACCCGAGATGAAGGCCTACTTTGAGTCGCTCCAACGCGAGATCGATAAAGCCTACGAGATAGCGAGGAAAGCCCGCTCAGAGGGAAAGGATCCAAGTCCTGATGTCGAGGTTCCACAGGCAACTGACATGGCCGGCCGTGTCGAGAGCCTTGTAGGGCCTCCTGGCGTTGCAGGGCGCATAAGGGAGCTCGTCAAGGAGTACGGAAAGGAGCTTGCCGCCCTTAATATAGTCGACGAGATAATAGACGGCAAGTTCGGCGACCTAGGTAGCAAGGAGCGCTATGCCGAACAGGCCGTTAGAACAGCTTTGGCTATCCTTACTGAGGGCATCGTTTCTGCCCCCCTTGAGGGCATCGCTGACGTTAAAATCAAACGCAACACTTGGGCTGACGGGAGTGAGTACCTCGCCCTCTATTATGCCGGCCCGATAAGGAGCTCCGGTGGAACTGCCCAGGCCTTGAGCGTCCTCGTCGGCGACTACGTGAGGAAGAAGCTCGGTCTCGACCGCTTCAAGCCGAGTAATGACCACGTAGAGAGAATGGTCGAGGAGGTTGACCTCTACCACAGGGCCGTAACTAGGCTGCAGTATCACCCCGAGGCAGACGAGGTTAGACTCGCCATGAAGAACATCCCGATAGAGATAACGGGCGAAGAAACCGATAAGGTCGAGGTCTCACACAGGGATGTTCCCGGTGTTGAGACCAACCACCTGCGCGGTGGTGCTATACTCGTTTTAGCTGAAGGTGTCCTTCAGAAGGCCAAGAAGCTGGTTAAGTACATAGACAAGATGGGCATCGAGGGCTGGGACTGGATAAAGGAGTTCGTGGAGGCCAAGGAAAAGGGTAAAGCCGAAGAAAAACCCTTGGAGGAGTCAAAGGTCGGGGAAGCTGGGAAAGTTAAGGTTAAGGAAAAGGTCGAGAAGGGCTTCTACTACGAACTCTACGAGCGCTTTAAAGCTAATATCGCCCCCAACAATAAGTACACGAAGGAGATAATAGGTGGAAGGCCCCTCTTCGCCGAGCCCTCAACGAACGGCGGTTTTAGGCTCCGTTACGGCCGTTCTAGGGTTTCTGGCTTCGCCACATGGAGCGTCAATCCAGCTACGATGCTTATCCTCGATGAGTTCATAGCTATCGGAACGCAGATGAAGACGGAGAGGCCCGGAAAGGGCTGTATCGTAACTCCAGCAACTACAGTTGAGGGGCCGATAGTCAAGCTCAAGAACGGCTCGGTTGTGAGAGTCGACGACTACGAGACGGCCCTAAAGGTTCGCAATGAGATCGCCGAGATACTCTACGTTGGCGACGCCTTGGTTAACTTCGGGGACTTCGTCGAGAACAACCAGACCCTTTTGCCAGCCAACTACGTCGAGGAATGGTGGGTTCAGGAGCTCGTTAAAGCCGTAGCCGAGACCTACGAGGTCGAACTCAGACCCTTTGAGGAGAACTCGAGGGAGGCAGTTGGGGAGGCCGCTGAGTACATCGGGGTTGATCCTGATTTTCTGTGGAACCTCCTTCGTGATCCGCTTCGCGTCAGGCCGAGCGTGGAGGAGGCGATACACCTTTCAAAGGTTCTCGACATTCCGTTCCACCCATACTACACCCTCTACTGGAACACACTTGAGCCGGAGGAAGCGGAAGAGCTCCAGAGGGCTTTGGTGAACGCTCAGATCGAGTGGGACGAGTTCAGGAAGATAAAGTTCGCGAGAAAAGTGATCCTCGACAACGACGCCAAGATAAAGCGCTACCTCGAACTTCTGGGACTGCCTCACAGGCTTGAGAGAACTGAAGATAGGAGAAAGGTTATAGTTGTTGACTACCCTTGGAGCTCCGCACTCTTAACACCGCTCGGCAATCTCGAGTGGGAGTTTAAAGCCAAGCCCTTCTTCACAGTCATAGACCTCATCAATGAGAAGGACGGGATAAAGCTCCGCGATAGAGGGATAAGCTGGATTGGGGCGAGGATGGGCAGGCCCGAGAAGGCCAAGGAGAGGAAGATGAAGCCACCCGTCCAGGTTCTCTTCCCTATTGGCTTACCCGGGGGTCCGAGCAGGGACATAAAGAAGGCCGCTGAGGAGGGCAAGATAGCGAGCGTCGAGATAGCCTTCTTCAAGTGCCCGAAGTGCGGTCACGTCGGGCCGGAGCATCTATGTCCCCGCTGTGGAACGAGGAAGGAGCTCCTGTGGCACTGTCCCAAGTGCAACGCCGACTACACCGAGAGCGAGGCCGAGGCCTTTGACTTCCACTGTCCGCGCTGTGACGTCGAGCTCAAGCCCTACGCGAGGAGGACGATAAAGCCTTCTGAACTGCTCCGCCAGGCCATGGAGAACGTCAAGATCTATGGGATAGACAAGCTTAAGGGCGTAAAGGGGATGACCTCGGGCTATAAGATGGCAGAACCCCTTGAGAAGGGCCTCTTGAGGGCCAAAAACGAGGTCTACGTCTTCAAAGACGGCACGATACGTTTTGACGCCACCGATGCCCCGATAACACACTTCAAGCCTAAGGAGATAGGCACTAGTGTAGAAAAATTGAGGGAGCTCGGCTACACCCACGACTTCGAGGGGAGGCCCCTTGAGCGGGACGACCAGATACTGGAGCTTAAAGTTCAGGATGTTATACTCCCCTATGAGGCTGGAAAATACCTCCTCAAGGTCGCGCGCTTCATAGACGACCTCCTTGAGAAGTTCTACGGCTTACCGCGCTTCTACAACGCCGAGAAGATGGAGGATCTTGTTGGTCATCTGGTCATAGGTTTGGCACCGCACACCTCAGCAGGGATAATCGGGAGGATCATAGGCTTCTCCGACGTTTTAGTAGGTTATGCCCATCCGTATTATCACGCCGCGAAGAGAAGGAACTGCTTCCCGGGTGACACGAGGATTTTGGTTCAGGTGGACGGTGTTCCACAGAGGATAACGCTGGAAGAGCTGTACGAGCTCTTTGAGGACGAGCACTATGAGAACATGGCCTATGTTAGGAAAAAGCCAAAGCGGGAAGTAAAGGTCTACTCTTTCGACCCAGAGGGCGGCAGGGTCGTCCTAACCGATGTTGAAGATGTTATAAAAGCGCCAAGCACTGACCACATCATCCGCTTTGAGCTTGAGCTCGGCAGGAGCTTCGAGACAACTGTTGACCATCCGGTTCTCGTCTATGAGGACGGAAAGTTCGTTGAGAAGAGGGCTTTTGAGGTTAGGGAAGGTGACAGAATACTCATCCCGAGGCTCGCCCTTCCAGAAACTGAAGTTGAGCAGCTCGACCTTCTCCAGGAGTTCGCGAGGGAAGAGTTCAAAGAGCTCTGGGACAGGATAATGGTTAGGGGGCTTGCCGAATGGCTTAATGGGGTTGGCGCTGATGGTTATGTCAGTCCGGATTATCTGAGAAGAGATTTCGTGCCCCTTGAAGTTCTGCTTCGGTTCCTCAGAGAGAAAGGCATCTCGATATCCAAGGCCCCCCAGTGTTCAATAGGTTTCAAGAGGGATAAAGTTCGCATCAATCGTTTCGTCCCGATAAAGCCTCTGATGAGGGTTCTTGGCTACTATCTCGCCGAGGGCTACGCCAGGGAAAGTGCCAGTGTCTATCAGATCAGCTTTTCAATCGAAGATGAAGAGGCCAGGGAGGATTTGAAGAGAGCCCTTAGGGAAGCCTTTGGAGAGGGCTTTGGAATCTACGAGAGGGCCGAGAAAGTTACTGTGGGTTCCCGCGTTCTCTATCTGCTCTTCACAAGAGTTCTCAAAGCCGGGAAGAACGCCCACACAAAGCGCATTCCGGCAATGGTGTACACCCTTCCAAAAGAGGCAGTTGCAGAGATGCTCAGAACTTACTTTGAGGGCGACGGAAGTTCCCTTAGCACCGTTCCAAGGGTGGTTGTCTACAGCATTAACAGGGCTCTCCTTGAGGACGTTGAAACACTGTTGCTTTCAAAGTTTGGAATCAGAGGCTACTACACTTTTGACAAAAACGCTAATAGGGGCAATGCTGGGGGTAGGCTTTACCACTTCAAACATGGTAGTGAGCCTCCTGTCTCCATGGTCTATGCTCTCAACATCGCTGGGGAACACTACCACAGGTTCTTTAGGGAGATTGGATTCGTTAGTAAGCGCAAGAACGCTGTCTACTCCAGTCATTCTAACCAGAGGAACAACAATGACAGGTATTCTCACGAGCTGGGATGGCTTGTCAAAGTTAGGCGTATCGAGTATGTCAAACTAGGAAATGACTTTGTGTTCTCACTTAATGCTAAAAAGTACCATAATGTTCTAATTAATGAAAATATTATAACTCATCAATGTGATGGTGACGAGGACGCGGTCATGCTCCTCCTTGATGCTCTCCTCAACTTCAGCAGGTACTATCTACCCGAGAAGCGCGGCGGCAAGATGGACGCCCCGCTCGTCGTTACCACAAGGTTGGACCCGCGCGAGGTGGACAGTGAGGTTCACAACATGGACGTCGTCCGCTATTATCCCCTTGAGTTCTATGAGGCGACTTATCAGATGAAATCCCCTAAGGAGGTAAAGGCCATCGAGCGCGTTGAGGACAGGCTTGGAAAGCCCGAGATGTACGAGGGGATAAAGTTTACCCACGACACCGATGACATCGGCCTGGGTCCGAAGATGAGCCTCTACAAACAGCTCGGCGACATGGTTGATAAGGTTGAGAGGCAGCTCGCCCTTGCCGAAAGAATAAGGGCCGTTGACGAGCACCATGTAGCTGAAACCATACTCAACTCCCACCTGATTCCCGATTTGAGGGGCAATCTGAGGAGCTTTACAAGGCAGGAGTTCCGCTGTGTGAAGTGCAACACGAAGTATCGGAGACCGCCTTTGACAGGAAAATGCCCCAAGTGTGGAGGAAAGATAGTTCTGACAGTCAGCAAGGGCGCCGTAGAAAAGTACCTCCCTACCGCGAAAATGCTCGTTACCCGCTATCGGGTCAAGGACTACACGAAGCAGAGGATATGTATGACCGAGAAGGACATAAAGACCCTCTTCGAGAACGTTTTGCCAGAAAAGCAGAGGACCCTCATGGGATTCTCCGCCGATGTCTGCGAGAAGGTGATAAAGGAGCGGACGGGTCACTCCAAGAAAAGGAACGGCTACCTCGACGAGTTCAACGGGAAAGGGAGGAAGCGTGAGAGCAATGAGACTGAAGAGAAGCCCAGAACAGGCGAAAAGTCAAAGACCATCAAAGATGAAGTCAAGAAAGAGAAGCGTGCGAGGTCAAAGAGGAAGAGGAGGGTGAGCCTCGACGAGTTCTTTGGGAGTTAGATATTTATACTTCCTCTTCCAATTTTCTCCCCGATGAGCCAGTTCAAGCTCCTCCCCAGTGTTGCCTACCTCCGGGTTCAGAGGCAGGTTTTCATCGGTTACTCCATGCCCTTAGCAGGTTGGATAGGGGAGTACCTGATAACCTATCGAAAGCTCCCCCGACCGGGTTTTCTCTCCAGGGCCATGGGTAAGTTGGGTTTCTCCTTCGCCGGGGAGCAGAGGAATGACCGCTACATAACCCAGTTCTTCACGAAGGAAGGCCTTTCGATAAGCGCAAGCTGGGATGTTGAGCGGGAGAACCTCTTCCTCCAGCTTGTCCCGCTCCGCTCAAGGCTTTCCCATGGTCTCACAATAAGGGCCGAAGGCATAGAGTTCTACGACCAGTACGTTGTCTCGATTGAACCCGCTGAAAAGCTCCCGCTGGGGGTAAGGGGTATAGGGATAAACGCCCTGATCCTGGAGGACTTCTATCCTGTCGAGGTTCCCTACTGGGGCATGCTCCACGAAGACTGGGAGAGTGAGCTGAATCTTCTTGTGATGCGCGATGAAATCTACGAGGGGCTGAAGCGCGAGGAATACCGCTGTCCCGTCTGTTTCTCTCCTCTGAGCGAGGAGAACGGGGCTTTGAAGTGCCACAACTGCGGTTTCACCTATGCCCCTGAGACTGACTTCGAGAGAGTCATGGAGACGTTTACGGTAGAGGAGTTTGCGTTCTAGCAAGCTTTGTTTGCGCAAAGCTTAACCAAAAGCATATAGCTCTCCCCATAATGAACATCCATACAAACTGATTTTACACGCCAGATGTCCATTTTCAGGTGAGAACACTTTGGAAAAGCCTGGTGAAATAGGGTTTATTCTCTCCTGGCGTCCAAAGGACGTCGATTTTAAAGTTAAACCCATATTGGGAAACAATGGGGAAGTTCTCACTTCCAAACAGTTATGTAAAGAAAAAAACACCCAGAATCGGCCTTTCAATAGGAGTTGCCAACTTTGGTGAAACTTTGCATAAGCAAAGTTTCTATGGTAGCCCCGCCGGGATTCGAACCCGGGTCGCGGGATCCAAAGGCCTGCAAGCTGGAAGAAAAGAACACAATACAGCAATATTGGAAAATGAATGGTATTTAAACTTAACGAAACAAGTGAACAGATTCACACAGAGATATCATGAAAACAACAAACAGAGGCGCTACAGGCAATATCTGCAAGTTCAAAATTCGAACCAATATTACGTGATAACTCCAGAGGACATTGAGAAGCTTTTCCTTGAACTGGATGCGAGATCGGTATCCCGCAACCACAAGAAAAGCGTGGAGTACATAGTGGAAAGTTTCTTAGAAAAAGCGACGAAAGAACACCAGGGAATGTACATCTTTACCCTCAAGGATCTCAGAGACTATCTTCAGACTCTTCGAGCAACATATTCAGTCTCGTTTTATCGCAAAAACATAACCTATCTCAAAAAACTCTTCCGTGTTGCTGGCATTGACTTGGTAGGGTCCCTAAAGGCCCCAAAGGAGTTAGACATTGACCTAACAATAGTAACTGTTAGGGACATAAAACACATGCTTGGCATAGTCGAGTCACTTTACCTAAGCGGTCGTTTTGATGACCAAAAGAAGGATCAGTTTGTAACCGCGATGTTGCTAATGGCGACAACGGGAATACGAGTTAGTGAGTTGGGAAGAGTAGCATTAAAAGAAATAGATCTTGAAACTCGTAGAATCTATTTAAGAACTAATCAAACCAAGACAGGACAAAGCCGTGTTGTATTTTTCACAGAAGAAGTCCAAGAGCTCCTAGAGGACTACATCAGGACTTATCGGCCCAATCTGACTCAACCTCTTGCTACAATACCCCAACTTCAACGGCCATTCAGGAGAAAGAGCCCGCTCCGAAATCAGAAACTCCGCTCTAAACACATGCGCAAGTTTTTCGCGCAGGAATGGGACCGGAGAAACGGTAATGCAACTATTAAAAAGCTATTGATGGGTCATTCTATCAGATACGATATCAACGCCCTCCATTACTCGCATCATACGATAGATGAGCTACAAGAGGCATATGAAAAAGTCATGGGGGACCTTCGATTTTTCTGAAATTTCGTTCATTCTTTTATTCATTTTTGACATTAATATGTTAATAACAACGACAAATAACAGGAAAATTAACATGAAAATTCTAAAATGACAATGTTTTTAGTTTGCGGACTTTACACAACATCGCCCCCTGAACAGGTATGAACAGTGATAGCGACTGCGCGGTAGCGGTTCCCTCGCAGTTTTGAATAGTTGGAGTGGGGGGCAAAATCGAACTATTTAGGGTGGTAAAGAATGTCCAAGTTAGTCGATATTAGGAATCTAAGCGAGGGAACCGAGATGGCTGAAATAAAGGTGCTGAAATACAAACCCGAGAACATAGTCTACAAGGTCTCAAAAGTGGAACTTGAGAAGTACATCAAGAACTACGCCTCAAACAAGGGTGCTAAGAGAAGCAGCAGTACAATCAAGGAGGTTGAGAGAATTGTGTGGCAGTTTGTTGAGTTCATCAGGACAGGAACTTTAAGAACGGGTAGCAACAGGGGACGCAGTAAGGTTAAAATCGAACCACCGGTGGAAGATGTTGAATACATAATCACCTCTAGAAAGCTTGAGCAATACGTCGAAGAAGTCTTGGCGGCATATTCTAGTGTAGCGGCGTCTAAGAGGCTCAAGATAGTAAAACGTGTTCTCAAAGACCTTGGAATGCCCGAGCACAACTTAAAAATCTTGGACTGGGCAGGTGCGACTGCAAACAAGGCTGGGAAGAGGGAACAGGAACTAAAAACACCGTTCCTTACGATTGAAGATGCACGGGAGTTCTTTAGGAGGCTTGAACGTCTGTATGACTATGAAGCAATTAACTTCCAACAGTACATCAAGGCGATAGCTTTCTCAA
>NZ_JALTCZ010000064.1 GCF_027008145.1 Thermococcus sp. | reverse complement strand
TCAACGACCCGGAAATAATAGAGACCATACGGAGAAAAACAGGAAGAAACGTAAAGCTCGTCAACGTGCTGGTCGAATAAGTCAGTCAACCTCCAGGCTGAAGTCCTGGTAGTCCATCCATATGCCCGTCTTCATTATCGAGTCGTACTGCGCCTTAAGAAGCTCGTAGTGGCCCTTCTCTACCTTCGCCAGCTCCTCGAAGATTCTTTTAACACCCTCATGCTCCGCCTCCTCAGCGGCTTTCTCGTAGACCTCCCAGGTCAGCTTTTCCTGCTCCATGCCCACCTTTACGGCATCAACCTCACTCAGGCTTTCCGGTTCCTTGACAAGGAGTTTCTCAAGGAGTTCCTCGCTTACAGCCGGAAGCCTGCACTCCGCGGCGACCCTCTCAAGGAAGGCCTTCTCGAACTCGTCCCAGTGCTCAGCTTCTTCTTTCGCCAGGAACAGGAACATCTTCCTGGCCTTCTCGTCCCCCGCTTTCCTTGCGAGCCTCAGGTAGAACTTCAGCTCGGCCTTCTCGACTTCAAGGGCTAGGGCTAAGGCCTCAAGCTCGTTCATGGAACCACCAAATTATATTTAACCGGCCACCTTAATAAAACTTGGTGGACAGTAATGAGAATCGAAAGGGCTGAAAGGCCGGAAGAGATGAAGAAAGAGCTCCTCATGTTCGTGTTTAAGGTTTATCAGAGCACTAACGGTGCCTATCCGGCCCTGGAGTGGGTCGAGGAGAAGCCCTCCCCTGATGACTTTGAGGACTTTAGGAGGGTCTACGAGCCCTTCCTTGAGTTCCGCCTGAGAGGGGAGTTCGATGAGCTTTATATAATGAGGGATGACGAAATCCTGGGGACTGTTGCCCTCGTCTACAACCTGACTGAGAAGGACGTCTGGTGGGTTCCCGAGCAAATAAGGGACAAGAAGGCAGGCCTGATAGAGTTCTTCATGACATCCCCACAGGTGAGGGGAAAAGGCTACGGCTCGATGCTCCTCTCCTTCGCCATCCATCGGTTGAGGGAGCTCGGGAAAACGCCCTACGTTGTAACATTTCCGAACCTTGAAGCCTACTCCTACTACCTCCGGAAGGGCTTCGAAAAGGTTATGGACTACAGGGACTTCGTCGTCCTGAAGTACACTGGGAGGGAAGAGGGTGCTCTACGTTGAAATCCTGGGGAACCTTCCAGAGATGGCACGGGACGAGGTTAGAGCCATGCTTGAGCTGGCCGGGGAAGAGGTTGTCGGCCAGGACTACCTCCTGCTGAAGGTCACGGGAGATGAGAGAGTCTTCCCACACCTCAACAGACTTGGGCTGGCTCACGAATACGGGGAGCTGATTGTCGAGGCCAAATCCATCGAACAGCTCCTTGAGAAGGCCGAAAAAGCGAAATGGCCAATCAGAGGGGCTTTCAAAGTCGATACCGAGACAATGGCCAACTGCAGGCACAACGTTACTGACCTCCCCCGGAAGCTCGGAGCGGCCATACACGCCCGGGGCTTTAGGGTAAACCTATCAAAACCGGATACAGTTGTCAGGGTTTACTGTGGGGAGAGGCTGTACACAGGAATAAGGCTCCGCTTCTTCGACCCGAAGGAATTCGAGATGAGAAAGGCCCACCACAGGCCCTTTTTTAGGCCGATATCCCTCCACCCGAGGGTTTCCCGGGCCCTTGTGAACCTCACGAAGGCAAGGAGAGAAATCCTTGACCCGATGATGGGCGCCGGCGGGATACTCATCGAGGCTGGCCTTCTCGGCCTGAAGGTTTACGGCGTAGACATTAAGCCGGAGATGGTGGAAGGTGCCGAGAGGAACCTGAGGCACTACGGCATAACCGACTACGAGGTTAAACTTGGAGACGCCACGAGGCTGGAGGAGCTGTTCCCGGGCAGGAGGTTTGAAGCCGTTGCCACTGACCCCCCCTACGGCACCTCCGCAACCCTCGCGGGCAGGAGGAGGGACGAGCTCTACAGGGCTGTTTTGAGGAGTATCTATAACGTTCTTAAACCGGGTGGGAGGCTCGTCATAGCCTTTCCAGCTGACTTCAGGGGGGAGGAAGAGGCCGGGAAGCTCGGCTTCAGACCTGTCGGTAGGTACTACCAGAGGGTTCACAAGAGCCTTGATAGGTACTTCTACGTGTTTGAAAAATAGAAAAAATTTCTAAAATGTTGATCGCATCGAAACCTTTTTACGTCCCTCCATATTTTTCTAACCAGGGGAGAGGATTATGGCCAATGACCAGATTATAGTGTTTGAAAAATTTGCTCAAAAACTTCAACCTGGGGAAGATATACTAGTTGAATACACCCCAGAAGAACCCGTGCATATGCTCTTTTATGGAATCTTGAGGAGTCTTGTAGGCGTGGATAACGTCATAATAGTTGACGAACTCGACCAGCTCCACGTATTCAGGACTCACCTGCATCTCTCCGGCGTGGATATTTCTCTAATAGACAGCTCACCCGTGATCAAGATGGGAGGTATAATCCCAACGGGAAACATACTTGGAAAAGTTGATCTGAACGAGGAACCACCCGTGAGGAAAAAGCACTACGAGGAGATAGTGAAGTCCATTAGGGAAAAGCACAGGTTCAGGATTGTAGTGGGCTTCGACAAGGTTCTCCTGAGGTATGAGAACGACCCGAGGGAAAGGGAGAAGATATTCGGATATCTTATCAGACCCCACATAGGGGACGAGAGCCGTATC
>NZ_JALTCZ010000063.1 GCF_027008145.1 Thermococcus sp. | reverse complement strand
TGGAGAACCTTCCTGACCTTAACCTTGTACAGGGGCATTTCATCCGAGAAGATTATGTCAATGACGTCATAACCCTGTATGTATGCCGAGATCACGAGCCTTATGGCCATGTCCGGCGAGAACCCAGTCGATATCTTCAGAAGCTTTTTTTCACTGGTCTCTTTCGGCTCCTTCGGGAATATCGTTATGCTCCCATCGGGGTTTATGACCAGCGGGACAGTATCACCCTGTTTCAGGCTGTTCTCGCGAACCCATTTCTTGGGCAGTGAAATAATATATGAGCTCCTGCCGGTAAATTGTATCTTCCTGAACTCCATAGCTGGCACCAAGGACTATATAGATAACGGGCTTAAAGGCTTCACTTCGATATACTTATAAACGCTAAGATACATGTTACAGCATGCTCAATTCATACGGAAGGGACGCGAGGATAATCATAACGGCCAACGCGCTCGGCCAGACTTTCCTCCAGTTCTCCTTCTTCATAATACCCTTCTACCTTAAGGCACTCGGTTACGGGACGGGTATGATGGGGACGTTCTTCTCACTGCAGACAGTCACGGCCGGGCTCTTCTTCCTCTTCGCCGGTCCCCTGTCGCTGAGATTGGGCTACAAGAGAACCCTCCTTATAAGTGCCCTCCTAGGCCTCACGGGGAGGTTCCTCCAGGTGCTCGACGGCGGTACACTTGTCCTTCTGACGGGTTTTCTACTCGTTGGGATCAATATGGGGCTCAGGCAACCAAACTTCTCGGCCTTCCTCAGCGAGCTGGTTCCCGCGGAAAGGAGGCACGAGGCCTTCTCCCGGAGCTTCGGCCTTGGGACGCTCTTCAACGCCTTTGGCATCTTATTAGCGGGAGTCCTGCCGGAGTACCTCACGGGGAGAAACCTTGGGGAGGTGCAAGCATACAGAGCCACTGTTGCCATTGCCCTCCTCCAGTTCGCCTTCGTAATCCCTGCCCTCATGGTGGTTAGAGATGCCCCCGTCAGAGGAAAGAGAGTAAGGTGGAGGAAGGAACTGGTTATGAGAATACTCAAGTTCTCCCTTCCGAGCGCACTTATAGGACTCGGCGCGGGGATAACGATACCCTACATGAGCATCTACTTCAACCTGCGCTTCGGGAAGAACCTCGCCTCAATAGGTGGCGTCTTCTTCGTGATGCAGCTAGCGATGGGGCTCGGTTCCTTCCTCCTCCCGGGCCTGGTAAAAAGGATGGGCCCCGTTAAAGTTATAACTTACTTCCAGGGGGCTGCCACGTTCCTCTTCCTTGTTTTTCCCTCGATAGGAACTTTCATCCTTGCGGCGACTGTCTACATAGCAAGGGCTATCCTGATGAATATTGTCTGGCCGGTTAACACCTCCTTTATGATGGGCTTCTTCTCGACGGAGGAGAAGGCAACCGCTTCCGGAATAAGACAGGCCTTCTCGACTTTCATGCGCGGTGCCGGAAACTACCTCGGGGGAATGCTCTTCGCGACTTCCCTGAGCTACCCCTTTTATGCAACGGCCCTTTTATATGGGGTGGCAACCGCGGTGTTCTATTCTTTCTTCATCAAGAACAACAGATGAGAAAGAGGAATCATCCACCAGCCAGCTCTATGCCGCGCTCTAACGCCCTGAAGTTCATCTCCCAGAGCTTCTCACGGAGGGTGAATTTTATGCCCTCAAGCAGGGACTCCTTCTTCAGCGGGACTAAGCCCTTACCGTAGGCGTAGCCGAGCATGAGGACTCCCAGAGTCCTTGGGTTTATTTTATCAGCCTCACGCTGGAAGTTCATCATGTAAACCAAACAAATTCTCCCGATTGCTTCCTTTATTTCATCAAGCTTAGGATAGCGCTCCTTGCCGACTAAAGTGGTTGCCGTGTGGATTGGATAGGCGTTGATTATCGCGGTGCTCTTCCCGCTCAGAAAGCGCGCGTTCCTCAAAGCTTCGGCCGGCTCAAGAGCAATCATCAGGTTAGCCTCTCCCTCCTCGATGAGGGGTGAATAAACCCCTTCCCCAAACCTGAGGTAGCTCAGAACGCTACCATAGCGCTGGCTCATTCCGAGGGTTTCGCCTATCCTAACACCGTAGCCCTCAACCATTGCCGCGTTGCCGATTATTCTCGAAAGGGTTAACCCGCCCTGACCACCGACACCGGTTATTATGAGGTTGAACTCCATGAACACCACCGGAAAGAATTTGAAGGAGGGAATAAAAAGCTAAGCTTAAAAAAATTCACTCAAAGGATTAGCTTTTCGAAAATCCTAAGCTTGTTGCGCTCCTTCAGCTTTACCCAGTCGAAGATCGAACCGGAACTCTCCCTTAACCTGAGTGCCTCAACGAGTCCTCTGTATTCTCCTCCGGCTATTCCATTGGCTATTATCGCGCTTCCTTCAGCGGCTTCCTTCGCTCTGGCCCTGCTCTCCAGCTTAAGAACCTCGACTGAGAAGCCGTAGCTCTCAAAGGCATCCTCAAGGGCCCTCTTCACGTCTTCGAAGAACTCCGGAATCCTCGAAAAGCGCCCGCTGATGTAGATTGACTCTGGCACCGTTGATGGGAGCAGGCTGAAGACATCCTTGACGACGGCCTCAATCATAGCTTTGTAGCCCTTCTCAACTTTCCCGTCGTCCTTAGCTAGCTTCACAAACTCCTCCGGCGAGATCGAGAAGGGGTCGATTCCAGCTATGTAAGATGCTCCTCCCTGGAAGAGGGTAAGCTTTCCGAAGTCGTCCAGGGAGTTAGCTAAAGCGTATGCTAGCTCGCCGTCCATGAAGCCCATTCCGAGGTAACCGGGAAAGCCGGCCGTCCCAGCCATCCCATCAACTATCTGGCCGTTTTTGACGGCCATCGCCGAGGTGTAGGCGAAGCCGACCTCGACCGCTATGAGGTTCGTCCCGGAGTAAGGAATGCCCTTTCTCTCAGCTTCCTTCACCATCGCCAAAGCCACTGTGAAGACCTTGTCAGCGGTTCCAAGGTCAATCCTGTTGGCCTTCCTCCACTCGGGAACCGTCGGAAGGTGGATAACCCCAGGGGTGAAGTAGACGTTTAAATCCTCTGCCTCCCTCAGCAAAAGCATAAGCTCCCTCAAGCCGACTATCTTTAGTCGCCTCCTCACGTCGGCCTCACTGATGAACGTCGCCAGCGCTATCTCCTCATCCGTGGTCTCTCTGGCGAGCTTTAGCGGTATTCCATAGCCACAAGGGCCGACTATTGCGTCGATCTTTCCATACTCCTCCTGCACTTCCCTCAGAATGTCAACGATTATCGCGGGGTTCTCCGTTACTCTGTTCCTGTCAACGGCAGCGTCAACAATCACCTCACCGGCCTCGTCGTCAAAGCCGAATAGATCCATGCTCTTGGTTCCGGAGTCTATGCCTATCGCCTTAACCACGCTCCACCACCATCCCCCAGTTGTCAGCTTTCGTTATGAAAACATCTCCGCCGTCGCCGTTCTCATGGAGGAAGGACTCGATAATTGATTTTACTTCCTCGGCCGAGGCTTCTCCTTTAACGAGGCCGTAGAAAGCCGGCCCCCAGCTTGTCTGACAGGCACAGTAGGCTTTGCCGAGCATGAGCTTGATGCCCTCTTTAACGAGGTCACAGCAGTAGACGTTTTCCTGGTAATCGCTCCAGAACTCACCTAGAAGGTGGTTGAACTGGTAGAGGCCCTCGCCGAAGGTCTTAATGTCCCGCTCGACGAAAGCTGGAAGGATTTTCATGAGGACCATCCTTGAAAGCCTATCGGCCAGTTCTGGAGGCATTTTCTTGAGATCCTCGAGTATTTCGTCTTCCCTCTTCCTGATTTCAGCTAAGGCCTTTCTCGGCGTCTCCGGAACGGCAACCACGAAGAGCCAGTCGTCTGGCACCTCATCCCTGAAAATCAGGGGTGGAACGGCCTTCTCCCTCTTATCAACTGGAAAGCCTCCTTCGTAGATGAAGCCACCGGTTTTCATTGCATAGAAGCCGAGGGCAGTTATTAAGCCGCGTCTCATGGCGAGGGCAACTTCCTCGAAGGAAAGGCCGAGGTTGAAGAGCCTGTTGATCCCCTCGCCGATGCTCAGAGCCAGCGTCGTGTGAAAGCCAAGGCCGACCCACTTGGGGATGTAGCTTTTGACCTTCACCTCAACCGGCGGGAAGTCATGACTCTTGCGGAAGCGTTTGATGAACTTAAGTGCATCCTCATCGTTCGAGCCCTCCTTCTCAGCCTTCCTGATCTCGATTTCAAGCCTTGGAGTTTGAATGGCAAAGCCGACCGTCCCGTAGAGCCTCCCGAGATCACCACTTAAATCGGGGTTCCCTGTGTGAAGGTGAGCCGGTGCACTTATCCTTATCACTGCCACCACCCGGTTCAGATCTCAAGGCGGAGCCTCTTCACCACGAAGTCCTTGTTAAGGGAAGCGAGGAATGGTGCAAGCCTTGGCCCGCGATCCTTTCCGATGAATACCTGATAGAGGACCTTGAACCACTTCTTGCTCGGAATCCCGCGCTTTTTAGCCGAGTCAAAGATTATGTTGTTGAGCTCCTCAACGGTGAACCTGTCATGCCTCTCCAGCCACTCTGCAACTTCGAGCATGGCCTTCCTCACTTTCGGCTCCAGCTCAATCTCCGGTGGCTTCTCAAGCAATCTGAACTTAACGTCGTCTGGAGCATACTTCTCGACCCAGTTCTTGGCCAAGCGGATGCGGAGCCTTATCCTCTCGACATCCTCCTGCGCCAGCTCCTCCGGGACGTGACCCTGCTCCTGGAGAACTCGGAGTATACCATCTTCGTCGAGGTGGGGCATCTGGACGAGCGTTACAAGGAACCTGAAGGGAGCCTGAGCCGCGAGTCTTTCGGGAACCTTTGGCATTGACAGCTCGTAGGTTCTCTTTAACTCCTCCTCTTCCTCCAAGTTTTTAGCCTTCTCAAGTCCGAAGTAGATGCGCTCGACTTTATCGAACTCGTCGTAGAGGTTGAGGAGACCGAAGCCGAGATCTATCTTGAGCTCTTTGTTCGGCCTCGCCTTCGCGTAGATGAAGCGGATTATCCCTGGTTCGAGAACCTCGTAGAGATCGCTCAGCAGGATAACGTTGCCCTTGCTTCCACTCATCTTGCCCTTCTGGCCCTTTATTCCGACGAACTCGTACATTAGGGTCATTGGAGCCTTCCAGCCGAAGACTCTCTCGGAGATTTCTTTCCCCGTATCGTAGGAGCTTCCTGCAGCTAAATGATCCTTTCCAGCAGGCTCGAAATCAACCTTAAAGTGAGCCCAGCGCATCGGCCAGTCAACGCGCCAGCGGAGCTTCACGTTTCCCTCCCTTATGTCGGTCTCACCCTGGCTTCCGCAGTGTGGACATCTGTAGGAGACCTTCCACTCGCCGTCCCAGCTTACGAACTCTGCTTCCTTTCTGCAGTGGGGGCAGTAGATCATAACCGGTTGCCAGTCCTCTTCGAGCGGCGGCTGTTTTGCCCTCTCGCGGTATCTGTCGAGGATTGCCTTAATTTCGTTCCTCCTTTTGAGGGCTAACTTTATCTCCTCCGCGTACTCACCGCTCTTATAAAGCTCCCTCGCATGGAGGAAGTCCACCTCAATGCCAAGCCTTCTCACCTCTTCCTCGAACATCTCCATGAAGTGGTCGGCGTAGCTATCGTGACAGCCCCAGGGGTCGGGAACCTCGCTGACAGGCTTCGTGAGGTGCTCTTTCCACTCCGGTGGGACGTTCTTTGGAACCTTCCTAAAGCGATCATAGTCGTCCCACATGTGGATGTGGCGAACCTTCTTGCCCCTATCGCGGAGGGCGTGACCAACTATATAGGCGGTAAAGAACTCCCTAAAGTTGCCTACGTGAACGTAACCGCTCGGCGTGATCCCGCTCTCGACGACATACTCCTCCCTGTCCCCCCTTTTGCGGAGTATCTTCTCAGCCATGTAGTCAGCCCAGTGAACCACCCTCACCACCGGGCTAAGCTCTGCCCAGTCCTTTTTAAGCTTAAGCTCAGCCAACTGTAACGATTAAGAAAAGGAAAGCTTTATAAAATTCAATAGTAAAAACTACCTCTGAGCGTAGGGAGGTCTCGGTATGAAGGTTGAGGTTGGAAGGGTTCAGGTCTTTTTCCCGGCTTCGCTCGAAATACAGGAGGAGCTACTGAAGGCAGGCTTCAAGGTACTCTACGATAGGGAAACAGGAAGGAAAACGCCAGTCCCAGTCGCTGTGAGCTCCAGAAAAGGCAGGAGACTGAGGAGAGACCGGCCTCTGAAGGCGGAGAACTTCGAAAGCGACGGGAAATTTGCAAAGGTACCCGGTGAAAGAGCTACCATGGAAATCGAGCCCACCGAGAAGGGCTTCCTGATACTGAGGCCGAAGCCCCTTGAATACCATATCAAGGAGATGGGCTTCGTCTCGGTCCCGCCAAGGATATGGGGGACGTGGGCGAGCTTTTCGATACCGTTCTCGCTCTACGAAACGCTAACAGATTTTTTGAGCGAGTTCAAAACCAATGAGACAAACGGCTTTTATCTCACCTCCCGCGGAGCGGGAAAAAGGATAGAGGTCTACGCCTACAAGGGGCGGACCAGAAAAGACCTCGGGATACCGGTCTTCAGCTACGCCCTCGGCCTGCAAGGGCTGGCCTTAGCGGATGAATACCTACGCGAGAAGACGGAGGAGAACGGCGTTCCTAGGGGAAGGCTCCGCTACCTCAAGCTCGGCCTCAGGAAGAGGAAGGAGACTAAGGCCGGCCTTAAGATCGGCGTCGCCTGGGAAGATGGGAGACCGAGCGAGACAACACTGAAGCTCTCAACCACCGAGCCGAGAATTAAGATTCAGGGCCTTTACGGGGAGTTTATCGGAAAATTACGGGGAGAACTCACGAGAACCGATGAATGGTATATAATTGTTCACGCGGGTGATTTCACCAGCGCGCTCCACGGGGTAATGGGCGCTTTTGGGTGAAGGTATATTAACTACAACCCACTATTTCTTTTGGTGAAAACCATGTTAGGCACCGCCGGGGCCGTTGTGATAGCCCTTCTCTTCATACTAACAATGATAGACTTCACAAAAAAGCTCGGTTCGGAATGGGTGTGGATAAACAGAAAACTGATACACCTGAGCATCGTCCCAGCGGTTCTGATGTTCTACTGGGGCCTCATCCCAGCGTGGATTTTCAGCGGGACGGCGTTCACCTTTGGAGCAATCCAGCTCTGGTCCCACCTGAAGAAAAGGGAGCTGAGCTGGTATCAGATAGAGCACAACTATGGAGAGGTGTTCTTTGCATTTTCCGCTTCGGCAATCCCCCTGGTGCTTCCGCTTGAATACTCCACGGCTCTGCTACTTGCGATGGCGGTAAGCGACGGAGTCACGGGGATAATAAGGCACTACTACTTCAGAAGGCACGGCTTCAATGTGAAGCTCAGGAAGCACTGGACCGGAAGTCTCGGCTACTTCGTCACAGCAATTATAATAGCACTCCCCCTCCTCAACTCCGGGACGGTTGGGAAAATAGGGTGGGCAGGGATCCTGACCCTTACTGAGTATCAGGGCTGGCTCGACGACAACTTGGCTGTTCCGCTCGTTGGTGGATTGCTCTTCCTCCTCTACTGAGCCCACCTGACCTTCAGGCTGTCCTTCTTAACCTTCTCGAACTCCTCAACAAGGGCTTTTCCGCTCTTCTCCATGAAGCCCTCAACGTCGGTGATCCCGAGTTCCCTGAGGCCGATCGCTTCGACGCCCTCCGGGATTCCTTTGGCTTCCACATTCATCCCGATGTGCATCTTGACGCTGACAGGGGAAACTGTGGCTATTGAAATGCTGAGCTTTTTGCCGTTCACGTAGATATCATCGCCCTTTCTGACCGTTCTTACCCCATATTCAGCCAGAACCTCGCAGAGTTTGGCTATGAACAGTTTCTGCAGAGTTGAGGCAAAGAGGGTGTTAACAAGGTCGAAGACCTCGATTATGTAGTGCACCATGTCGTCGCTCTTTATCTCCTTGCTCTGGCGGAGATCCTCTATGTCTATCATCTCCTCGACCTTGACGTCGCATTTTCCGCGGAAGACGACGAGCGAGTTGCCGAGGATTCCAAAGTTTCTGTAAGCCCAGTGGCTTTGAATGGCCGAACCATCGTAATCGATGCGCCTATCTTTAACGACCAGCAACTCCATACTATCACCCCATCTCCTCAAGGAGTTCTCTCAGTTCTTCAAAAGACTTTACACCGACCCACGTGTGGACGAAGTCAACCTTCGGAAGGGTCGTCTTGATCTCATCAACATGGATGCACCTGTCGTCCACGTAGATGACGTCTTTAGTACCGTGGCCGATTGAGCTCAGCTCGTCGAGAGTTCTCCTTATCATGTCAGCCTTGTTCGGGTGCCCCTCGATCTTAGGGAAGATAAAGTAGTCCCAGAGGCCAAAGCCTTCGAGAATAGGCCTAACCCTCTCCTCAACGTTCCAACTGACTATCGTCAGAATAAAGCGTCGACTCGCCCAATCAAGGAACTCGCGGACGCCGGGAAAGAGACAGAGCTCTTCACCATTGGCATCGAGAATGCACTCGCCGTGGAGCTCATAAGGAGGGGTAAGTCGAGATGCATCCTCATGATCCCAGAGGGTTCCATCGAGGTCGAGCACTAGGAGACGCATAGACATCAAGAGAGCTCCGCCAATCTGGCTTTAACAGTTGCGGCACAAGAACATCACGATTGTCGCCTTGAACTACTCTAGAAGATGTAATCACAACAATAAAGAACGAGTAAAGTTTAGAGGGGCCGTGCATAGGCGAGCTGACCTCTCAGACGTCCCGCCCGGGGCACTCGGGCTGTTGGGAGCGGCAGGCTGAACGGGTCGGTTTCCCTTCCCGCTTACACCCCCGCCCCATCAAACGGGTCTTCTTCCCGAGCCCTCGTCCTGGGCAACGGACCGGTCGCCCAGGCCCAAACGCCCAGGAGTGGCCGCCTATTTTCGGGGACCGCTTCGGCCTTAGATGCTTTCAGGCCTTATCGGACGCGGCGTAGCTGCCCGGCTATGCCCTGTAGGACAACCGGTAGACCAGAGGCCGCGGCTCCCTGTTCCTCT
>NZ_JALTCZ010000062.1 GCF_027008145.1 Thermococcus sp. | reverse complement strand
GTTAAACCCTTCACCTCCGGCAAAAAGGACGGGAACCCGCGTTTCTCACCCGACGGGAGACTGGTGGCTTTTACCTCCAAGCGCGATAAGGAGAGCAAGGAGGCCGAGCTCTACGTTATCCCCACGGATGGAGGAGAGGCGAGGCTCTTAACGAAGTTCAAGTACGGAATAGAGAACATCCGCTTTACCGAGGACGGAAAGGGAATAGCCGTCGTCACCCCAATCGACATTGAAAAGAAGCCCAAGGACGACGTTCACATAATCAAGGAGATGCCTTTCTGGTTCAACGGAATTGGCTGGGTTTACGGGAAGAGGAGCGCTGTCTACATGGTAAGCGTTGAAACCGGGAGGAAAAGGCGTTTAACTCCCAAAAACCTCGACGCCTCTCAAATTCGCTTCCATAGGGGAAAGCTCTACTTCATCGCCCAGGAAGACCGCGAGAGGAAGCCGATGGTGAGCGACCTCTACGTCCTCGAAGGGAGGAAAGCTAGACGCCTGACGCCGGGGAAGTGGAGCATCTCGGATTTCATACCCCTCGACGATGGAACCTTCATCCTCAAGGCCAACACGCGGGAAAGGGGAATCCCGACGAACACGCACATCTACCACTACGATCCTGAGACGGGGAAAGTTAGAAAGCTCACGGCCGACCTCGACCGCTCAGCGTACAACTCACTCAACTGCGACGTCCGCGGGAGCCAGAGGGCGGAGTTAGCTTTTAAGGACGGCTGGGTTTATTATATAGCCACCGACGGCCCGAGGGCGAACCTCTTCAGGGTGAACCTCAGCGGGAAGATTGAGCGCGTTGTCGGCGGGGATAGAGGCGTCGAGAGCTTCGCAATCGGTGACTACATAGCCTTCACCGCCCAGGACGCGGTCACTCCGACAGAGCTTTACATCCTAAGGGAGGGGAAGGAGAAGAAGCTCACCGACTTCAACGGCTGGATTAGGGAATACAGCCTCTCGAAGCCCGAGCACTTTAGAGTTAAGGCCAGCGATGGGATGGAGATAGACGCGTGGGTCATGAAGCCTTTGAATTTTGAGTCAGGAAAGAAGTATCCCGCGGTTCTTGAGATACACGGCGGCCCGAAGACTGCCTACGGCTACTCCTTCATGCACGAGTTCCATGTCTTGACGGCCAAGGGCTTCGTCGTGATCTTCTCCAACCCCAGAGGAAGCGACGGCTACGGCGAGGAGTTCGCGGACATAAGGGAGCACTACGGAGAGAGGGACTACCAAGACCTGATAGAGGTCGTTGATGAAGCCCTAAAGAGATTCGACTTCATAGACGAAGAGAGGATAGGCGTCACCGGAGGTTCATACGGCGGCTTCATGACGAACTGGATAGTCGGGCACACGAAGAGGTTTAAGGCCGCGGTAACCCAGCGCTCCATCTCCAACTGGGCGAGTTTCTTTGGAACGACCGATATAGGCTACTATTTTGCCCCTGATCAGATAGGCAGTGACCTATGGAACAACACCGAAGGCTACTGGGAGAAGAGCCCGCTGAAGTACGCGCCGAACGTGGAGACACCTTTGCTGATAATCCACTCGATGGAGGATTACCGCTGCTGGCTTGCTGAAGGCCTTCAGTTCTTTACAGCTCTCAAATACCTCGGCAAGACGGTCGAGCTTGCGCTCTTCCCGGGCGAGAACCACGACCTCAGCAGGGGCGGAAAGCCGAAGCACCGCGTGAGAAGACTTGAGCTCATCGTGGGGTGGATGGAGAGGTGGCTCAAGTAGCCCAAAATCTTTTATTTTTCGCCCCTGAAAGTTTCCAGGTATGAAGGTCATCGAAGTCGAGAATTTGACCAAGTACTACGGAAGCCTGAGGGCCCTTGACGCCGTCTCCTTTTCCGTTCCCGAGGGGGTTATCCTGGGGGTAATCGGGCCCAACGGTGCCGGAAAAACCACCCTCATTAGGATTTTGAGCTGTCTGTTGGCCTATGACAAAGGAACCGTCAGGCTCTTTGGAGAGGAGATAAAGAAGTGCAGAGACGGAATAAAGAAGAGAATAGACCTCCTCCCGCAGGAGGCTAGAGCACACTTCTACACGCTGACGCCCTTCGAATACGTCTATTACTACCTCAGAATGCGCGGTCTGCCGAAGGGCGAGGCCAAAAGCAGGGCAGAGAAAGCCATGGAGGAGTTCGGGATTGATTATCCGGATAGAATAGTCTCGACGCTCTCGGGCGGGATGGTGAGGAAAACTCTTCTCGCGATGGTCCTATCGGCCGATGCCGGGCTCTACTTCCTCGACGAGCCCACTGTTGGCCTCGACGTTGAGAGCAGGCTGAGGCTGTGGGAGATACTTCGGGAGAGGGCGAAGAGTTCAACGATAGTCCTGACGAGCCACTACCTCAACGAGATATCGAGCGTGTCAGATTTGGTCCTGCTGGTCAAGGGCGGAAAGGCCCTCGCCTTTGGAGAGCCAGAGAAAATAGCAAAACGCTACCTCTCCGGCTTCACCTCGAAGCTCGTCGTCTTCGACCGCTTTGAAGGCGATTTCGTGGTAAGAAGGACTGGGAAGAACACCTTCGTTTACCTCCGCTCAAAGGCCGAGGAAAGAAAGGCTATAAACTTACTCGAGGAGCTTGGAGTACCGTTCAGGCGGGAAGAACTCACGATAGAGGATATCTTCCTCATGGGTGGTCTGGAATGATTCTTGCGATAGTGGAGTATTACCACAGAGCCCTGATGAAGGGAAAAAGCTCGATGCTCAGCTTCGCGATACAGCCCCTTTCCTTCATCTTCATAGTCTACGTCGTCAG
>NZ_JALTCZ010000061.1 GCF_027008145.1 Thermococcus sp. | reverse complement strand
GCCAGCCCGAGCGAGACGGGCAGGAAGGCCAGGAGGGCTAAATTAAAGGTCAGCCCGAGGTGCACTTCGCCGAGGGAGTAGGCCAAGCCGAAGACCATTCCTCCAACGAAGGTTGAGAGGTTCTGGACGGCGTTCACACCGCCTATAGCGAGGGAGGAGCGGTGGTAGCTCGATAAAACCTTCCTCGAAATAGGCCTGAAGCTCTGAAAGGCGAAGAGTGCCAGGAAGACTCCCAAAAAGACCGTTGGGGCAGTCTTTATCGAGGCTAAAAGCGGTGAAATCGCCGCCAAGAGCGCGGTCAGTTTTACAGTCTTGGCCTCGCTTCTAACGTCGGCAAACCATGAGGTGAAGTAGCTCAGGAGAGCAGATAGAAAGCCAGTCCAGCCGAGCAGAACGGCAGTCCTCTCCCTGCTCAGCCCAAGAGCTTCTGCAACGTAAACGTAGGTTATCTCGCCTGAGGTGAAGGCAACTATGACGGCCATCAGGGATGCTATAATGAGAACCCTCCTCGGGTCAAGGGCCGGCCTCTCTTCATTTCTTTCCCCCCTCTTCGGTGTTATCCGCTCGTAGAGAAGGTAATAGCTCAGGAGCATTATCAGACCGGTCAGGATGAAGAAGGCCGAGGAAATCCACATCTGACCTGCCAAGCCGATGTTTATGGTGTATGCATAGACGTAGTTCCCTAGGAGGGAAGCTATGCTCCCGAAGAAGAAGTAAACCGATGTAACCCTCGCCCGGATTTCCTTTGGCGTTGCTACAGCCACGACGAACTGGGCCATCGGCCAGCTCAACCCGTTGAGGAAGCCATTTAGGAGCTTTATCCCGGCAACTTGGAACCAGCTTGAGGTTAGCGGGTAGAGCTGGACGGCCAATGCGTTGCCCATCATAGCCACCGCACCAATGTAAACGAGCTTCTTCCCCCTTTCAAGGATCAGTCCTCCTAAAACCGAGGTGAAGGCCCTGGCCAGAACAAATGACATGGAAACGAGCGAAACGGCAAACATGCTCGCCTTCAAAACGTCGCGGGTGTAGAAGGCTATCGCTGGGGTGGCCAGGCGGAATGCTATCGTGCCTGTGAAGGCAGAAAACACGAGGAGTGCTATCCCTGCGAGCCTTTTCGTTTCCATTAGATCACCGTCTTAACGTGGGATCAACTTTTTAAAAGTATTAATCCCTTTGAAGGTTCTTCAACTTAGCTCGCTCTTGCCGGAACTTTCATCGAAGCAACTCAACCGAGACGAGCGAACCCTTTTTATGGGTGCCACGCAATTGAGAGTGGTGATCCCCATGGCAGTGTCCCTTGAGTTTGACATGGAGCATGAAGACGCTTACAGGGAAGTCTACGAGATGGTGAAGCCGAGGTACAGGCTCTTTACAGCCGGCCCGGTTGCCTGTTTCCCTGAGGTTCTCGCGATAATGTCCGTCCAGATGTTCAGCCACCGCTCAGCCGAGGCAAAGGCCGTTCACGTTGACACGCTTGAAAGGCTCAAGGAGTTCCTTGAGGCAGATAAGGGCGAGATAATCCTCTTTCCGAGTTCAGGGACGGGTTTCATGGAGGCATCGGTTAGAAACACCGTCCCGCGCGGTGGAAAGGTTCTCGTTACCGTTATAGGAGCCTTTGGAAAGCGCTTCGCCGATGTGGTCGAGACCAACGGGAGAAAAGCCGTTATCCTTGAGAAGGAGCCAGGACAGGCTGTTAAACCAGAGGAGTTAGACGAGGCTTTAAGGAAGAACCCCGACGTTCACGCGGTGACGGTAACCTACAACGAGACCTCAACCGGTGTTCTCAACCCGCTTCCCGAGCTGGCCAAGGTCGTTCACGAGCATGACAAGTTACTCTTCGTCGATGCCGTCTCGGCGATGGGAGGGGCTGACATAAGGTTCGATAAGTGGGGCATTGACCTCGTCTTTGCGAGCAGTCAGAAGGCCTTTGGTGTTCCGCCTGGGCTTGCTGTAGCGGCCGTCAGCGAGCGCGTTTTTGAGATAGCCGAGAAGACCCCAGAAAGGGGCTGGTATTTTGATCTACCCCTCTACAAGAAGTTCAACGAGAAGAAGAAGGGGACACCCTCAACGCCACCGCTCCCGCAGATATTCGGCCTTAACGTCGTCCTGAGGATCATTGAAAAGATGGGAGGCAAGAAGGAGTGGCTCGATATGTACAGGAAGAGGAGCGAGACCATAAGGGAGGGTGTCAGGAAGATGGGCCTCGGAATCCTTGCCGAACCCGGCTACGAGAGCCCGACGATTACGGCTGTAGTTGTCCCCGAGGGCATGAAGGGGATCGACGTTTACAACGCAATGCGCGAGCGTGGTTTTGAACTGGCCAAAGGCTACGGAAGCGTAGCAGAGAAAACCTTCAGAATTGGAAACATGGGGTACATGACCTTCGAGGACATAAGGGAGATGCTTGACAACCTGAGGGAGGTTATAGAAGAACTCGGGGGGCGCTGAGCCCCCCTTAAATTATCCTTACCAGTTTCCCGTCTTTAACCGCGTATATTCTGTCTATAGTCCGCTTCCCTGTTCTGAAGTCCCTTTTCATGACCACGACGACGTCAAAGCGGTTGAAGGTCTTCTCGTCTATTCTGAGCCAGTGCATCACCTCACCCTTTATGCCGTCCGTTAGGGCGAGGGAAGTTACAATGAATGCGTACATCTCTATCAGCTCCTCCAGAATTTTTGGAACGCTCACGGTGTGTAGGGTGTCTATGACAACGTAGTCCGGGTCAATACTTTTCAGCCTTCCGATGACCTCTTCAGTTCTCACCCTGAGTGGTTTTCT
>NZ_JALTCZ010000060.1 GCF_027008145.1 Thermococcus sp. | reverse complement strand
CTTTACCCTCCTTACAGGACCAATGGCTGCTGCAAAGCCCCTCTTCGCCCAGAAGTTCATCGTAAAGTTCTTGAAAAAGAACCCGGACTACAAAGTCCTTTACTTTGCCACGAGCTCCCCGGTGTGCGGGATTTTGAGGAACCTGAGGATCTTCGGCATGAAGGAAGAGGATACGGAGAGAATAACCTTCCTGGACTATCAGCCCTCCTGCGAGGATCTGAAGAAGGTTGATGTCAACTATTACATCGGTAGCTTCTCGAAGCCGGAACAGCTTGAGAAGGTGCTTGATATGGCAGATGGGAGGACGATAGTCGTTGTCCCTTCCTTCACACTCCTTCTCATAGGGAGTGAGGTGAAAGATGAACTCACCGACGTTCTCACCAAAGGTATAAGGAAGGCCAGCTCAGTGGCTTTCGTCGCGGTGAACTCGGCGATGTTTAAGGAACAGAACGAGAGACTCGCTGAAAGCGCAGACAACGTCCTTGAGTTTACAAAGAAGGGAGAGAAGGTTTACGTGAGGGTCGTGAAGTTCAAGAGGCAGGCGCCTGATGGGGAAGTTCCCTTCGAGTTCCCGCGTGAGATGTTTGAGGGGACCAAGAAGGAGGTCGCTGAGAGGACGGCTCGTATAATCCGCGAGAAGAAGGTGGGAAGATGATCCTGATAGATGAGTATTTCAAGCATTACCCCGCGAGAAAGAGGGTTGCAGAGTTCCTGCTGAGGGAGGGGGTAAGCGTCAGGAACGGCCATCCAAATCTCAGTGGGGCGAAGCTCTCGATAAGCGAGGTCGCTAAGGCCTCCGGGGCAAACAGGAAGGTAGTCTACTACACAGTGGAGATCATAGAGTCCACCAGCGCCCTCCGTTTGCTCTTCGAGCGGATTGAGCCTGAACTGAAGGTTGAGAGCATCGCACCTGTTATGAACTGGGAGGTTCTCCAGGTCGAGGTCGAGGAGAAACCCACGAAGGTGCTCCAAAATCTTCTTGGAGTTATTCTCGACGAGGGGAATAAGGTTGTCTCCGTCAGCATGAAGAGCCTGCCTGGGGAGGAAACCCAGCTGTCAATTGTCCTTGAGAAGCCCCTAAATGGAGAAACCCTGAAGAAAATGGGGGAGATACCCGGAATAAGGCGGATCCTCATAAAAACTCCGGAGAAGGACAAGACGAAGCTCGTCTGCACCTTCTGCGAGGTTGTGTATTGCCCAAGGAGGGGTGGTAGTAATGTGGAGGATTAGGAGTTCGATACGCCGGCTCCCGAGGGCCGAAGCCCCGCCCGAGGTTCCGGCTAGGATTTGCCTTGACAAGAACGAGAGCCCCTTCGACCTCCCCCATGGACTGAAAAAAGAGCTTTTTGAAAAACTCTCAAAAATCCCCCTCAATCGCTATCCGCCGGTTTATCCCACGGAACTGGAGGGAAAAATCGCAGGGTACCTCAACCTTTCCCCTGAAAACGTCATCGTCGCCAACGGAAGCGATGAACTGATAGGTCTAATTCTAAAGGTCTTTGAAGGAGACCATATAGTGATAAGCTCCCCCACCTTCGGCATGTATGGCTTCTTCGCGGCGCTGGAGGGGATTAAAGTAATCGACGTTCCCCTCGGGGAGGGCTTTGAACTCGGCGATGTTGAGGCTCATACTGACGGTGCGAGGGCAGTCTTCATCTGCTCCCCCAATAACCCCACCGGAAACACCCACCCGAAGAGGAGAATAATCGAGGTTCTCGAAACTGGTGCGCCAGTTGTCCTCGACGAGGCCTACACGGAGTTTGCAAAGGAGAGCAACATAGACCTCGTGAAAGATTATGACAATCTCATAATACTCAGAACGTTCTCCAAGGCCTTCGGCCTGGCAGGAGCACGGCTCGGCTATGCCGTCGCAAGTGAGGAGACAATGGGCTACCTGAGGCGCGTTATCCCACCCTTCAGCGTGAACTCTCTATCACTTAAGGCCGGGGAATTCATGTTCGAGCACCTAGATTACGTGGGGCACGTCATTAAGTACATAATCGAGGAGAGGGAGAGGCTCTACCGCGAGTTCAAAGATTACGCGTACCCGAGCGAGGCAAACTTCCTCCTCATGAAACTCGATGCCCACGACTTTCTGCTGAAGAGAGGCATAGCGGTGAAGAAGCTGGGCGGGAGGCTCGAAGGCCACATTCGGGTGACTGTCGGGAGAAAAGAAGAAAACGACGAGCTGATAAGGAATTTAAGGGAGTTCATCAACCTCACAGCGGACTAGATGGCTCTTCGGCCTCTTCCTTCACTTTCATCTCTTCTAACTTCTTCACCAGTTTTTCTGCAATCTCCATGAAGGACTTTGCGGCGGTGGTGTCTTCGTAGAGGACTATTGGAATGCCAGCGTCGCTGGCCTCCCTTGCCTTTAAGTCTATGGGGATTTCACCGAGGAAGTCCACACCCTCCTTCTCAGCGAGCTTTCTTCCACCGCCCTTCCCAAAGATGTCTATCTCACCCCCGCAGTGCGGGCAGATGAGGTAGCTCATGTTCTCAACGACGGCAACGTAGGGCACTCCCATCTTCTTCATGAAGTTTACTGCTTTTCCTGTGTCTAAAAGAGCGACCTCCTGTGGGGTGGTCACTATTACCGCCGCATCGAGGTTTATGCTCTGCACAACCGTCAGTATCTCGTCGCCTGTTCCGGGCGGGAAGTCCACGATGAAGAAGTCAAGCTCACCCCACTTCGTGTCCCCCAAGAGCTGCCATATTGCCTTCGTGACGAGGGGCCCACGCCAGATGACCGGCTGGTCTTCTCCCACAATAAAGCCGAGGGTCATGACCTTAACGGGGGTGGTCTTCCCGCTGAAGTCAGTCTCCGGTGGGAGCATCTCGAAGCGGCCGTCTTCCGTTCTCTCTGCCAGAACGTCAACCCCCTCAAGCCCCACCATTTTGGCTATGTCTGGACCATGTATGTCAGCGTCGAGGATCCCAACGCGGTAGCCTTTTTTTGCCAAGGCCGTTGCAAGGTTAACGGCCACGGTGCTCTTTCCAACGCCCCCCTTGCCGCTCAGGACCGCTATCTTGTACTTCCACTTAGACTCCTTTTTCTTGATCTTATCCTTCGTGACCTGGAGGGCATTAACGGCTTCTTCACGGTTCAGGGTCATTTTTACCACCAAAAGATAATTACATGAACTTACGATAAAGTTTTTGGTATTTTAACCTTAAGTTATACTCAAAATTGTCCAGTAAGCTTTTTAGAGCGTTTGTGCATATGCACAGCTGGTGATGGCCATGCCGAGAGGCTGGGGAAGAGGCAGGGTATGGTTTGGCAGGGGAAGGTGGTTAGCCCCATGGCCTGGCAGGGGGCCCTTCAGCTACCTGCCGCCGTGGCAGAGACCGGGCTGGGTTTATGGACGGGGCTATTGGAGGGGGCGCGTCTATCCCTATGCGTATTACCCGTACTGATGTTTTTTGTTTTTAAGGGAACCCTAAACTTGGGGGATGGGAATGAGGCTCACAATCCTCAACGACAACATCCCATCGACTGGACTGATAAACGACTGGGGTTGGAGCGTCCTGGTTGAAGGAGAGAACCGCTTCCTCTTTGATGCCGACACGAGGGGTGAGGTTCTGGCCCACAACTCAAAGGCCCTCGGCGTTTTGCTCGAAAACCTTGACTTCGCGGTTCTGAGCCACTGGCACGGCGACCACTACGGCGGGTTTCCTTTGATTGCTCGGCTCAACCCCGGACTTAGGCTCTACGCCCCGCCCGGAGGAACGATCCGGGGGCTGAAGGTTGTGGAGGTTCGCAACGCGGGCGAGATAGCCGACGGGATCTGGACCTCTGGAGCCTTGGATGGCTTTGAGCAGGCGGTAGGGGTGGAAACGCCTTCCGGGCTCGTTGTCATTGTCGGCTGCTCCCACCCGGGCGTGGATAGACTTACAAGGGCAGTCCTTGAGGTTTCAGGCTACGAAAAAGCCCACCTCGTGATCGGTGGCTTCCACTATCCCCCTCCGGGAACGCTGGAGGGACTCGCCGAGATGGCCGAGTTTATAGCTCCCGCCCACTGCTCCGGCGATGAGGCAAAGGACTACGTGAGGAGAAGGTATCCTGAGAAGTTTGTGGAGGTAAGGACTGGAACGATTCTGGAGATTTAGTCCCTTGGGGGAGCAGGGCCGTTTCTTAGGGCTCTCAGCCCCTCGCGGAGACACCGGGGGGAGGGGTTGAAGGGAGGCCTCTCCGCCAGAAACCTGCAGTAGTCCTTCTCGAATTCCCTCAGCGTTTCCCTCTCCTCGATGGCGAGGATGAAGTAGAGGGCCGAGAAGGAGTACCAGCCAGCTAAGACGATGGCGTAGACGTTTGAAGTCAGGAAGGCAAGTCCCCAGCCGAAGAAAATCGAGCCGAACTGGGCAGGATGCCTCATGCAGGAGTATATTCCAACCGTTACAAGCTTCTCCGGTTTTCTGATGCCCTTCCTTATATCGAAGTGGCCGTACTTCTTCAGCGTTCTTCCGGCTATAGAGTTGAGAAGCAGACCATAAGCCATCAGGAAGATGCCGAGCGGAACGGTGAGCCATCTGGCCCTGCCGGGGAGCTTTCCCCCTGTGTAAATGCCCACCAAGATTATCACTGCCCACCACGAGAACCAGAAGGCGAATTTCGTGGCGAACTCGCTCTTCAATGACCTTCCCTCCTGTAAGGCTACCGCCATTCCCCCTATAAACGTTTCACCCGGGCCCAAGAAACTCCACCAACAGTTTAAAGAACTCCGTTTTTCTTCCGGCTGGCGTTATGAAGCGGTGCAGGAGGAGCTCTTCCCTAATTTTGTCATCTCTGAGTCCCTCTGGGAGCTCGTTGAAGTTTTTAGCTCTAATCAAAGCCCTAACTACCTTCCAGCCGTCCGGAAAAAGCGAGTTGAAATAGCTTTTCAGCCACTTTTCGTCGATTGAACGGACGAAAAGTTCCCCCTCGCGCGAGAGCCGGTAATAGGTGTGGTGTTTGTGGACCTCGAAGGCCTTCTTAAAGCGGGCCTTGCTCCTCTTTACTGCACTCCCAGAGTCCCTCTCCACCAGCCCAGCTTCCGTTAGGTCTTTTATCGCGTCTTCGATGAGGGAAAGGGGTAGCTCGCTCATCTTCGCCATCATCTTGGCGTAATCTACGGTGGCCTTCCTTAGGTGGGCCAGGACGTAGAGGTGAACCGGGAGGAGATTAGAGCCTTGGAACGAAGCGGGGTGTTCTTTCCGCGTACTTCCGCCACTCATCGCCGAACCTCTCCTCAAGGGCCTTCTCCTCTCCCTCTATGAAGACTAGAACAGAGAGCCAGTAAACAACCGGGAGAGCAAGCATAAAGCCCCCCATCACGAGCGAGAAGCCCGGGAGGATTAGAAAGCCCCAGATCGAGTATATCGGGTGCCTTACCCTTGAGTAGCAGCCGCTCGTTAGGAGCTCTCTCCTCGCGTAGGCCCTTGAAACTTGGAGGTAGCAGATTAACCAGAGGGCCAGGCCTAAAACGAGGAGAAAAAGACCGGGAACAGGGAAGGCACAGTCTAGGTTAAACCTCGCGTTCAGGTAAAAGGCGAGGAGGCTGTATAAACCTGAAGCAAGCCCGACCTTTGGCTCTATGCCCCAGAACCTCATGCTCATTCCTCTAGGATTGGCTTTTCGATGGCTCTCTTCTTTTCCTGAACCCGCTCCCAGAGGTCGTCGAAGTCCTCAACGAACCTCTGAAGGGCGAGCTTTAAATCCCTGGTTCTGGTAAAGAAGGCTACCTTGTTGGTCTTGTCTCTTATTCTCAGAAAGTTCGGCCCCATCCTGAATGCAGCTAAGACATCAACGTCGAGGAGCTGGCCGACAACTGCCCTGAACTTCCTTGGATCACCGTGCTCCTCTTCCTCGAAGTCTTTCGCTTTGTTGTGCCTCTTTTCGAGGAGTTTAACGCTCCCGTTCTCGCAGATTTCATAGATGGCAAAAAACTCCGAATCCCCGTAGTGGGCATCGATCAGGTGCTCATCGTCCTCCATCCCGAAGGCAACCTTGAGGCATCTCTTTTCCATTTGCATCACCGGGATAAAATCGGGAGGGAGTTTAAAAAGCATTAGGTCGTCCTAATCGGGGCCCTATGTTCTTAAACCGCAGTTTGGTTAGATCCTCTGATCTCCTCTTCTTCAACCTGTCCTCATCTCCTTTTCAACGTGCCTTATCGTGCTTATGCACAAACCTTATAACTGGTTAGGCTTCCCTAATCCCGGGGGTGAGAGCTTGCAGATAGCGGTGAGCGGGGGAAAGGGTGGAACCGGGAAATCAACGGTCGCTGTAAACCTTGCCATAGCGCTCGCAAAGGACTTTAGGTTGGTTCTCGCTGATCTCGACGTCGAAGCCCCAAACGACCATCTCCTACTCGGAGTTGAACCGGCTAACGAGAGGCCTGTGAACCAGTTCATGCCCCGCTTCGACTACTCCAGGTGCACCCGTTGCAGGAAGTGCGCAGATGCTTGTGAGGAGCACGCGATAGTAACGTTGAGGGACGGAACGCCCTTCCTCATGCCGAACCTCTGCTCCGGCTGCAGGGCCTGCGAGATAGTCTGCCCTGTTCCAGGTGCCATCCAGGAGGCCTTTAAGGTGATAGGCCACACCTACGTCACCGAGACGCCTTACGGGTTCACCCTCGTCACGGGGAAGCTTAAGGAAGGTGAGGAGCGCTCGATGCCCCTTGTCGTTGAGGCCAAAAAGCTTGCCCGCTCGGTTCCACATGAACTGTTGCTCATTGACACCGCCGCTGGGACTGGAAACACCGTTTCAAAGGCCATTGAGGGCTCGGAGTTGCTCATAGCGGTCACAGAGCCCACTCCCCTTGGCATACATGACACCGAGCTGATCCTGAGGCTCGGTCGGCTCATGGAGATTCCCACCTGGGTCGTTATTAACAGGGCCGACCTCGGCGAGAGGGAGAGGGTCTACGAGCTGGCCGAGGAGCATGGAGCGGAAGTTGTAGCTGAGATACCCTACAGCGAGAACATAGTGAGGAGCTACGTCGAGGGGAAGCCGGCAGTCCTCTGGGATGCTCCCGAGGCGGGAATCTTCCGGGAGCTGGCCGGGAAAGTTGTTGGCTTCCTCGGGGGTGGTGAGTGATGCAGATAGCGATAGCGAGCGGTAAGGGTGGCGTTGGAAAGAGCAGCATAACGGCATCACTCCTCTATCTGCTGAAGGACGACTACAGCTTCGTGGCCGTTGATGCAGATGCCGAAGCGCCGAACCTCGGCCTTCTCCTCGGCGTTACTGAGTGGGAAGAAGATAGGGAGCACTTCGGGGCGAAGGTGGCTAAAATAAACACCGAGAACTGCGTAAGGTGTGGCATCTGTATGGAACGCTGTCCCTACGAGTGCATCTACATAGACGATGAGGGCAATTACGTCGTCAACGAGCTCACCTGTGAGGGCTGCAATGTCTGCGGCCTCGTCTGTCCGGTTCCCGGGACGATAAGCCTTGAGGAAGTCCGCTCAGGGGTAATAAGGAAGGCCACCACGAAGTACGGCTTTCCGATTATATCTGCCCAGCTTGACGTTGGAAGGCCGGAGAGCGGGAAGCTCGTCACCGAGGAGAAGGAGTGGGCGAAGAAGATCATGGAGGAGCTCAAGCTGGAGCACATGATAGTCGACTCGGCAGCCGGAATTGGCTGCCAGGTGATAGCGAGCATAGGGGGAGCCGATCTGACGATACTCATAGCAGAGCCGACGCCTGCATCTCTGAGCGACGTCCAGAGGGCCTACAAGATCGTCCAGCACTTCAGGCAGCCGGCTTACCTGATAATCAACAAGGCCGATCTCAACCCGGGCTTCACGAAGCTGAGGGAATGGGCCGAGAGTGAGAGGATCCCGGTTCTCGGCGAGATACCCTACGACAGGGCGATACCAAGGAGCATGAGCCTCCTCAAGCCCTTCGTTGAGGCCTTCCCCGAGAGTCCGGCGAGCAGAGCGATAGGCAAGCTGGCAGAGAGGATAAAGGAGGAAATCCTCGGTTAGCATGCTATTGGGGGGAGTTCAGCCTTTAGGGAAAGCCTTTTTAGCCTTTTGCCCTCTGGTCGTTTTTGAATTTATCTACTCCAAGTTTATATGACTGTAACAACCTATTGGAGCCATACAATAGCTTTTTGGCTTTTGATTACCTCATAAGTAGTAATTTTTCGTCTGATGAATACATTTGGCAAGAAAGCATTCTGATGCCCCAATCTCCCGAATCAACCCCTTACCGGGAAGCTTGAAAGGTTAAGATAGCCTGAGACGTTTTGTATCAGGGGTTCATCGGGTTTAAGCCCCACCATCGTATAAATCAACGTTTCGATTGGCGTGTTTTGGTGTTCATATGTCTCAAAGGCGGAAAGAAACGAAAGCAGTCTTCGTGAACCTTCTTGGTTTTTGTGCCGGCTTTATAAATAGAGTGCAGTGACACGGGTTTTCACGGTAAGGCTTAAATAGGAGTTTTGACATTTCCTATTTCTGGGAACTGAGAAAGTTTCCCGAAAGGTTTCTGTAGAGCAATGTTATGTGGAAAGGGTAACTTGGTAGTGTCTCAGCTTGAGTTCTACCCAGTTTCTGTAGAGCAATGTTATGTGGAAAGACAGAGACACTAAGCTCCCCTGTCGTGCTTGAGAACCTGTTTCTGTAGAGCAATGTTATGTGGAAAGGCCTTTCCTTTTTCCCTTCTATCATGGGGGTGCAGGAGTTTCTGTAGAGCAATGTTATGTGGAAAGGCCCTTTAGGGCGGGGAGGAGGTCAGCACCTCTCTTTGTTTCTGTAGAGCAATGTTATGTGGAAAGCTGTGAAAGTTTTGCTCACACTGTTGAGGTTGTAGTAGGTTTCCGTAGAACAGTGTTGTGAAAACTTGAGCTTAGTGTTGTTGAGGAAAAAGGAGCTGATCTCTTCCCCGCACTGAAGGGCGAGGGTTCGACTTAACCCCCCTCCATTGGCAGGGAGGTTTGAGGGGTTCTCATCCAAACCCAAACTAAAGTGGGTCTTCGACCCCTCGGGGAGGGCCTCCCCCTATTATTTCAATTTAGTGTAGAAAACGGCGAAGTGATTGCAACGCGAGATGCAATTAGGGAGGATGTTAAGGTGTTGGGGTATTAACGGTGGGAGGGGGGGTGTTGCGTTTTTATGTTGTCTTTCTTCGCTTTAGTGTAGAAGTTTAGGGTCTCGCTCCCCTAAGGGTGAGGCTTTCGAAAGAAAAAGGTTGGGGTTGATGGCGTGTTTCATTTTTGTTTGCAATTTTTCTTTGCGTTTTTGCGTTGCGTTGCATTTTCGCGTTGCGTTGCACGTTTCACAAAGCATTGCTCTAATCTTTGCACTTTGCATTATAGTGTGCACATTGCACGCTATATGCACTTGTTTTTTG
>NZ_JALTCZ010000059.1 GCF_027008145.1 Thermococcus sp. | reverse complement strand
AGGGACTGCAGTGGTTGCCGGTGTCTTCCTGGCCCTTCTGGGCTGAGGCTCTTTCTTTTAAAAATTTTGAAACGGCTCACTTGAGCCTTATGGCGTCGAGGTTGTTGGGGGCGCGAGTTGAGATGCCAAACTTTCTGTGTACGCTTGTCGAGAGGTCGAGGCACTTATGAGACTCGCCATGGACGGTTATTATGCGCTCCGGCCTCGGCCTGACGCGGGCGACGTAGCTTATCAGCTCCCTCCTGTCCGCGTGGCCAGAGAAGCCGTCTATCGTGTGGACCTTCATGTTGACGTTGACAACCTCGGTTCTGCCATCCTCTCCAACAAGGGGTATCTCCCTCAGGCCCCTCTGAACCTGCCTTCCGAGGGTTCCCTCAGCCTGGTAGCTCACGAAAATTATGCTGTTCTTGGGGTCCGATGCAAGTTGCTTGAAGTACTCAACGCTCGGCCCGCCGACGAGCATGCCGGAGGTGGCTATTATTATCGCGGGATCACCGCTGTCTATTATATCCCCTCTCTCGCGGGAGTTCGCGACAGGCTTAAAGGCCGGGTTCAGGAAGGGGTTGTAGCCCTCGTGGAGTATCTGCTCGCGGAGGTTCTTGCTGAGGTATTCCGGATAGGCAGTGTGTATGGCGGTAGCCTCCCATATCATTCCGTCGAGGTATATCGGAACGTCTATACCACCAACTCTCGCATACTCTTCGAGAACCATCATTATCTCCTGAGCCCTTCCAACTGCCATGGCCGGTATGAGAACCTTTCCACCGCGCTTTATCGTCTGGTGGATTATCTCGATGAGCTTCTTCTCGGCCTCATCGCGTGGCATCTGGTAGTCGTTGCTCCCGCCGTAGGTGGACTCCATGACAAGGGTCTCAAGCCTCGGGAACCTGCTCACGGCCGGCTCGAAAAGCCTTGTGGGGATGAATTTGAAGTCCCCGGTTATGGCTATGTTATGCAGTCCGTTGCCGATGTGGAGGTGGACTATCGAAGAACCTAGTATGTGTCCAGCGTTGTGGAGGGTGAGCCTTATGTCCGGGGCTATGTCTCTTACTTCCCCGTAGTCGAGGGTTATGGTGTGCTTTATGACCTCCTTTATGTCTCTAGGGCGGTAGAGGGGTTCGACACCGTTCATCTTCTGGATGTCTATAAAATCCTGCTGGAGGAGAACCATCAAGTCCCTCGTGGGCGGAGTGGTATATATCGGCCCGTCGAAGAGCCTGTAGCGGAAAAGGTAGGGGAGCATACCGCTGTGGTCAAGGTGGGCATGGGTGATTATTATGGCATCGAGGAGGCCCTCGTCGAGAACGTAGCGGAATTCTGGAGCATCGAAGTGAGGGAAGGCCTTGAGAGGGTCCTTTAGAGTTGCTATGTTGACGCCGAAGTCGACGAGGACGTAACTCTCGTCCGTCTGGATGAGGAGGGAGCTTCTCCCAACCTCACGGAAGCCTCCGAGGCCTGTTATCCTTATCCATCTGCTCTTGTATTCCGATTTTCTGTAGATGTTTCTCCCGGCCTGCCTAAGGAACTTCCTCCTGTCCTTGCTCTCGTTCTGGAGTATCTGCCTTATCGAGTATATCGTCTGGCTCTGGAGTGGTGGTGTCCTGACGGGCCTTGGCGCCCAGTGAACCTTCTGGGTTATCAGGCGAAGCGTTTCCCCATTCTTCCCTATAACGAGGCCGGGCTTCTTGGCCTCTATTATGACCTCCCCGACGGAAGGGTCGAAGCTTATGTTGGTTATCTCCGCCTCGGGCGGGACTATCTCCTTTATCATCTCCTCAGCCTTCTCCGGCGGGATCAGTATGTCCGGATCAGGGCGAACGCTGATGCGCTTCTTCAGGACTTTAGCAAGGTTCCTTATCAGGTCACCGTCCCTCATGAGGACTTCTGGGTTCTTAGTGTATATCACGAGCTCCGGCCCCTCGAACTCTATCTCGGTTATCTTAGCATTGGGTGGCACCATCTGGCTGATTACTTCCCTTATCTCTTTGAGTATGTCGTCAACGTAGGTCTCCCTTCTTATCAACGCCACCACCTCACTCAAGAAAAGCCCTGAGCTCCTCCTCGCTCCACTCGCGGTAGCCCTCCTTGGTTATCGTCACGAGGGTGAGGCCACCTCCCGTGAAGACATCCCTCCTCGTCGCGACCTTGATCCCTTTGAGGGCGAGCTTTATCCCCTCCTCAACGGAGAGATCTTCACGGTAGTTCTCCTCAAGTATTGAGAAGGCAAACTCCATGCCCGAGCCAGCGGCAGTAAACTTATCCTCGGTAACGCCACCGGCCGAGTCTATTGAATACAGCCCGGGTTCCTCGTCGTAGCCACCAACGAGAAACCACGCGTAGTAGGCGTAGCCCCTACCACCGTGAAGAACATTGGCCGTCAGCGTTGCAAGGGCCTTTACAGACATCTCTTTCCCGACCCTTGCCCTGTAAAGCCTTGCCTCGGCCCTGAGAAGTCTGACCAGACCGAGGATGTCCCCAACGCTTCCGGCCCCGGCCAGTGCCAAGTGCTCGTCTATCTGGAATATCTTTGTAACGTTCTCGGAGAGCACCATGTTGCCAAGCGATGCCCTCTTGTCCGCAGCTAAGACTATGCCGTCCTTACAAACGATGCCAACGGTTGTTGTGCCCTTTAGGCCCTCAGCCAACTGCAACACCCCTGGATTTGGTTTTAGAACAGAAGAATCCCTAGGAACTGCTTAGGGAAAGAGTATTTAAAGGTTTCGCCTGAATTAATTGGGTGATTGCCATGGGAAAGGAGGTAATACTCCTAACCGGCCCGCCCCTCAATGGGAGGGACGAGTACATAACTGAAGCCCTCAAACTAGCAGAGGGAGAGGGCTACGCTTATTACCACGTCTTTGACTGGCTCAGAGAAGTTGGAAAGGAGAGGGGAGTCAAGATAACTAGGAAGAACGTTCTCGACTTCGCGATAAGTCACCCAGACCTCATGAACGAGATAAGGGACGAAGCCTTCGCCAGGATAAGGGGAGAGATAGACGGAAGTGACAAGACTTTCCACCTAGTTTCAACGCCCAGTTTGTTCCGCTGGGGGAGCGGGAGCGTCATAGGCTTCACCCTGAGCAACCTCAAGCTCCTAAAGCCAGATAGGGTGATAATAGTCCTTGACGACGTCCTCTCCGTCAGGAGGAGAATAATTGATGATCCAGAGTGGTTCGAGCGCTTTGGCGAGAGCCCGAGCAACATAAAGCTGACGACACTCGTCATGTGGAGAGAAGATGCAATAAACCACGTCAAGACCCTCGTCCACGAGCTGAAGAAAGAGGGGCTAAACGTCCGCTACATCCTTCAGTTCGGCATAAGGCATCCAAAGGGGGTCTTCCTCGACCTCATCTTCAGGGAAAAGGAGAAGCCCCTGGTCTACCTCAGCTATCCGATGACCGGCCACGAAAAGGAGTACTACCACCGCGTTAGAGGCTTCTACCACAGGTTGAGCGAGCACTTTACAGTTCTCGATCCCGGGGCTCTCGATGACTGGTGGGTGGTCGCTGAATACGACGAGCAGGTCTCGAAAAACCCATCGATACAATACATCAGGATAAAACACCTCCTCGACGGCGAGGGAGAGGAGGAACTCGAAAGGGAGGACATAGAGCAAGCGACAGACATACTCAGGAGACAGCTCGTTGAGCGCGATTTTAACCTTGTCGACGTCAGCAAGGCAATAGCGGTCTATCACTATGCCGAAGGAGTCTCCGCCGGTGTTATAAGTGAGATGGCCGAAGCTTACAGAACGCTCGCTGCAATATATCTCTACTATCCTTTCAAGAGGCGCCCGAGTCCCTTCATGGAGTTCTACGGCATGCAGAACCCCTCGCGGAGAACCATGTTCAAGGACGAAGAGGAGATGATAAGGGCAATGGTGGAAGAAAAAGAGTACTGGGCGAAGGTGTGAAGCCTTCCCCTTTGCATTTAATCACCTGAAGATGAGAAAGCCTTGTGCCAGAAAATTGAGTCAATCCATCCAAACAAGAGGAGAAAAGAAAAGAGTCACTTCTTCACCCATCCGCGGTGCTTCATGGCCTCGTAGACCCTGCTGACAGCGACGACGTAGGCAGCATCGCGCATGTGGATGTTCTTCTCCTTGTGGGTGTTGAAGACGTCCCAGAAGGCCTTGGTCATCTTGTGGTCGAGCCTCTCCCTGGTCTCCTCAACCGTCCAGTAGAAGCCGTTTATGTTCTGAACCCACTCGAAGTAGCTGACGGTAACGCCACCGGCGTTGCACAGGAAGTCCGGGATCTGAAGAATGCCCTTCTCGTAGAGTATCTCGTCTGCTTCGGGAGTAACTGGTCCGTTGGCAACTTCAGCAACGATCTTGGCTTTGATGTTGTCGGCGTTCTTCTCGGTGATGACCTCCTCTATTGCCGCTGGAGCGAGGATGTCAACGTCGAGCTCGAGAAGTTCTTCGTTGGTTATGTTCTGGGTTCCGGGCATGTCCTTGACCGAGCCGTGCTCCCTCTTCCACTTGAGGACTTCGTCAGCCGGCGGAATTCCGTCGGGGTTGTAGATACCGCCCTTGCTGTCGCTTACAGCGACTACCTTCATGCCGAACTCCTCGCTGAGGATCTTGTGGAGGAAGTGGCCGGCGTTACCGTAGCCCTGTATGGCTATGGTCTTGCCCTTGAGGCCGTCCCAGCCGAGGGCCTTAGCTGCCTCGCGCATGGCAAATGCCGCACCGCGGGCGGTTGCGTCCATTCTGGCGACTATACCACCGACTCCGGGTGGCTTGCCGGTTATGACGCCGAAGGCCGGGCCCTTGCGCCTCATTATGGTCTCGTACTCGTCCATCATCCAGGCCATTATCTTGGGGTTGGTGTAGACGTCTGGAGCCGGGATGTCGGTCCAGGGCCCGATGACGTCGTAGATTGCCCTGATGTAGCTCCTCGCGAGCCTCTCCTGCTCCCTCTCGGAGAGCTTCTTCGGGTCAACGATTATGCCGCCCTTGCCGCCACCGTAGGGGAGATCCATAACGGAGACCTTCCAGGTCATCCAGGTTGCTAAGGCCTTAACGGTGCTTAAGGTCTCCTCCGGGTGCCAGCGGATGCCACCCTTAGTAGGCCCGCGGGCCCAGTTGTGCTGAACCCTGAAACCGGTGAAAACCTTGACGGAGCCGTCGTCCATCTCAAGGGGAACTGAAACCTCAACGATCCTCATGGGCCTCTTAAGCCACTCGAGGGCCTCTTCGCTTATGTCCATGAACTGGGCGGCCCTCTCAAGCTGCTGGATGGCCATCTCAAAGGGGTCCATCTCGACCATAGTCATCACCTCGGGTTTCGGTAATCTGCGATATTCGTTACGGCCTTTGCATATATAAACCTTTCGGGAAAGGGGAAAGGAGAACGCTTAGTTTTCAACAAAGAGTTTTCATCACAAATTTTCGAGGGAATAAAAAGTTCTCTTGAAATTCTGAGCTAAAAGAAGTAATGTACATTCAAAATTTTCTGGACGGCAATGGACTTAAAAATCCGTTAATGAACATTTAATGGGCCCTCAGCGAGAAGTCGGTCATCACAGGCTCAGCTCACTCACGTTCCAGTCATTGGGCCCGAGGACTCTAGGCAACTCCTTAGAAAAGACTTTCGCCTTGCACTTTCATTGACGTTTTTTTGAAAGGATAGAACGTTCAATTGTCAGAATGATACTAAGGAAAGGGCTTTATACCATCGGATTGAAAAAATGACAAGAGAGAACCTCAACTTAATCGGTGCCAGCGTAAATCGTTTTTCGTCGAAAATACCGACCAAAAAGCTTTTTATATAATGCATGCTCCAATACATAGTGCCCATATCCTGGGCAACAATGAGATGTTAAGAACCCAAGAAGCTCGGAGGTGATCCAGAATGGAAGCCCAGAGGGATCAATGGGCGACCAAGCTCGGTTTGATTCTAGCCATGGCCGGCAACGCGGTCGGCCTTGGTAACTTCGTCAGGTTCCCGACCCAGGTCGCCCAGAACGGCGGCGGCGCCTTCATGGTGCCGTACTTCCTGGCGCTGTTCCTTCTTGGAATACCCATAATGTGGGTTGAGTGGGTTGCAGGTCGCTACGGTGGCAAGTACGGCCACGGTACCATCGGTCCAACCTACTACCTGATGGCGAGGGAGAGCCTCAGCCCGAGGGGAGCACTTGTAATGGGTGTTATCAGTGGTATGGTAGCGTTTGGTGGAGTTACCCTGCTCAACAGCTACTACCTGCACCTCATAGGCTGGTCCGCAGCCTACACATGGTTCAGCATAACCGGGGCGTACTTCGGCAAGAGCACGGGGCAGTTTTTCGGCAACTATCTGAGCAATCACGCCGAGGTGTTCATCTTCTGGGGCATCACTATAGTCACCATAGCCATAGCCGTTGGAAGGGGAATCAGCAAGGGTATAGAAAGATGGGTTAAGGTAATGATGCCATTGCTCTACATCTTCGCTATTATATTAGTCGGCTATGTTTTCGTCCTTGGCGCACCAATCAACCCCAACTGGAGCACATTAGACGGATTCTCTTTCATATGGAGTCCCAACTGGGCTTACCTCAAGGAGCACTTCGCCGCCGTCATGCTTGCGGCAGCAGGGCAGATATTCTTCACGCTGTCGCTGGGCATGGGTATCATCCAGAACTACGCGAGCTACCTCGGCCCCAACGATGACGTCGCCCTCTCTGGAATAGCCACCGTTTCACTCAACGAGTTCGCAGAAGTCATCCTCGGCGGTTCCCTTGCAATACCGCTGGCAACGGCATATGCTCCGAAGATAGTGCCAGCAAACGTCCTCGACCAAGGCAAGAACGCAGCCCTTGCATGGATCGGCCACAAATTCGGCCTCGGTTTCGCATACACCAGCCTGCCGAACGTCTTCGTCAGCATGGGTGAAGCCGGAAGGTTCTTCGGCGCACTGTGGTTCCTGCTCCTGTGGTTTGCGGGATGGACTTCGGCAATAGCAATGTACAACTACCTCGTTGCGCTCTTTGAGGAGGATCTCAACATCAAGAGAAGCATTGGAACCTGGCTCGTCCTGCTGATATACTTCATACTGGGACTGCCGGTCATCTACATAGGTCTCGACAAGTACGTTACCCCACTCGACAACTGGATCAGCTTCCAGCTCACCCTGCTGGCACTGCTTGACATTATAGTGGCAGTGTACCTCTTCAAGCCCAGCAACTTCTGGGAGGAGCTTCACAAGGGAGCCTATATCAGAGTCCCAACTGCCTACAAGTGGGTTACCCTCATCGTGGCACCAATATTTCTGCTGATCCCGCTGGTCGGAACGTTCAAGGGCTTCGTTAGCGGCGAAATTCCAGCGTCCGTTGGAGCAGCAATAATAATCATGTTCATCATCGGAGCAGTAGAAACATACTTTGCCATCAAGAAAAAGTATGGAGAGGAGATAAAGGAGAACAGAGTGCTAGTGAAGATCTGAGGTGGTGACAATGGGAAGCTGGGTAATCTACATGATAATAGCATGGATCGTGATCCTTGCCTTAATGTTCTGGAGCATCGGCAGGCTTTTGTCCGCCGAGAAGGCACAAGGGTCTTAAACCCCTTTCTTTTTTAGGTTTTTGGAGGGATAAACGTGAAGAGTCCCGCGATTCTTGAGGACACTGCCGAAGTTCTCGAAACAACGATACCCCGGGTTGAGAGGTTAACTGTTCTAAACGAGAAGGAGAAGAGAAAGGTAATCTCACTCATCAGAGAAGCGGCCGAAAACTTCAAGGCGCTGGCCGAGAACGTCAAAAAGGACAACGTCCAGCTGGCGGAGTTCTTCTTTAAGAAGGCCAAGGAACTGAAGAACATGAGCACTGACAATGGCATAGAGAAGGAAGGAAAGAAAAAATACATTGAGCGAGCTAAGAAGATGAACTTCTACTCAAAGTCCGCCGTGTATGACTTCGATCCAGACATGCTCAAGGCACTTAAAAAGGCTTACAGAACGTACCTCTTTGGAATGACGGCGTTCTTCCTGCTGGTTGGTGTTTATATGAGCCAGGTAATGGCCGTAACGGCTTTGATACTGGCAATTCCCACGATCCTCTCGATGCTCTCCCTTCAGAGAAGGGGATACCTCGGTCTTCTTCTGGCGTATTCAACGATACCAATACCGATAATCCAAGGAGCAATGGGACTAACCTACGGACTGAGACAGCTGACCACCCCTGGGGCAATTGGAAAGATAACCGAGATGATAAACAAGAGCCCCAGCTTCGTCAAGGGATGGCTCATCTTTATGGTGATCCTGAGTGCAGCCGAGCTCTACCTAATACTCTACGGTTCGTACCTCCTCTACAAGCACAGGCACGCCTTTCTCTGACCCTTTCATTTTCCGTTGTTCTACGGCCGGGTTGGACCCCTCAAGAGATCTGCTCCACAAACTTCCTGAGGCGCTTTATCGAAATCCGAGTCTTCTTCGCCAGTCCCTCAAGGTCAGCTCTCTTGAGATCCTCAATGGTGTGAACTTCAGCCCTCTTGAGCTTCTCCAGGGTCTTCGGCCCTATGCCCTTTATTGAGAGCAGATCACTCTTCTCCTTCTTGGAGCTCAGCCTCTTCTTAACCTTTGGGGCCCTCTCGACCCTCTTCTTCTCCCTCCTCGCAACGGTCTCAATGGCTATGGCCGTTGAATAGGCCCTCTCTTCGGCCACCGCGGGAGCCTTCTCTTCAGACTCCGCCACTTCTTCAGGGGGCACTTCAGGGGGCTCGACGTACTCCTCAAGCTCAGGCGGGTTCTCGCTCACGTAGTGCTCGACTATAACGGGCCTGAAGGGATTGTCGCGCTCCTCAAGTTCGTTGAGGATGACTCTATCGAACTGCCCGGTTCTGAGATACTTAACCAGCTCGTTGGTGAGCCTGTGAAAGTCCCTGCTGTGCACAAGAACCCTCCTCCTGGCGTACTCTTTAGCCTGACCCGTCGTTATGAGGAACTGCCAGTCACTGCCCTCAAGGATCATTAGCTCCCTGGCGAGCTGACCTATGACGCGGTTCACTGTACTGTCCCGCCCATGGAACCTGCTGGCTATGGCAACCATCCGCTCCTCGGCGCGGTAGACGTGCTCCCACGTCCACTCCGTTTCTCCATTCCACCACGTCGAGTGGTCGGCATTCGCCCCCCATGATCCCTCGGGAAGCTCTATCTCGTGCCTCCTGCCGGAATACCCCTCAAGGAAGCGGGAGAGGCTGACGGTCTCTATCCCCCTGATTGCCATCAGCTCAAGGACTCTGCCGAGCCATTTGACACCCTCAAACCACCAGTGGCCGAAGAGTTCGGTATCATAGGGGGAAACCACTATCCCTCTCTCCCCGGTTTTCTCTTCAAACTCCCTTAGGAGTCTCTCAACCAGTGAGACGAAGTGCCTTGCGTGCTCTTCGACGCGCTCCATCGCCTTCTCTGGGTCGTAGAATTCCTTGTCTCCGAGTTCAACATCCTTTCCAGTTATCCTCCAGTACTGCCCACCGCTCTCCGGGGCCTTCCTGTGGAACTCCCTGTACCAGAAGTCGCCTGGGTAACCGAAGTGGGCGTTCCACACCTGGTGGCCCGTCTCCCTGTTCCTCGCAAAGACGGCAACGTTCGAGCCCTTCACCCAGTAGGGCCTGAGGGTGCTCTTCTCACCGCTGTAAGGAGGTATGTCACCGTAGCCCCCGGACACTGGTCCCTCATCGATGAGTTTGCTCTCGACGAAGAAGTACCTTATCCCGAACTCCTCAAGGAACTTCTCTATACCCTTCCTCCTGACCTTCCTCCCTCCAGGGAGCCCCCACTCTCCAGCGGGTCTGTAGGCGCACTCCGAGAGCCACATCCCTGCTGGTTTCCTCCCGAAGTGCTTCTCGTAGGTGGTTATTCCATTGGCTATCTGTGCCCTAATTGCCTCATCTCTGAGGAGGAGGGGCAGGTACGCATGGGTTGCCGGCGAGGTTATGACCTCCACATATCCTTCTCCTTGGAGCTCCCTGAACTTTCCAATAACGTCGCCGTTTATGGCCCTCCAGTAGGAAAGAACCTTCTCGTAGTGCTCAAGGACAGCTTTAACCGCCTTCTTGGAGTACTTGCCCGATTCGAGGTCTTTCCTCGTCTTTTCTATTTTATCAAGGAGGTACGTCTGAAACCCAGCCTTCAGGTAGTCATCGGCGAGCTGTTCCATGAGGACGGGGGTTATGTTGACAACTATCTGGAACCTGACGCCAGATTCCCTGAGACGTTCGAACTCCATCAGCAGGGGCAGGTAAGTCTCGCTCATTGCCTCATAGAGCCACTCCTCCCCAAAGGGCCATTTTCCATGTTTCCTCACGTAGGGGAGGTGGCTGTGCAGTACGAACGTGAAGTATCCAATCATGGTATCACCGGGGGTGTTATTACACTATCGTATTTAACTTTATCCAGTCCAGAAGTGTCGTCCGTGACAGAAATGGACATTCAAGCTTATAACCTCCAGCTTCAACTTCCCCCGGTGGGAAGATGAAGGAGGAGATGAGTTCCGTTGACATACGCTACATCGTGAGGGAGCTTCAGTGGCTGGTCGGTTCCCGCGTTGATAAGGTCTACCACGACGGCAACGAGATAAGGATAAAACTCCGAACCAGAGAGGGGAGGGCCGATCTAATCCTCCAGGCAGGAAAGAGGTTTCACCTCACGAGCTACGTCAAGGAGGCTCCAAAACAGCCCTCGAGCTTCACGATGCTCCTCAGGAAGTACCTGGGAGGGGGCTTCATAGAGGGTATAGAGCAACACCAGTTCGACAGGATTGTAAAGATAAGGGTCGGAGACTACACACTAATCGGTGAGCTCTTCAGGAGGGGGAACGTCATCCTCGTCGATTCAGGTAACAGAATAATCTCCGCCCTGCGCTATGAGGAGTACAAGGATAGGGCCATAAAGCCCAACGCCGATTACAGGTTCCCTCCAGCCAGGGAAAACCCGCTTGAGGTTTCGTTTGAGAGATTCCTTGAGCTGATGAGGGAGAACGAGAGCTTAGAACTCGTCCGCGCTCTGGCGAGAAAGCTCAACATGGGTGGTCTCTACGCCGAGGAGATTTCCATTAGGGCGGGCTTTGAAAAGACAACGCCGGTTAAGGAACTGAGCGACGACGACCTGAGAATGGTCTATGCGGCAATGTTAAAGACTTTCAACGATGAACCAAAGCCGAACATCGTTTTCAAGAACGGACGTATGCACGACGTTGCCCCGATAGAACTGAGGGTCTACGAGGGGTTTGAGAAGCGGTATTTTAAAACCTTCAGCGAGGCCCTCGACGAGTACTTCGGGAGGATAACCGTCGAAAAGGCCAAAGAGGAGCAGACTAGGAAGCTCGAAGCCAGAAAGAGACAACTCCTCATGACGCTCAAGAAGCAGGGGGAGTTGCTCAAGGGGTTTGAAAAGGCGATGAACGAGAACCAGAGGATAGGCGATACAATCTACGCGAACTACACCCTCATCGAGAGGCTTTTAGAGGAGTTCAGGAAAGCCACCGAGACCCTCGGCTGGGAGGAGTTCAAGCGCAGAATCGAGGAGGGCAAGAAGGCCGGAAACAAGGTTGCCCTTCTGGTTCAGGGTATCGACCCAAAGGAGAAGGCAGCAACGATTGAACTCGAAGGGAAGAGGGTGAAGCTCTACCTGAACAAAAGCCTAGGGGAGAACGCAGAGCTCTACTACGAGAAGGCCAAGAAGTTCAGACACAAGTACGAGGGAGCGCTTAAAGCCTACGAGGACACCAAGCGAAAGCTCGACGAGGTCGAAAAGCTCATCGAGGAAGAGATAAAGAAAGAGGTGAACGTAAAGAGGATCGAGAGAAGAAAGAAGAAGTGGTTCGAGAAGTTCCGCTGGTTCCTTTCGAGTGAGGGCTTCCTTGTTTTGGCTGGAAAAGACGCGAGCACCAACGAGATTCTGATAAAGAAGCACATGACCGAAAACGACATCTACTGTCACGCCGACGTCTACGGTGCTCCTCATGTCGTCATCAAGGAGGGCAAGAAGGCCGGGGAAAAGACAATCTTTGAGGCCTGCCAGTTCGCAGTCTCGATGAGCCGTGCCTGGAGTCGGGGGCTCTACTCGGCCGACGCCTACTGGGCCTATCCGGAGCAGGTCACGAAGCAGACACCGAGCGGTGAGTACCTCGGCAAGGGGTCTTTCATGGTCTACGGCAAGAGGAACTGGCTCCACGGACTCTCGCTGAGGCTTGCAGTCGGTGTTGCAACATACGATGGCGAGGAATACGTTGTGTGCGCGCCAGTTGACGCCATCAAGGCCCACACAAAGAGATACATCGTCATAAGGCCGGGAAGGCTTAAGAAGGGTGAACTTGTCAAGAAGATAAAGGGCGTCCTCGAAAAGTGGGGTTACAAGGTGAGGGAAGAGGATTTAAACGCGGTTCTCCCCCCTGGAGGGGGGGAGATAGTTGAGATTGTTGGATAGTTACTTCCCCCCCTTTCCACCCCCAACGAGACCAATGAGGAATCCAATCCCGCCGACGATGTAGCCGTAGGAAATTATGTTGAAGAGCTCCTTGCCCGTCGTTACCCAGAGGGGGTACGTCAATAGGGCCATGCCTATTATCCCGAGGAGATGGCCTCCCCTCCCCCCGGTGAGCCCGAAGAGGGCCCCAATGAGTATCAGGGAAACGCCCACAACGTAGGACAGGAATAGCATTGAAGCATTTGTGGGGTTCTGGTTGAGCTCCTTTACAGTCTCCTCTATCTGAGTGACGTTGCTGTAAAGTCCCTTCACAATCTCCATCATAGTAATCTGCTCGGTTCCGTACCACTTCTCGGTCTGGAACCACGGCATCAGGAAGGAGAAGAGTACCAAGACCGCAGCGAGAAACCCGACGATCCTCATGGTGCATCCCCCCGTGTGAAAGGAGGTTGATGCTTTAAACCTTCCCCTCAGACGAGTCCTTTTCCAGTTCCTGTCATGACGAGCTTTCCGTGCTTAACGCCCTTGAGGCTGAGAAGCCTGTCGGCTATTTCCTTTATCCTGCCAGCTTTGCCCCTGACTATTACAACCTCAAGGCAGTTGTGCTCGTCCATGTGGACATGTACACTCGAAATGATCTCCTCAAGGTACTCATGCTGTAAATCGAGGAGCTCCTTTACAACGTCGGCCTCGTCGTGGTTGTAGAGCATCGTTATCGTCCCAGCGACCTCAGCGTTCCCAACTTCCCACTCGTGCCTGACTATGAAGTCCCTCATAAGGTCCCTTATGGCCTCGCTCCTGTTGACGTAACCCCTCTCCTTGATTATCCTGTCAAAGCCTTCCAGCAGCTCCTCGGGCACCGAGACACCGAAGCGGACTATCTTCATAGCACCACCAATATAAGTGTTCACATCCGAGTTAAAAAGATGTTCCAAAAGCCTTATTATCCCTCCACCCAAACGCCCAACCATGAAGCTCAACGAACTCTACCCTCTGGCGAGGCGTGAGTTTGCCGAGGATCTGGTATTCGAACTGGTGGGCGAAACTCCTGTAACGCTTTCAATAAAGGGCCTCTTAATAGCGAGAAGCCCAAGCAAGGGCTACAACTTCTCGTTCTTTGAGGTCACAAGTAATGACTTCGTGCTGGCGGTTCAGATGAAGGGCTTCGTGCTCTACATCGGAGTCGAGAGCGACGAGGAACTCGACGAGGAGGAGTTTATTGAGCTCGGAAGGGCCCTGCTTGAGTACCTAGCCCCCAAGATAGCGACCCTCATTACCAAGGCAGAAAAGAAGTACTCCGGGAAGGCGGACATACTCCTCGACGATGGCATGTCCTCCGAGCTGAAGGAGTTCTTCTTCTCCCTCCTTGCAAGACACAGGGTCGGAAAAAGCCCCCATGAGAAGACCGGGATGGCACAGGGGTGGTGAAGATGAAGAGGGTTCTCGGGATCATCGTAGTTATCGCGGTTCTGGCTTCGGCCCTCTACTACTGGGAAAGAGATGAGCTGAAACCCGTTGAGAAGCCTGCCCTCTGGGGCCTCACCGACCCACCGGCCCTGGCCAATATGAGCTGGGAAAAAACCAGAAACGCGGAAGTCCTAAAGGTCGAGAACGGAAGCGCTCCACAGCTCTACGGGGAGGTCATAGCCGAGCTCCAGGATCTGGGCTATGCCATGTCCTCTGGAAACTGGAGCAGGACGAACTGCCAGTGGAGCCTCTGGGAGAGGGCAGGTGGAAAGACTTACTACGTGGCCTACAACGGGAGCACCTTCCTAGCCGTCAGAGGAAAATCAAGCGGTGTCCTCAACGAGACCCGGCGGGAGTGGCTCTGCGGGAAACCCTCAGGTTTGTTCATAGCGAGCGCCCCAAGCCCGTGGAAGGCCGCTGAGGTTCTGGCGATAGGTCTCGGGAAGGAACTCATGGACGCCAACATCTCCATCGGACAGGCAAACTGGAGCGGGCCACTTCCCGACTGGTACTTGGCAAAGTTCTCCTTTGGGGCAAAGGCAGGCGACGGTGTACAAGTGCTCATACTGATATATTCCAAGGATGATCAGGTCAGGTATGCTGAATACGTCCTCAGGAAAGCCGACGGGAGCCTAAGGTTTATGGAGAGCGACGCCGGGCAGTATCGGGCTCTCATTGTCCTGAAGGGAAGAAAGAGCGACGTTGATAGAGTTCTCTCAGTCCTCGTCGGGGCGCCGAAGGCCTGATGTTTGGACAGATTTTTTCAAATTTTCCCCGTCCTTTTTGTCAGACTATCGAAGTTATTTCCAAAAAACATATAAAGGAGGAAACATTCTGCACTACGATGTCCAATGACTGCTAGGAGTGATCGTTTTTGGCTTTGAGTGTGTCCCTCTAATCAATGTCCCTAGCCCACAACCTCAAGGGCGGGATTGCTTTTGGTGCTGAACTGAACAGGGGGGCTTGTTTTTGGCGGGCATAGCCGTTATCCCCTCTTTTCAGGCTTAGTCCTTATGCTCATTATTCCCTCGCTTTTGGGACTTTTCTTCCAAAAATCAAGCCGGAGGTGTTGGAATGAAAGCCGTTCTTCCTGACTCGAAGATACCAAAGAGGTGGTACAACATCCTACCGGATCTTCCGGAGCCCCTAGAACCGCCCCTGGATCCAGAGACCGGCGAGCCCGTTGAACCGGAAAAGCTGCTGCGTATCTTTGCGGAGGAGCTGGTGAAGCAGGAGATGAGCAGCGAGCGCTACATGGAGATACCCACGGAGGTCAGAAAACTCTACGCCAAGATAGGCCGTCCAACCCCGCTTTTCCGGGCGACGCACCTTGAGAAGGCCCTTGGGACGCCGGCTAAGATATACTTCAAGTTCGAAGGGGCAACTGTAACTGGAAGCCACAAGATAAACACGGCCTTAGCTCAGGCCTACTACGCCAAAAAGCAGGGCATCGAGAGGCTCGTGACCGAGACCGGAGCAGGCCAGTGGGGGACGGCTTTAAGCTTAGCCGGAACCCTCCTCGGACTTAAGGTCAGGGTTTATATGGCCCGTGCCAGCTACCAGCAGAAGCCCTACAGGAAGACAATAATGCGCCTCTACGGTGCTGAAATCTACCCGAGCCCGAGCGACAGGACCGAAATCGGGCGGAAGTTTTTGGCAGAGGATCCGAACCACCCCGGTGGCCTTGGCATAGCGATAAGTGAAGCAATTGAAGACATTTTAAGGGACGAGAAGGCCCGCTACTCCCTCGGGAGCGTTTTAAACCACGTCCTGATGCACCAGACGGTCATAGGGCTTGAGACGAAGGAGCAGATGAAGGAGTTCGAAGAACCGGACGTTATAATCGGCTGCGTCGGTGGCGGGAGCAATTTCGCCGGTTTAGCTTACCCCTTCGTGAAGGACAAACTGGACGGCAAAGCCGACTACGAGTTCATAGCGGTCGAGCCGAAAGCAGCTCCGTCCATGACTCGCGGCCTCTACAAGTACGACTTTGGGGATTCGGGTGGCTACACCCCAAAGATGAAGATGCACACTTTAGGTCACACCTACTATGTCCCGCCGATACATGCAGGCGGACTGCGCTACCACGGATTGGCGCCAACGCTGAGCGTTCTCGTCAACCATGGCATAGTGAAGCCAATAGCATATCACCAGAACGAGGTTTTCCAGGCGGCACACCTCTTCGCCAAGACAGAGGGGATAATCCCCGCTCCCGAGAGCGCCCACGCGATAAAAGGCACGATAGACAGGGCCCTGAAGGCGAAGGAGGAAGGAAAAGAGGAGGTCATACTTTTCAACCTCAGCGGACACGGCCTTCTCGACCTTCAGGGTTATGAGGACTACCTGGACGGGAAGCTTGAGGATTATGAGCCCGACTACTTCCCTGCTTTAGAAGAGCCTTGACTTTTCTTTTCATTTGAGCCTAGACAGAATCCTCCTAGGATAGAAGTTCAAACTGGCCCTAGCCTCAGGGACTTCCATACCGATGTTTGTCCCGAGGCTCATCAAATCCCCCGGAGAGCGGACCTCCCACCTGCTCTCGGCCGAGCTCGTTATGAACCTAGGCACCCGGTACTTTTTGGTCAGCTCCCACACCTTCATCATGAAGCGGAGCGTGAGGGTCCTCTCGTATGGACTGGCCTTCAGAAGGGGCGAGAGAGAAAAACCTATCGCGACGTTTCTCCTTGAAGCCATTCCAGCTAAGGTGTGGTCGAAGCCCGAGTCTTTCCTCCCGAACCAGGGGCTTATGAGGGCATCAACACCACTCTCAATAGCCGCCCTGTTGACCCTCATGTCGCCACCCTGAACGTAGAGGATGGCCTTAAGGTTTCTGCGCTTTACCTCCATTATCAGGCTCGGTTTCTTAGTAACGATGAGGAGGGCAACCTCCCCGTATTTTTCCCGGAGTTCCTTCAGCTCCTCCCTTAGAATACCCCACTCAGGTTCTCCCGTTAGAACGAGCTTTCTGGTAAAGACAACTTTATTGAACCACTCACTTGCGAGCTGGTAGGCCTCCTCATCTCTCACGTCCATTTCGACGAAGTAGTTCCGGGGAAGGCTTTCTTCGTTCATTTCTCCAGCCACTCCCTTACCGCCTTCACTACGGACTCTTTCCTCATCGGGAAGGCCTTGACCTTTATCCTCACCTGGATAACATCGGGGCCTTCATCGACCTCTGCTTCACCCAGGTAGGCCTTCTGCTTGTTGAAGCGGATGTAGAGGATTCCCTCCTCATCAACCTTCTCGTCGAGGTGTTCGAGTAGGTATTTCCTGTCCTCATCGCTCAGGAGCTCTCTGAAGTACCTGAGGAAGACTCTCACTGACCTGTTCCTCTGTATCTCGACGTTGACGACCCTTATCGGGTTGCCAAAGAAGCCAGTCGTTTCCTCAACGTCAAAGTGGACGTCATCGTCGTCAATCTCATCAGGAATGAACGTCGCTATCGCCTCAAGAACCTTGTCCTCATCCTCGGTCGCCTGGATGAAGGTGGTAAGCCTGACGTGATGGGCCTGAAGCTTTGCCATTCCTATCACCGAAAAAAAGTTGGGGGGAGGGTTTTAAAACCTGTTCTCAGGGAGGGCCTCCCTTACAGCATCTGCAACGAGAACGGCAACGACTGCCTTGGTGACGTCAACGCCTACGAAGGGCAGAACCCCAACGTAGAAGGCCTTGGCAAGGCCGAGAATGAGGCTTAGCCTCGCCCAGCCGAGGAGATATATAACGCCGATGGCAAGCAGGGAACCGAGGAGCTGGAAGGCCTTTCCTCTACCCGTGAAGAGGCCTGACAGGTAGGAAGCCAGGGGAAAAGCCATCAGATAGCCACCAGTCGGCCCGTAGAGCGTTGCCAGTCCCGAGCCGAGATGGGCAAAGACGGGTAGTCCTATCAGCCCGAGGAACATGTAGAGGGCCTGACTGAGAAAGCCCAGCCTCGCCCCCAGTATGAGGCCAGAAAGGAGAACGAAGAGGACTTGGAGCGTAATAGGAACCGGGCCTATTGGAACTGTCATCTGCGCCCCAAGGGCGGTTAGAGAGGTGAACATCGATATCAGCGCAAGCTCCTTTGGCTTCATTCCACCACCCCTTTGAGAAATGCGTAAACGTTAAAAATCATTCGGTTAACGGACGTACATGAAAGTTCATTTGAAGGGCGCGATACGGGACAGTAGGGCCAAAAGGGTTATCCTAGAAAACCTCAGGAATGGCCCCGTGAGCGGTGAGGAGCTCGGTAAGCTTCTTGGTCTCTCGAGAGTCGCGATATGGAAGCACGTCAGGGAGTTAAACTCCCTCGGCTACTCGATAAAGGCAACTAGGAGGGGCTATCGGCTCGTGAGAGAAGCAAAAATCCCCTATCCATGGGAGCTCGGCGTTAAATCTCTCTACTTCCGCTCCGTCCCATCGACGATGAACGTTACCAAGGCGCTCGCCGAGGAGGAAACCTTCGGAACCTTTGTCATTGCTGGAGAGCAAACCGCTGGACGAGGCAGGCTCGGAAGGAGCTGGGTCTCTATGCAAGGTGGCCTCTACTTCTCCGTTGGGGTCTCGCAAAGGATTCCAATGGAAGGACTCTCCCGCCTGAGAGTAGAGGTGATGGAAAGCATCGTAAAGGTCCTTGAAAACCTGGGGGTGAAAGCGGAAGCGGCTGAGAATGGGATCTTCACCGAAAACGGAAAGCTTGGAGGAGTCCTCGTTGAGGGTTTTGGGGAGCCGGAGCTGGTTAGATTCGCCCTTGTAGGTGTTGGCATCAACGTAAACAACCCCGTTCCTGAGGAGGGAACATCTCTCTCAATTGAGCTCGGCAAGAGGGTAAGCCTCCTGAAGGTCGCGAGGGCGGTAATAGAGGGGGTGGACTATGATACTCGTTGATGGCCTTTACCACTCGAGGAGCGGGCGAGAGGTGCTGAGGGACATCAATCTGCGCCTCGAGAGGGGAGAAGTCCTCGCCCTCCTCGGGCCGAACGGGGCTGGGAAGACGACGCTCGCGAAGCACCTCAACGGCCTGCTGAAGCCGACGAGGGGAAGGGTTCTCGTTGACGGAATCGACACAAAAAGCTCGAGTGTCGCCGAGCTGAGCAGGAAAGTCGGCTATGTCTTTCAGGAGCCAGAGAGAATGTTCTTCACGGGGCGGGTCTTCGACGAGGTCGCCTTCGGTCCCGGGAACTTGGGACTTAGCGAAGATGAAATTGAGGAAAGGGTCAAGCGGGCGCTCTCGCTCGTCGGCCTCGAAGGCTACGAGGATAAGAAACCGCTGAGCCTGAGCGGTGGGGAGATGAGGCGATTGGCTATGGCCTGTGTTCTCGCGATGGAGACAGACTACGTGATCCTCGACGAGCCGACGAGCGACCTTGACGGCTGGGGCTTCGGGGCAGTGGTAGAGATAATCGGTAAGTTAAGGGGAGAAGGCAAGGGCGTTCTGCTCGTCACCCACGACGTCGAGCTCGCCCTCGAGGTCTCGGACAGAGCTGTGATACTATCCAACGGCAGAGTTGTCTTCGAAGACAAACCTGAGGAACTCCTGAGCCTGGATCTACGAGACTATGGCCTCAGGGAACCCCTCGGGATAAGACTTCTCAGGAGGAACTCCATTGAGAGGACTCGATAAACTCGACGCCCGGGCGAAGATGCTCTCGGTTTTTCTCGTTGGAATAGCGATACTCAGGGCGAGAGAACCCATACCCCTAGCGGTGGTGGTGCTCTTGGCGTATCCTCTCCTCAAGAGGAAGGCCTTCACGCCGGGAGTTCTCCTCATCCTTGCGGTCAGCCTGCTTGGGGGCCTTGATTACTTCGTCCGACTTCTCGCGGTAGCCGAGCTCGGGCTACTCTTCGCCGAGACGACGAGGGAGGGAGACGTCATGGGTGCGCTCACGAGGATGAAACTGCCCTCTGACGTTGCCATCTCCGTGGGGATGGCCCTCAATGGGTTCCACAACCTGAGGAGACTTTTTGGAGAAGTTTCGGAGGCTCAAGCTTCGCGAGGAATGGGGGGTGGCTTCACTGCGGTGAAATCAACGGTCGTTCCCGTCATCGTGAGGGCCCTACTCCTTGGGGAAGAACTCGGGGAGGCTATGGAGGCAAGGGCCTACAGCGGGAGGCTCAGGCTTCCTTACAAGGATAGGTTCAGGCTTGGAGAAGCTGTTTTAGTCATTGGCTCGGTCCTTCTCTTGGCGATAAGCTTAATGTAAAAAGAGAAGGGGGATCACTTGCCCCTGCCCTTGTTGGCCCTTATGCTGGGCCTTACCTTTTCAGCTCCTTTGCCCTTGTTGAGCAGGCCGCGGCTCCTCTTTCCAGCACTCGTCAGACCGCGGAAGACCCTTCCCTTGTGAGCCCTTCCAGCGATCCAGGCTATCTTGGGATCGTTCTTTATAGCCGGGTGGTGTGGGTCAACGAGAATGACCTCAAACCACTTGTACATACCGTCCTCGCCGACCCAGTAACTGTTGAGAACCTCAAGGTTCGGGAACTTCCTTGCTGCCTTCTCCTCGGCTATCCACTGGAGGCTCTTCTTGGGCGAGTACTTCACCATACCCATCTTGCTCGGCTTCCTTCCGCCCTTCCACCTGGGTCTCTTCCTTCCGCCCTTTCTCACGCGGACGCGAGCTATGATGTAGCCCTGCTTGGCCTGGTAGCCGAGATTTCTCGCGCGGTCGAGCCTGGTAGGTCTCTCAACGCGCACAACGACGGGTTCCCTCCTCCACTGGATCATCCTCTTCTTGAGTAGCTCCCCGACGTAGCTCTTCTTGGGGTTCTTCCAGGCTTCCCTAATGTACTTGTACATGCTCATCTCTTTCACCCCTTCCGTGTTTGTGGTTCTCCCTTCCGGGAACATCCCACGGGTTCACCCCGCCAAGTCGAGCCGACTTCGAGAATTAGTTTTTAAGGGTTGTGGAGTAGTTGGGGCGGTGAAAGTTATGCGCCTCGACAGGTTAATCTCCCTTATAAAAGAGAGGGACTTTGACGGAGCCATCATAAGCCCCGGCTCGAACCTCTACTACCTGACGGGTATCAAAATCTACGAGGCCGGCGAGAGACTGACCCTTTTAGCAGTTTCAGCCGAAGGCGACTACCGCCTTCTCGCCCCGAGCCTCTACGAAAACGTTGTTTCAAAATTCCCGGTTACCTTCTGGCGCGACGGTGAGAACCCCTACGAGAAGCTCGCATGGATTCTGGCGGAAATGCGCCTCTCCTCGGGGAAGGTTCTCGTTGAGGACACCATGCGGGCGGACTGGCTGATAGGCATTATGAAGCTCGGGGAGTTCAGCTTCCATCCACTGAGCTCGGTAATCAGGGAGATGAGGATGAGAAAGGACGAGAAGGAAATAGATCTGATGAAGCACGCTTCCAGGGTCGTTGACAGAGTTTTTGAAGAAATCTTGGGCTGGGACATCCTCGGGATGAGGGAGAGGGAGTTAGCCCTGAAGATAGAGCTCGCCATAAGGGAACTATCGGATGGAATATCCTTCGAGCCTATAGTTGCCTCCGGCAAAAACGGCGCAAACCCCCACCACGAACCCGGCAACAGGCGAATCAGGCGGGGGGACATGGTAATCCTCGACTTCGGGGCGAGGTGGAGAGGCTACTGCTCGGACATAACTAGAACCATAGCGGTGGGAAAGCCCGATGAGAGGCTGGTGGAAATATACGGAATTGTAAGGGAGGCGCAGGAAAGGGCTTACCGGGCCGTTAAAACCGGCGTAAAGGCGAAGGAAATTGACACTGCCGCAAGGGAGACGATAGCCGAGGCAGGTTACGGCAACTACTTCACCCACAGAACCGGTCACGGTCTCGGCTTGGACGTCCACGAGGAACCCTACATAGGGCCCGACGGGGAAGTAATCCTTGAAAACGGCATGACGTTCACTATAGAGCCCGGAATTTACGTTCCTGGCCTTGGAGGGGTTCGCATAGAGGACGACGTCGCGGTCATGGACGGAAGGGGAAAGAGGCTGACGAGGGCCGAGAGGGAGCTGGTCATCCTCTGAGTCCTCCAAAAACCTTAAATACCCAAGGTCTTTACCGCTTCCGATGCCGATGAGGGGGGAGTGTCTTCTCCACCGTAATCTCAGCGGTAACTGATTTCACCGATAACCCCCCTATTTTGGAGTCTCGCGCTTTTGGAGTCTCTCAAGGGTTTTTAGTGGTAAAAGAGGCCAAAGGAGGTTTTAGCCATGGCTGAGCTCGACTTCAAGGCCATTGAGGAGAAGTGGCAGAGGAGGTGGATGGAAGCTAGAGTCTTCGAGCCCGACAGAAAAGCCAAGCCCAAGGAGAAAAAGTTCTACATAACGGTCGCCTTTCCATACCTCTCAGGCCACCTACACGTGGGGCATGCAAGAACCTACACGATCCCAGACGTTATAGCGCGCTTTAAGAGAATGCAGGGCTACAACGTCCTCTTCCCGATGGCGTGGCACATCACCGGAGCTCCAATAGTTGGTATCGCCGAGAGGATAAAGAACCGCGACCCAAAGACCATCCACATATACCGCGACGTCTACAAAGTCCCCGAGGAAATCCTCTGGAAGTTCGAGGATCCGAAGGAGATCGTGAAGTACTTCATGAAGTCGGCGAAGGAGACCTTCATAAGGGCCGGCTTCTCCGTTGACTGGACGCGCGAGTTCCACACGACTTCACTGTTTCCGCCCTTCAGCAAGTTCATCGAGTGGCAGTTCTGGACGCTGAAGGACATGGGACTGGTCGTTAAGGGAGCGCACCGCGTTCGCTGGGACCCCGTTGTTGGAACCCCGCTCGGCGACCACGACATCATGGAGGGCGAGGACATCCAGATTCTGGAGTACGTCATAATCAAGTTCATCCTTGAGGAGAACGGCGAGGTTATCTATCTCCCCGCGGCGACACTGAGGCCCGAAACGGTTTACGGCGTCACCAACATGTGGCTGAATCCCAACGCGACCTACGTCAAGGCTAAGGTCAGACGTGGCGGAAAGGAGGAAACTTGGATAGTCAGCAAGGAGGCCGCTTACAAGCTCTCCTTCCAGGACAGGGAGGTTGAGACCATAGAGGAGTTCAAGGGTGAAAAGCTGATAGGGAAGTACGTGAAGAACCCAGTGACTGGTGACGAAATCATCATTCTACCGGCGGAGTTCGTTGACCCGGACAACGCTACCGGTGTAGTTATGAGCGTTCCAGCTCATGCCCCCTTCGACCACATAGCCCTCGAAGACCTGAAGAAAGAAACTGAAATACTCCTCAAGTACGAGGTAGACCCGCGCGTTGTCGAGGAGATAAGCTACATTTCCCTCATCGAGCTTGAGGGCTATGGCGAGTTTCCAGCTGTAGAGGAGGCTCAGAGGCTCGGCGTGAGGAGTCAGAAGGACAGGGAGAAGCTTGAGGAGGCAACCAAGAACATCTATAAGGCGGAGTACCACAAGGGAATATTCAAGATAAAGCCCTACGCTGGCATGTCCGTCCAGGAAGTAAAGGACATCATTGCCAAGGAGATCACCGAGAAGGGCATAGCGGAGACAATGTACGAGTTTGCGGACAAGCCGGTTATAAGCCGCTTTGGCAACCAAGCGGTAATCAAGATAATCCACGACCAGTGGTTCATCGACTACGGCAACCCGGAATGGAAGGAGAAGGCGAGAGAAGCTCTCGCTGACATGAAAATACTCCCCGAGAGCAGAAGAGCGCAGTTCGAGGCTGTTATAGACTGGCTCGAGGAGAAGGCCTGCGCGAGGAAAGTTGGCCTTGGAACGCCCCTGCCTTGGGATCCGGACTGGGTAATCGAGAGCCTCAGCGATTCAACGATATACATGGCCTACTACACGATAAGCAGGCACATCAACCAGCTGAGGAAAGAGGGCAAACTCAACCCGGAGAAACTCACGAGGGAGTTCTTCGACTACATATTCAGGGAGGACTTCAGCGAGGAGCGCGAGGAAGAGCTGGCCGAGAAGACAGGAATTCCAGCGGAGACAATTCACGAGATGAAGGGGGAGTTCGAGTACTGGTATCCCCTAGACTGGCGCTGTTCCGCCAAAGACCTGATCCCAAACCATCTGACCTTCTTCATCTTCAACCACGTGGCGATATTCAGGAGGGAGCACTGGCCGAGGGGAATAGCGGTAAACGGCTTCGGAACGCTGGAAGGTCAGAAGATGAGCAAGAGCAAGGGCAACGTGCTGAACTTCATAGATGCCATCGAAGAAAACGGTGCCGATGTGGTGAGACTCTACATAATGAGCCTGGCAGAACACGACAACGACTTCGACTGGAGGAGAAAAGAGGTCGGAAAGCTCCGCAGGCAGGTCGAGAGGTTCTACGAGCTGATAAGCGAGTTCTCAGGTTATGAGGCCAAAGAAGGCGTTGAGCTGAAGAACATAGATAAATGGATGCTCCACCGCCTGAACAAAGCCATCAAAGGAACAACCAATGCCCTTGAGGAGTTCAGGACGAGGACTGCCGTCCAGTGGGCCTTCTACACAGTCCTCAACGACCTGCGCTGGTATATGAGGAGAACCGAGGGCAGGAACGATGAAGCAAAGCGCTTTGTGTTGAGAAAGCTCGCTGAGGTCTGGGTCAGGCTGATGGCACCCTTCACACCGCACATCGCCGAGGAGCTCTGGGAGAAGCTCGGCGGGGAGGGATTCATCAGCTTGGCGAAATGGCCGGAGCCGGTTGACGAGTGGTGGAACGAGACCGTTGAGGCCGAGGAAGACTTCATCCAGTCGGTCATCGAGGACATAAAGGAGATAATAAGGGTCGCCAAGCTCGAAAACGCCAAGAGGGCCTACATCTACACCGCTCCAGAGTGGAAGTGGAAGGTAGTTGAAGTTGTGGCAGAAAAGAGGGACTTCAAGAGCGCGATGGCAGAGCTGATGAAAGAGCAAGAGATGAGAAAGCACGGCAAGGAGGTAAGCAGGCTCATCCAGAGGCTCATCAAGGAGCGCGCCTTTGAAGTGAAGCGCATTAACGAAGAGAAGGCCCTTAGGGAGGCAAAGGACTTCATGGAGAAGGAGCTTGGCCTTGAGATAATCATCAACGTCGAGGAGGACAGGGGAGGAAAGAAGAAGGCCGCGATGCCGCTGAAGCCCGCTGTTTACGTGGAGTGATATTAATCCCTACTCATTTCTTCTCTCTGGATGTTTTTTGAAATTCTCCTGCGGTAAACCTTCAGGACGTCTTCGAAGATTTTCCGCACTAGTTTTAGATGATGGAGGAATCCAAGGTACTCAATTGTAGAGCTATAAGGTGGGAAGTCCACCAAAACGGGATTATGAACTACATCACTAAGTTTGTGATATTCATTGGCCACAGGGAACTTCGAAGGGTTCTCAAAACTCTTCTTTGTGGGCATGAGAACTGTTCTGTCTAAAGCGACTTCAAAGGGCAATTTACCGGTTTGAATGAACATGTCAACTGACTCGTAGTATACCCTATCCCTGAAATCAATGAGCGAGTATCTTTTGGCTCTGTTCTTTTTGACAGCCCTAGTTACATGCTTATTCTTATAAAACTCCACAAAGATACCTTGCACAAGTTCCTTACGAAGTTCTTCTAGTGTTTTAATATAAAACGTCTTATCATAATCCTCCTGACTATCCAATGGAGCATCTCCTGAGAAAGGCCGTCCTTCTTTGTCACAACCATGTATTAACAAATTTTTCTTTTACCTGCCCCAATCCAACATAAACGGCAGATTCCTTGTCTTCCTCTTTGAGAGATTTATCCCTAAGTTCTGATGTTATACTCTCGTAGTATTGAGCAAGGGAGACGACGATCAGAGCATCACCTAAATCCCGTATCAACGAGCGTAGCACATTGTAACCAGAATGAAAATGACCAACTTTCAAAAGGACTTCCAAATGGTTGAGGAGACCCAAGAGGTCATAGAATATTTTGGTGAGGTCATTCCAAGCGATAATCTGACGTCCATAGTTCTCAGGAAGCTCAGTTGAGGCCATTATTAGTCCATAAAGGGACAGTATTGATTTCCGCAGTTTTTCCAGTTCAACTATCATATTAAAGTCCTCTTGAGTAGCTAAAAGCTTAAAAATCATTGGAAGATCAACTGAATATGGCTTGGCAAACTCTTTTAGGGGTAATTGAGGAGTGAGTATCGAGGCAATTTCATAAATATTGCTTGGGTAATCTTTGTCGGCATTCAGTAACTCAATGAAATCGAGGATTTTCTTGGGCCAGACACTTCTGTAATACTCTTCTGGCTCAACAGTGATTATTATCCCTTCATTAAATGAAAAGACGCGAGCATCCCACTCAATTCCTAAGGTCCTCAACATAGAGGTAACCTGACCGAGGGGCGTATTTGTCTGTTCTTTTTCATTAAGAAGCACAGACAGCAACTCTCGTGGACTTTTCTTATTTAGTTCTTCTGAAATATGGTTGATTAGGAACGTTCCAATCGCCTCGTAGGCAACCCTCGGGAAATCAACGAGAACGGGAAATTCTAAAGAAATCCTTGATTCTTGGACAATCTGAACGGTATGGGGAACCCTAAAAATCTCAGTTGAATCTTGTGGATGGTTGCTAATCCAATCTAAGAAAGGTTCTAACTTTCCAATCGGCAACATTGTATTCCACCAATAAGACAAATTAGTGTTTATCTTAAAACAGTTATGTGTCAAGAAACGGTTTAAAATTTCACCACCGGTTATAAGTTCAACCCCACCTTATAAAACCCTTTCTCCGAAAACACCTTAAAGAAAAGCCCTTTAGCATTTTGCGGTGTTGTCCATGTTTTTTGGCGAAGAAACATTCAAAAGAGAAATCCTCTCTAAAATCCCGCCCCGGGATGAACCACCATTACCTCCCGATTGGCTTCAGCTTGAGATGCTCGAGCGCTTCCGCGTTCTCCAGCAGGCAACGCTTAGGAGTGGAATGAACGTCCTCGAAATCGGTTGTGGGGCACATGCCCTAACGACGGTTCCGCTCGCTTATCTCGTTGGTGAAACCGGTCGCGTTGTGGCGGTTGATAAATCAAGATGGCGCTTCTTTGAGGAAATAATCTCATCGGCAGGCATGAAACCCAGGATATTCCCGCTAAAGCTCAATGCGAGGGAACTGCCATTTCCGTTTAAGACCTTTGACTTAGCCGTCCTCGTTCATGGGATTAGAAGCATGAAGAGCGAGAATACGATGATAAAAGTCATCTCCGAGATGCTCCGCGTTGCGGACAGGATCTTTATAGCCGAGAGCCTGCCTGTAGCGGAGAACGAGAGGCAGAAAGCACATTTAGAGCTCTACAACCTCCGCGAGGAAATATTTGAGGCCCTTTTCGGTGAGAAGGACGACCTGCACTACCCTACACTTGAAAAACTCCAAGAACTTGTGGAGAAAGCAGGAGGAAGAGTAATCAAAAGCGGGACCTTCGAGCCCAAGTTGCCTCACTACCTAGCTTACATCCCGCGGGAATATGTGGAAAAGATAAAAGACGAAGAAAAGCGCGCCAAACTTCTGGGGCAGTGGGACAGGGCCTACGAAAAGTGGAAGAAAGGCGCAGAGCACCCGCCGGTGGGGTGGATTCTGGTAAAAGAGAGGTAAAGCTCAGAACTCCCTCTCAACTAGGAACTCCGCCAAAAGCTCCAAATCCTCCCTTGCCTCGCTCTCGGGGAGTATCTTTAGCGCTTCGTTTGCCTCTTTCACGAGGTTCCTAGCGTATTGCGCCGCGTAGTCAATGCTCCCGTACTCCTTGAGGAGCTCTATAGCTTTTGCAACTTCTTCCTTGACCTTATCGTCGTGTATGAGTGCATCACCTTTAGCATCACCGGCGTACTTGCCGAAGATCTTCATGAACTCGGCCTTGTCCTCTTCGCTGGCCTTGCTGAAGAAGTGGCTAACTATTAACGTCTTCTTGCCCTTCCTTATGTCGCTTCCCACTGGCTTTCCGAGCTTCTCCTCGTCCGCTATGAGGTCGAGCACGTCGTCCCAGATCTGGAAGGCTATCCCGACGTTCATGCCCCACCTGGAGAGGGCCCGGATGTATTCCTCGTTATCGGTTCCGATGATCGCGCCAATCTCCGCCGAACCCTGGAAGAGGGCTCCGGTTTTACCGCTTATCATCCTGAGGTACTCCTCGACGGTAACCTCATCGCGCGTCTCGAACTCTATATCTAGGGCCTGTCCCTCACAGAGTAGGTTGGAAGTCCTGACGAGGACGTCGAGAATTCTTGCCTTCTTTTTTGGGGAAACGTTGGCCCTAGAAATAGCTTCAAAGGCCTTGCTGAAGAGAAGGTCGCCAGCGAGGATGGCCATGTTTACTCCCCAGAGCTTGTGGACGGTCGGCCTTCCGCGCCTAAGCTCGTCCATGTCCATTATATCGTCGTGGACGAGGGAGTAGTTGTGGATGAACTCAACGGAAGCAGCTGGGTAGAGGGCCTTCTCTGGATTACCGCCGGCTGCTTCCGTTGCACGGAGGACGACGAAGGGACGAATCCTCTTCCCACCCGCTAGCGGGTAGTGCCTTGCAGCCTTGTAGAGCTCAAGGGGCTCCCTCTCGGGGACGAGCTCTAGGATGACCCGATCAACATCCCTGGCTTTATCCTTAATCCTGTTGAACAGCTCATTGTACTTTCCCATAGACACCCCTCCGAGATGAACATAAGATGGCTAAAGAAAGGAAAAGGCCAAACCTTTATGAGCTTTGCTGTGGGGTGCTAGGATAATGAAAAGGCCAGCTAGCTCTCCTCGTTTCTGACGTATTTAAAATTCCCCCTGCAGTAGAATCCGTAGCCGTTGAAGAGGCCGAAGAACACACATCCATCGGGAGTGATTTTTGCCCATCCATGAATCACATTGCAGAGGCACGTTGGATCTCTCTCAAACCTTCTCGTAAAGATGACTTTGGATCCTTTGAATATCATTACCTTCCCATAGTCCGGACTTCCATCTCCCAACGGCACCTGAAAGCCAAAAACTGTGTAGTTACCTGAGGAGAGGAGGAACTCGTTGTCCACCTGGTATCCCCCGGAGGAAGAAAAATTAAACCTCTCGACCAAGCCGTTACCCCCATAGACGTACAGGTAATTGCAAACGTCTCCAGTAGACACCGGGAGAGTTATCATGTTTCTGAAAGTCCTCGGGAGTTCTGCTATGAAAAGGTATTCACTGCTATTCGAAATCAGTATCTCCGGGTAGGATATACCCTTTTTGTAATTCCTTCCCCCATCATCGGTCCGCCTTATCTCCCAGATGTAAGGGGGCTGGGATTCATGCACCCAGAGGATGTTGCCCTCGTAATCATACGCTTCTATTCTCATTACTCCAACCATAGCGGTGATGTTCCGAGAATCTTCCTCGTAAGTTCTGCCAATCCTAGCATCTACAATGGGAATACTTCTGACCTCCGGAATCGTTTTAATTATCACGAACCCCCACGGGAAGAAATACGCCTTTGAAACGTTTAGGAAAACTTTGGTGTTATTCCTAAAAATTACGTAGCCGTAGGAGGCCCTGAGTATCGTAATGTTCCCGTAATTGATCAGAGGGGAGAGCTCAACGACTCCTCGGGGCACTTTTGTTTGGAGGTAGCCACTCGTGTCTTTGGGGTTGACACCGCCGATGCATGCGGATGCAAAAACGAAGAGGATTAATAGAAGGGGTATAATGTTCCTTCCCATAGTTTCCACCCATGGATGTCATCTGATATCCACGGTATAGCCGTTCCTCGAAACGAAGACGTCCCTGCCGATGAGGTAGCCCTCTTCTTCAGCGAGCTCGGCATAGTGCGTGAGCATCCTGAAGTCGCCGTGTGCCGGGACGATGTTCTCCGGATTGAGCATCCTGAGGAGGTAGCGGTGGTCTTCCCTGCTCGCGTGACCGCTGACGTGCATGTCCTTTATCATCCTGACACCCTTCATCCTGAGCTTTGTTTCGAGCTTGTAGCGCTGGGCGAGGTTTATGGGGTTGGGTATCGTCCCAGCTGAAAAGACAACAGTGTCCCTCCCGCCGATGTCGTAGAGCTCGCCGTCGGCCATCCTCGTCAGAACCGCCCCGGGCTCACCCTGATGGCCAGTAACGATTAGGAGGTAGTTCTCCCTAGCTTGGCTGACCTCCTTGAGAACCTTCCTGACGGCGTTCGGGCTTCTAACGGCCCTCGCTCCCTTCATCTTTATGAGGCCGAGCTGCTTGGCTATGCCAGCGTACTTCGCGAGGGAACGGCCGACCAAGACGGCCTGTCTGCCCATCTCATTCGCTAGCCATATAAGCTCCTGAAGCCGAGCAATGTGGCTCGCGAAGGTTGTCGCTATCAGCCCGACCTCGTCCCGTCCTTCATAGAGAAAGAAGTCCTCAAGGAGCATCTGGGCAACGCGCTCGCTGGGGGTCTTCGTCGGCTCTGCAACACGTGTTGATTCCGCTATGAGGACTTTAACACCCTCCTTACCGAGCTCCTTAAGACGCTTGTAGTCGGGCTTCTCGCCGAGCGGGCTGTTGTTGTCAAACTTGAAGTCGCCGGTGTGAACTACCGCTCCCTCTGGAGTGTGGACGACAACCATAGAAGCCTGGGGGATGGAGTGGGTCGAGCGGACGAACTCTATTGCGAGGTTCTCACTCACCTGCACTATCTCGCCGTATTCGGTCTCGTACATCGGGTTCTTGACCTCAAAGTACTCCTCGCTCTTGACCTCACTCTTGGCGAGCTTTATTGTGTAGGGTGTGCCGTAAATCGGGACATCTGGGTAGTGGGGGCCGAGCTTCCCGATGGCACCTATGTGATCGAGGTGGCCGTGGGTCAGGGTTATCGCGACAACCTTTCTGTTCTTACCGCCCTTCCAGAGGATTTTGTCGTCGGGGATTGCCCCGAGGCGCTGGAGCTCCTTGTCTGAGAACTTCTGGATGTTCGTATCCTCATGAATGAGAACCCTGTCGAGCATTATGCCCATGTCCATTATAACGACCTCTTCCCTTCCCCCGTTGGAGTAGCCCACTGCCGTCATGTTCTTGCCGACTTCCTCGTAACCGCTAATAGTGTAGATTTTTATCATTCCCATCAGCCTCCCGCCCCAGGCCTCTCATGAGGCGTGGGGCTGCGCTGGCCCTACTTCTCGGGAGGGTTTAAAAAGGTGTGCATCAGAAGGAAAGAAAGTTCAGAATCGACCTCCCCTGAGGTAAGTCAAAAAGTCAATCCTCTGGCTTAGCCACTCCCTCGTAAAGCCCGTAACGACGAGCGGAACCCTTCTAAGTTCCTCAACATTCTTAGCACCTACCAGAAACATAGCGTTCTTTATCTCCTCGATGTAGCGCCTCAGAATTCTTATAACCCCCTCGACGTCGCCCTTCACAGCGGGCTTGAGGAGTGGTAACGCAACGCCGGCAAAGGTCGCGCCCATAGCTAAAGCCTTCGCCATGGTTATTCCGTCACGCATTCCCCCTGTGGCTATTATCGGTAACTCGGTAGCATAGCGCACTTCAGCCACGCTTATGACGGTTTTAATGCCCCAGTCCCAGAAGCGCAGAGCCAAGTCCCTTCCAATTTCGTCCCTGGCTCTGTAATACTCAACGGCGCTCCAGCTCGTCCCGCCGAGGCCGCCGACGTCTATCGCGTCAATTCCAATGCTCTCAAGCCTTATCGCGACTTCCTTGGAGACACCTGCACCGGTTTCCTTAGCGATTATTGGATAGGGAAACTCAGACTTTAGCTCGGCTAAAGCTTTGAGAACACCCCTGTACTGCGTGTCTCCCTCCGGCTGGACGCTCTCTTGGAGCGGGTTCATGTGTATGGCTAAAGCGTCAGCCTGTACAGTCTCGACGGCCTTCAAAGCCTCCTCGATGCCGTAGCGCTCGGGAATCGTCTCGGAGAACTGCGGTGCACCCAAGTTCCCGACGAGGAAAATATCTGGAGCGACATCCCTAACATAGTAGCTCTCCCATGTTTCGGGCTTCCTTATCATAGCCCTCTGACTGCCAACGCCCATCGGGATGTTCAGCTCCTGAGCTGCCTTCGCTAAGGTCTTGTTTATTCTTCCAGCGAGCTGTGAGCCCTTCGTTCCGCCGGTCATTCCCGCTATGAAAATCGGGTAGTCAAACTTTCTACCCAAAAACTCGATGCTCATGTCTATTTCATCCTTGTCTATCTCGGGCAGGCTCATGTGGACGAAGTGAACGTCCTCGAATCCGTTGGAAACGTGAGCCTGAACGTTCCTTTTCAAGCAGTGATCTATGTGCTCGAACTTCCTGATGATAGTGAGCTCTTCCCTGTCAGAGACCTGCATTCACACCACCAAGAGGGGAAGGGTGGGGGAAGTTAAGAGGTTTTTGGAACCTTGAAACCTCTATATGACTCAAAGCTCACTCTCCATTTGTTGCAACTTTATGCAGGGGACGTGAAGGTTCACCCTCCACTTCCACAGCGTTGGCCCGGCAAACACTTATCTGAGGATAAAAGAAGGATAATCAGCCGACGATCCTAGTTCCGAATCCCTGGTCAGTTATGGCCCCCTTTAGGCGCCCTTCCACCAGTCCGTTCACGAACCATACCTCCGAAAAGCGGGCTATCTCCTTCGCCTGTCTGAGCTTGTTGACTATGCCTCCTGTGACGTCCCTTCCCGCCGAGCCTTCAAGGTGATCTATCAGGGCGTCTATCTGGTGGGGGAATATCTTAAAGAGCAGCGTCCCTTGGCCGGGCTTTCCGTCGTAGATGCCGTCAACGCTCATCAGGAATATGACCTTCTTCGGCCTGAAGAGCTTGGCAAGGTAGGCAACTATCTGGTCACCAGAGAGAACATCAATGCCATTCCAAAGGTCTATGGCAACGTCACCGAAGAGAATAGGTATGAAGGAGTTCTCCACGAGCTTCCTTATGGCCTCAACGTCCCCGTATGCAACCTTATCCCTGTCCATGAGGAAAATCGAGGAGCTTGAGACCGAGACGGCAGGAAGTCCCTCGGCGAGGAAGGCGTTGACGATCTTGGCGTTCGCCCTCAGCATGGCCTGATGGGTGAGGGAAAAGCCCCTTCTCCTCCTCGACAGCTCTTTCCCGATAAGGCCCTTCAGCCCCGCCCTTATGCCATACTCATCGGCGTACCTGTGGCCGAAGCTCCCGCCACCGTGAACTACTATGAACTTCTCGGCAGGGTAAAACTCCACCATCTCCCTCGCTATTGAGCGGACGACGTTTTCCCTGAAGTTTTCCGGTTCTCCGGCCTTGTCGCTGAAGACGCTACCCCCGAGCTTTATGATTATCACGGTATCACCTCCTCAGTGCGAAGCCCTTCACTGCTTATCTCGGTTACCATCGGCGTCCCGCCGGCTATGGTTATCGCCGTCGCCACCTCGCTCTGCTTCTCCGGGGCTAATGCGTACATACATCCCCCGCCTCCCGCTCCCGTTATCTTCGCTCCCAGAGCCCCAGCTGTCCTGGCTGCGTAGACGAGCTCGCTCAGCTTCTTCGTTGAAACTCCAAGGGCATCGAGCAGGCCGTGATTTATGTTCATCAGCCTGCCGAGGCGGGTGAGCTTTTCCTCCCCCTCAAGCTTCGATAAGAGAGTTTCTCTTGCCTTCTCGACGACCTTGCCCATCGAGGTGAGTATGGGCTCTATTATCTCGGGCATCTCCTCGTAGGTTCTCCTCACCATCGCCACCAGCTCCTTGGTTGAGCCGCTCGAACCGGTGTAGCCGACGACGAGGGGGAGCCCTACGAAGGGGAGGTGTTCAAAGTTGCCCCCCTCATAGTGGATTATCCCGCCAATCGCCGAGACGGTCGGGTCTATACCGCTTGAAGCTCCTTGAACGAGGAGCTCAACGCGGTGGCCGAGCTTACCTATCTCCTCGTTGGTAAGCTCAAGGCCGAGGAGTTTCGAGACCGCACCGATTGTGGCAACGGCCACCGCCGCTGAACTTCCCAATCCCGCTCCAACCGGGATCTGGGAGGTTATCGAAACCGTTATACCCCTCCCGTTCTTACCCGCCTCTTCTCTAACGAGCTCTATCGCCTGCCTGACATAGCTGAGAACTTCAGCCGCTTTTCCGTAGTCGCTCTCAAAGTAAATCTCGTTCTCGGAGAAGGAAACTATTAAACCGGGCGTCTTTATGTCGTGGGCCTCGATTTTTATCCTGCCAGAGTCGTTGAACTCTGCTTTAACGTACGTTCTCAGGTTTATTGCGGCGGCTATTGCCGGCTTGCCGTAAACCACGCTGTGCTCGCCGAAGAGGATAATTTTAGCGGGAGCCGAAGCTAAAACCCTCATTTTTGGCCCTCCAAAAACTTTTCAACAAGTTCCACGAACTCGTAGATGCCATCCAGGTGCTCGCGAAGGGTTTCGAAGGCAAGTTCGTCGTTTATCCTGCCGTAGTGATGCACAAGAATGTTGCGAAAGCCCTTCATGAGGCGCAACTTATTGGCCATTTCACGTGGCAGAATACCCGCTCCAACGAGCCCTTCAAAAACATCTTCTTCCTTCTCAGGCATCCTGAGCTTTAGGTCCGAGTTCAGTATGGCACAGATGTCCATAACGTTCTGAATGGCAAACTCGATCCTTTTGTATATCCCGTCCTTGATAAGGCCGAGAGACTGAAAGGTCTCGAAATCCTCCTGGAGGTTCTCCTCAACAAGCTTTAGACTCCCAAGGATTTCCTCAATTTTGGATTTTATTAACTCTCTTCTCATTCTATCGCCTCCAGGCCGAGGTAGTCGTAGTAGTAGCGCTTGAAATCCTCCCACTCCTTGATGGTTTCATAGGCAAGATCATAGAGAAACGTCTCGTCCCTGCAGAAGAGCACCTTTCCCTTGAGGCACTCCTTCTTCACGTAAACCGGAAGTAGCTGGAAGATCTGGACATCGTAGTTATCGGGCAGATGACCGAGAACCAGAGCCCTGAACTTGAATGCCTCCCTATCACTCCCGTCGTAGTAAACGCAGAGGTCGAAGTCGCTGTCCGGTCTATAATCACCCCCCGCCCTTGAGCCGAAGAGGATTATGAACTTAACTCTTTCACCACCCAGCTGGAGGATTTTCTCAACGGCATCTTGGAGGTTCATGGTAGGAAATAGGAGAGGAGACTTATCAGGATTTCGGCTGACCTTCTCTAATGTTACTGGTGAGGTTTTCAAAAGAAAAAGCATAGCACCGAGCCCGAAAAATAATCGATTTGCGAAGGGAGCACCAAAACTATATCGAGAACTTGAAAGGTACGCAGTAATCTGATATAGTAAACTATTTAAGCTGAAAGCCGGACGAAATTATAGTAACGCCAAGAAACTAAAAAGAGGTGAGAGCTATGGAGGTAAAAAACCTGCAAGGGGTGGCCCAAAAGGCCAAACACCTGAGTATTAACGATGTTTTGAAGTACTTAGGGGTTGATCCAAAGAGGGGGCTCAGTGAGGAAGAAGCCAAGCGCCGTCTCAAGGAGGTGGGCCCCAACGAGATCCCGGAAAAGAAGGTCAGCCCGCTCAGGAAGTTCCTCTCTTACTTCTGGGGGCCGATACCATGGATGATAGAGGTGGCGGCAATACTCTCGGCCATAGTCCAGCACTGGGAGGACTTCGCAATAATAGTGAGCCTCCTGGTAATCAACGCGGTCGTTGGCTTCTGGCAGGAGCACAAAGCCGAGAATATCATGGAGTACCTGAAGGAGAAGCTGGAACTGGAGGTCAGGGTTCTTCGCGACGGAGAATGGAAGACGATACCTGCCAGGGAGCTCGTTCCTGGGGACATAATACGCCTCA
>NZ_JALTCZ010000058.1 GCF_027008145.1 Thermococcus sp. | reverse complement strand
TTCCATTTCTAACTCCCTCAACGACGCCCAGCTTTTCGAGCTCCCTCATGTGGTAGCTCACCGTCGGCTGGCTCACGCCCAAGGCCTCAGCGATTTCGCCCTGACTCCTTGGTCTCTCAAGGAGCAGGAGGAGTATTCTCCTCCGGGTTCCGGTGGCTATCGCCACTATGAGCCTCTGAGCATCTTCCTCCAGTCCAGCAGGGAATATGTAGCGCCTCTTTCCCACCTTTTTTGAGAACACCTTTCCCTCGCCCTCGAGCTTTCGGAGGTGGTACTGGAGGTCGCCTATGCCGAGCCCAAGCTTCCTCGCTAGCTCTCTGAAAGTTACCCCGGGCCTCCCCCTGATGAAGTTCAGTATCTCGTCCCTCCGCTCCATCTTCCGACCCTTAAAGTCTGTGGTTCAACCATCTATGGCAAGCCATATAAGACCTTCCCTTTTATGCACTGCGGTGAGGGTAGTGGAGCTATTCAGGTTTGCCGAGAGGCTCGCCGAGAGGTATGGGATAGATTACTACGAAATCAGGCTCATGAAGGTATCCTCAACGAGGCTCTCGATGGAAAACGGCCAGCTGGACGAGCTCTCCCAGAACGGCGAGACGGGAATTGGGGTGAGAGCCTTCAATGGGGCCTGGGGGTTTTCGAGTGCCAACGACATGAAACGGGCTGAGAAGGCCGTTGAGACGGCTTTCAAGATAGCTAGGCTCTCCCGGGGAGAGGCCAGGATATACCTCGGTGACCCTGTTGAGGAGGAGGCCGAGATAAAGACAAGGAAGCCCTTCACTGATGTGGACATCTCCGACAAGCTCTCCCTCCTGAGGGAGATTGACGGCCTCCTGAAGGGGACTCCGAGCAGATCAGTCAGCTATGCGGATTCCCTGGTTGAAACGCTCTACGTTAACTCTCTTGGTAGCGAGATAAGGACGAGGGTTCCCAGGATAGGTCTCCGCTTCTCCGTTACCGTCAGGGGAAACGGCGACATGCAGACCTACTGGAAGACCTTCGGCGGGACGCTCGGATGGGAACTGGTAGAGGGGATTGACCTGCCCCACTGGGCTTCCCTCGTGGAGGAGAAGGCCCTCCAGCTCCTAAAGGCGAGAAGTCCCCCATCAGGCGAGTTCGAGGTCATAATGGATCCCGAGCTAACGGGGGTTTTCATCCACGAGGCCCTGGGGCACGCCGTAGAGGCTGACCTCGTGAAGAACGGGGACAGCATCTTAGCCGGAAGGCTCGGGGAGAGGGTGGCTGTTGAAGAGCTTACAGTTGTTGACGACCCCACCTTGCCGGGTAAGTTTGGTTCTTACATCTACGACGACGAGGGGGTCAAGGCAGCGCGCGTTGAGGTAATAAAAGGTGGCATCCTGAGGACTTACCTCAACGACCGTGAAACCTCGGTCTACTTCGGTCTTGAACCAAACGGCCACGCCAGAGCTCAGAGCTACGCCCATCAACCCCTCGTGAGGATGGGGAACACCTACGTCGAGAAGGGTAGCTGGGGCTTTGAGGAGATGCTGGAGGAGGTGAGGGATGGCCTCTACATGGTCGGCGACAAGGGCGGTCAGGTGGACACAGCCGGCGGAACCTTCACCTTTGGTGCAAAGGAGGGATACCTTATAAGGAACGGGGAGATAGGGGAGATGGTCAGGGACGTTGCCCTCTCCGGCAAGACCCTCGAAGTGCTGGGGAGGATAAGGGCCATCGGGAGGGATGTTAGGATTGAGTTCCCCGGCTACTGCGGCAAGGGACAGAGCGTCCCGGTTGACGATGGTGGGCCGCACGTGCTTACTAGGGCACTCGTCGGGGGAACCCGCTGAGCGTCTGCATGAGAAACCGGTATATAGCTGACCTCCCCGGCCTGAAGGGTGAGGCTTCCAAAAGGAAAAAAAGGTCAAAGTTCTACTTTTTAATTGGTGAGGTAGATGGCCATAGAGGTTGATATTATTCATGACGTGGAAGTCCTCCTCCGGAACCTCAACGGCCACGAACTCCTTAGCTATGCAATATGCAACGAGGAGTGTGGAGCGGAGACCTATGAATGGCTTGCCGGGAAAACCCAGGGAGCTGTTTCCGAGGAACTAAGAAGGCTTGCCAAGGAAAAGAGGAAGCATGTGGTTCAGATAAGACAGCTCTTTGAGGAACTCTATCCGGGTCTGGAGCCCCTAGACTTCAACGCACCCCCTCTCGATGCCCTCCCGCTGTGCTGTGAGCTGATGAAGGCGAAGAATGCCGAAGATGCCTTGGCTATGGTTCTCCTCTCGGAGTCCATAGCGAGGGACGTCTATAAGAAGCTCCAGAGGATGAGCAAGGACGAAAAGGTGGCAGGGCTCTTCGCCCGCCTGGCGGAGATAAAGGAGGACTCCTACAGGAGGCTTTTCAAGCTATACGAATCCCTCGCGCAAGAGTCGAATACCTTTTAAGCACTCCGCCCGAGTCAACGCGGGTGTTGGGATGATAGACGAGCTCACCTCACTGCTGAGCAGAAAAGACATTGAGTGGGAGCTCTACTGGGGGAAAGGAAGGAGTGGTTCCTTCGGGATAGAGCGAGAGAACCTGGAGCGCTCCCAGAGGAAGTTCTACTCTGGGATTGGGCTGAGGATCGGCTATAAGGGGAAGCTCGGCTTTTCATACATCACCGGCCTGAGTCACGACAGGCAAACCCTTGAGAGGTTCGTTGAGAGGACAATAAAGCTAGCCAGGGTCAGCGAGGTTCCCTTCAGGGGTTTTCCGGTTCCGTCTAAGGTTCTCAAGGTTGGGGGGCTCTACGACAGGAGGATAGACGAGATACCCTTTGAAGAAGCCCACGCCATGGCTCTTGAAGTTGCCTCCCTCATGCGCTCTGTGAAAGCCGGTGGCGAGACCCTTTCGGGTTCCCTCTCCTTTGCCGTCTCCAGCGAGGGTGTCGTCAACTCCAACGGCGTCGAGCTTGAGACGAGAACGACCGGGATGGGGGTTTACATCTACGCGGTTAGAGGGACTGGAACCGGTTCATTCCAGCAGACGTACAGATCCCTTCAGCCAATGGAAGAACTCGAAAAGGGCATAGCCGAGGCCAGAACTAATGCCGAGCTGGGCAGAAAGGCAAAGAGGTTGGATCCATTCAGAAGGGAGCTGGTTTTAGAGCCTGAAGCCTTCGAGTCCATCCTCTGGCTCTTCCTGGAGAACGTCTTCGGGGACACGGTTTACTACCGGAGGAGTCGCTTTTCCGAGAGGGGACTGGAAGTTGGGAGCGAGGGTTTAGGCCTTGAGGACGATTCTACCATCGACGGCCTCCCCGGGAGCTATCCCTTCGATGGCGAAGGCAGCCCAGGCCAGAGAACCACCATAGTTGAGGACGGGATTTTGAGGTCTTTCCTCCTCGATTACACCTTCGCATCGTTTCTGGGAATGGAAAGCACGGGCAACGCCCTCAGGAGCTTCCGCTCTGTTCCGAGGATAGGGACGAGTAACATCGTCGTTGGCACGGGAGACCTTAATCTGGAGGACTTCGAGGGGGTGGTTGTTAAGGACACCCTTGGCGCGCACACTGCCAACCCGGTGAGCGGGGACTTTTCGCTCACGGTGTCCCTTGGCTACGTCGTCAGGAAGGGTGAGCTAAGGCCCTTCAGGGACAACATGCTCTCAGGCAACATCTTCGAACTCCTCAAAACTCTTAAGCCCGGAAAGAAGGCCGAGAGGAGGGGCTCTTTCATCTCCCCGAGGGTTCTGGTGGAGGCGAGTCTAGTCTGACCTCCTTCCTGCCTGAAGGGCGAGGCTTTCGGGAAAAGTAACTTTTTTAAGGCCCATCCTTTATCACCTTGGGTGATACTGAATGCACCATCTAGGGTTCATCCTGATCCTTCTGCTTATCGCTCCGCTGGCAAGTGCCCACGCCGTTCCCGAGAGGGGCGTTGTTTATCAGGTGATGGTCGACCGCTTCTACGACGGAAACCATAGCAACGACGGGTCCTTCTACGACCCTTCCCACAAAAACTACCGCCTCTACTGGGGCGGCGACCTAGAGGGCCTCACCGAAAAGCTCGACTATATCAAAAGCCTCGGGGTGAGCATGATATGGGTCTCGCCCATCAACGACAACATAAACAGGATGGCCTTCGGAAGCGCGCCGTACCACGGCTACTGGACGAGGGACTACAAGAGGATAGAGGAGCACTTTGGCACTTGGAGGGCCTTCAGGAGGCTCGTTGAGGAAGCGAGAAAGCGGGGGATCTGCATAATCGTTGACTATGTGCCCAACCACTCAAATCCGGCCACCGACGGCGAGTTTGGCTCCCTCTACGACAACGGGACGAAGGTGACGGATTACTATGCCGACGCCAAGAAGGCGAAGCTCAACCCCTACACGGGCAGCTTGGAGGCGATTTACCACCACAACGGAGACATAACAGAGTGGAGTGGCTTTCAGCTCAAGTACGCGAACCTCTACGGTTTAGCAGACTTCAACCAGCTCAACCCCTGGGTGGACGAGTACCTCACAGAGGGGGCGATGCTCTTCCTTGAAAACGGTGCCTGCGGCTTCAGGGTTGATGCCGTCAAGCACATGAACCTCGGCTGGCTTGAGAGCTTTTACCTCCGGCTCTACTCAGAGAGACCTCTCTTCATCTTCGGCGAGTACTACTCCCTCTCCACCGAGAGAACGGCCGACCTCTACGACTTCTACAGGTATTCCAACGTCTCATCCCTCCTCAACATCCCGATAAGGAATGATATCGTGAGAACCTTCGCGACCTTCGGTGGCCTCGATGCTTTGGCGAGGGAGCTTGAGGCTTACTACTCCAACTTCGTCTACCCCAACAAGGGGCTCAACTTCCTCGACAGCCACGACCTTGTGCGCTTTCTCAACATTGCCGGCAGGAAGGACAAGCTGGAGCGCTTCCACATGGCCCTGGCTTTGACGATGATGCTCCCGGGAATCCCCGTCATCTATTACGGCGACGAAAGCTACCTAGTGAGCAAAGAGGGAAAGGGCGATCCCTACAATAGGCCGATGATGGTCTTCAACAACTTCACGGAGGCATCGAGGATAATCAGGACGCTGGCGGAACTTAGGAAGACCAACGACGCTTTGGCCTTCGGCGACTTCAAAACGCTCTACGCGAACTACTCGGTCTGGGCCTTTGAGAGGGCCTTCGGGAGCCACAGGCTCCTCGTTGTGATGAACAAGGGCTCTTCCACAAACCTCACGCTGGCCCTCGACTGGCCGGACGGGACTTACAGGGATGCCCTCTACGGGGCCATCTTAACCGTCAGGGGTGGAAAGTCTGCCCTCTATCTCCCGAGGAACAGCTTCTACGTCTTCCATGTCGAGCGCCCTCAAAGGGTTCCCCTCATCGGTTCCCTCACGCCCTACACTGCCCAGCCAGGTCAGGAGATTTTAATAGCCGGTGCGGGGTTTGGAAAGGATGGTAAGGTTCTCATCGGGAGGAGGAGAGCTGAAGTTATTTCCTGGAACTCCACTGAGGTTCTCGTCCGCGTTCCAAGGCTCGAGACCTTGGAGGGATGGGTTGATGTCGTCGTTGAGACCGGCGGAAAGAGAAGCGAACCGGCGAGGCTCCGCTACTACTCCGGAAGCGACGTCCCGGTGCTCCTAGTGGTAAACGCCACAAACCTGAGCGGTCAGCTCTGGCTCAGGGACAACCTTCCGGAGCTAGCCGAGCCGAGGTCTCTCCTCATGTCCTCCACCGGCTACTACTTCACGGTCGCTCCGCTCCCAAACGGGACTGCACTTTCTGCCAGCCTCTACGAGGGGGAGCGCTGGGGAGCTCTAACGCCCCTCAATGTGACCCTCTACGGAAAGGTCGGCGGAGGAGCCCTTCTCCTCTCGGAAAAGCCCCCTTCGGAGGGGAGGAACTATCTTCCTGTAGTGGCGCTTCTGCTCCTCCTTGGCTTTCTCATTTTCAGGCGTAGAGGATGAAGCGCTCCTCCCCGTTCTTCCCCTCCGCCATTTTTCTAAGCCTCTTCTCCCCGCAGTAGACTGCTCTCGGCCTTTTCTCGATTAGAACCTCCACCCGGAACTTCCCGTCGTCAAGCTTTGTCAGCGGATTGGGCCAGAGCTCGGTTTTTTCTCCTTCCAGTTCAATCCTGACGGGACTTGAGTCGCACTTGACGACGACCCGGGTTTTTCCGCCCTTTTCACCGCTGGTGCGGAGGACGAGGGGAAGCGAGAGGAGAATGATGGGCAGGAGGAGGGGGCTTGTCCTCAGGTTCTCGCTGTAGACGAGGACAACCATGACGGAGGAGACTGCTATGCCCACAGCGAGAAGCGGAATCGTGTGGAGGACAGCCTCATCGGGTAGATTGAACCTTCTAGCCTTCTCCAGAAACTCTGTTGCAAGGGCTGTCGAGACAACGGTCAGCCCGTAGAGCGGGCTCGTGAGGTAGGGGTTCCTGAATATTGAACCTATGAGGGTGTAGCTCTCAGGGGAGAGGGCTGGGATGAGGGACGAAAAGAGCATTGCGAAGGGCGCCGTGTAGGCAATTGTCGCGAGGAAAACAGCTGTCCCCACGGAACGGGCGAGGGCGACGCCAAGGAGGGCCATGAAAAGGCCTGCCGAGAGCAGGGGGGAGACGCTCCAATAGGCCAGTCCCACTAGGAGGGCTGAGACAACTGCGAGACCGAGCTCCACAAGCTCTAGGCTCTTCATGAGACCTCACCAGCGACGGTCGCTATGGCCTTTGAGGGTCTAACGCGCCCCCAGTTTATCGTTCTCGCGATGCCGGAAAGCATGATGGCCAGCCCAAGGGACTCAAGCCTCTCAAGTGGACTCTCTGGGAGCACGTTAACGACAACACCTTTCATGCCTGCTATCTCCCCCACAGCTTTGAAGTTCCCCTCCGAGAGGCTCGTAACGACGATCGGTCTGGCGGAGTACCTGAGGAGAGCCGAGCTGACCCTGGCAGATTCATTCACGACCTTTACCGGGGCGTTCCAGGAGTTCAGGGCTTCGTCCAGTATTGCCCTCACTGCCCTCTCGCCCGTCATCGGAGGCACGAGCCTTCCGAGGCCAAGAAGGTAGAGGCCGAGAGTGTAGTCCTTCGAGGCCAGGTAGCTCACGAGCGCTGATGTTACCTCGAAGGCCTCGGCGTTCCTCTCAAGAGCCTTCACGTCGAGCACTATGATAACGGTCCTCCCGCCTTCTCTCTCGAACTCGTTGACGAGTGTCCTGCCGAACCTTGCGGTCGCCTTCCAGTTGATGACCTTGAGCGGGTCTCCGGGTCTGTACTCCCTCACTTCCCTGAACTCTATAGTTGGAGCACCCCTTATTGAGTATGGCCTGAGGCGCTCCCTGGTTCTGAGCCTGGGCCTCCTAGGAACCTTCCCGGAGGTGGCGATCAGCTCGGCGCTCTCGCTGGCAATCAGCCAGTTGAAGCGGGTCAGGGAGGGGTTAGCGGTCAGCACCTCGACACCGGGAACCTCGTGCCTCCCCGGGGAGCTAACCCTCAGCCGTCTCCTGATCTTGAACTCCCCCTCTCCGGGCCCCTTGAAGAGGGCGAAGGTTTTTTCCTTTGCATCAAGGCCTGGCGGTAGGGACGGCCTGAGGAGAACAATCCCGAGCCCTTCCTTCACTTTCACCCTGATTTCCTCGATCACCTCCCCTCCGGCGGTCGTTTCAGCGGGCTTGAAGGTTCTCTCGACTTCAACTTCCCCGGGAGGTTTTACAAGGAACCCTATCGCCAGAACTGTCAGGGGCAGAACCGCTAACGCGGTGGTGAATGGGGAGAGCAGTACAACGCCGAGGAAGACCAGCCAGAGGGTGTAGCCGATGAGGGTCTTCATTCACAGGCCCTCCAGTTTCTTCATTATGCTTTCGACTATCTCCTTCCTCCTATCGAACTCCCTCCTGAGGAGGAGCTTCCTGAGCCAGTAGGGGGTTAGCGGGCCCGGCTTTCTGGCCTCGTAATCGGCGAGGGGCCCTATGAGCTCCAAAAGCTCTTTCCTGCTCGACGTCACCTTGGAACCGTAGAAGGCCACGTAGGAGAGTAGCTTTCCCCTCTTCCCCTCCACAAGGAACTCCTCAACCGCTTTCTCAGCTTCTCCGGTCGGTCTTTTGCTCTCCCTGAGGAGCTCCCTCATGTAGTCCTCCGGTGAGTGGACTGAGTTGAGCGCTATTCCCGCCGAGAAGAGAACCGCTATGAGGAGGGCGAGCCACTCGACGATGCTCCAGTGCCCGTATCTGAGGAGGTAAGGGCGGGCGATTATGTAGAGGCCGAGGGCACCTCCAACTACCGGGAAGGCCAGGACGCTTCCCCTCAGCTCCTCCCAGCGGAGGGAGAGGGCATAAGCTACGAGCAGGAATGCTCCGGCCAGGAGGGGGATGGGAGCCACTTGAACCGGAAAGATGAAGGCCGTCCCGAAGATTTCCAGGGACTCCCCGAGGCCCGCCTTCAGGAAGGACTCCTCAGAGGAACCCTCCTCCCTGAGCAGTTCCCCGATGGCTATTACCGCGCCCCCAACTCCCCAAGACCTCCCGGTTGTGAGGAAAGCAAAGGCGGTTCCAAGCCACCGTATCCTTAATTTGGTTTTGCCCACGAAGAAACCTGAAATCAAAAACGATGAGATGAAGATGGTTACCGGGACGATACTCCAGGCCGGTGCGAGTCCCGAGTAGACAAGCCCTGCCCAGGCCAGGGCAACGCCGGCGTATTCAAGCACTTCCCACCTCATTGGTTCACCACCCTTTCAACGGCCCTGTAAAACCTCAGGAAGGCCTCCCTGCTGGGCTCCCTGCCCCCGTAGAGGGCCACTTCAACAGCCTCCCTTATGTCCCTTAACGCCCCCGCCTGCGGGATTACCTTCGAAAGGGTCGCCTCTATCTCCCTCGGTGTTAGGCTCCCAACGTTTATCAGCTTTGAGGCCCACCGCAGGAAGTCGTCGTAGAGCTCCTCCACCGCCACTCTGTATTCGGGGTATACGTCAACCGCAACCCCAAAGCGCCTCCTGCTGCACTTTGCCTCAAGCCTGTGCCTCCCGCTTTCCAGGCTGAGCTTAAACTTTCTCCCCCTCCCTACGGGCTTCCCGTCCACGAAGAGCTCGCCATCGCAGAGGAGTTCGACCTCGAAGGGTTCACCCTCCCTCACAATCGGAACCCCCCCTGCCACGAGCATCCCGCCGGCATCTTCTTCCACAGTTTTTTTCCTCTTCCTCATGAGGAAGAGCGGGGGGAGTATGGCCAGGAGCAGGAGAAGGTACGGCAGTGGGCTTCTGCCCTTGACAACCTCTATTGTCGCCCTGACTTCAGCGGGCATGTAGAAAGTCGAGCCCCTGAAGGTAACTTCAATGGTTACTTTTCCGGGCTTGGTGAAGTTGAGGAACAGCTCGGCCTGCCCCTTTCCATTGGTGTACATCGTGCCGTTGAATCCAGGAACCGTTATGTGGAGGGGTATGTTTGGAACTGGGTCTCCGAGGCCGTCCCTTGCCACTATTACGATTCTGTTGCTTTCTCCCGCCTTCACCTCCTTTGTCTCAACGGTCAGGTTGAGAGGTGAAACTACAACGACCTGAAGGGTGCCTATTATCGTCCAGGTGCCCCATAGGTAGACGGCGTACTCCCCGGCTCGCCTGAAGGGCCCGATGTTCACCGAGAAGGAGCCGTTGGCGACCTCTATTTTTCTTGACTCATTGCCGAAGGTCAGCCTTATCGTCCCGCTCCTCATTCCCTCAACGGTGGCTAAGACGGGAATCGGCTTTCCTATGGTGCCCCTAACGACCGCCGGGGCATGAACGAGAACGCCGTAGACCTGGACATTGGCGTACGTGCCGTTGTAGAGCGCGTTCCCGGTGTATACAAGCCCGAGGAGGTGCTCTCCGAGGCTCACGTTGAGGTTCAGGGTGAACTCCCCTTCCTCGTTGGTCACGCCTTTACCACTCATGTTGCCCCAGAAGTAGTCAAAGGTCGCGTTCCCTATGGGCTTCCCGGCCGGCTCCTGCAGTCTGCCGGTCAGGGACAGTTCCCCGGGTCTTGTAATGACTACCCTGCTCACGTTGAAGTAACTTCTCTGGATGACGGTCATGGGTATGAAGGTTATCCCCGGGAAGAGGGGCCAGTAGCGACCGGTCATCTCCTCCGGGAAGAAGTAGAGGTTTAGGTGCTTTAAACCGGGCGTTTCCTCCAGGGGAAACTCGGCCTTCAGCTTGAATTTTCCGTTTCTAGCTTTTCCCGTCCCTATGACTGGGTATCTGTCGTCGCCGGAGAAGAATACGACAGTTCCATTGGGCCGTCCGTCGCTTCCAATGCCCCTCACGTTCCCGGTGACGTTGAAGGGCTCTCCAACGGTAGCTGAGAGGGGTGCACTGGCGTTCACCGCGGTAACATCAGACACGTAAACGGGGAGGTAGACGGTCTCCTTTTTCCCCCCAGATTTCAGCCTTATCCACTGGAGGTTCAGGCCGAGTCTGGCTCCCTCAGGGGGTGTTATGGCGAACCACAGCCGTCTCTTTCCGGCACTCGAAATCACGTTCAGCGTTTTTATCCAGTTGCTGGTTTCCACGGACAGGTTGCTCTCCCCCCAGAGAACGAGTGAATAGCGGGAGCCAGCCCCGGCAATGGCCCTCAATATTCCTGGTGGCTCGACGTCGCTCGAGGCGTTGAGCCAGGCCAGCGAATAGACCGCCCTTCCCTCCCCGTTTGTCAGGACTATTGGGTAAAGTCCTCTCCCCGGCTTCTCCCTGACTGTTACCCTAACGGAGAAGTTTGAAACCTCCATCGAGACGTTGAGGGGGCTTATAACCCTCAGGTCACTGAGGTTCGCTTTCCCCTTCACGTCGAGGAGCAGGAACTTAGCTTCGGTTCCATTTATGGTTTTCCTCACGGGAACGGCCGAGAGCGGGACGTACTGCCCGGGATAGGGGTGGGGGACGAGCGGGTCAACGGTCAGCCAGCCGATACCGTTGAAGTAGACCTCGACCCAGTAGTAGAACCTGCTCGCGTTGATGACCTGTTTCTCCGGGTTTGGGAGTATCTTGTAACCTTTGACGAGTCTTGCTGGAATCCCCACCGCGCGCGCCAGGAAGACGAGGGCGGAGGCGAAGTCATAGGAAGTGCCGTAGCTTGAGTTTTCAAGGAAGTAGGCAATCCTGTCAACCCCCTGTGGGAAGGTGACGTTCTTCGAGTACCTCTTTGAGTAGAGGAGGTAGTCCACGAGGTTCATCAGTTCGAAGTACTTTCCAAGGCCGGTGTTGTTGAAGGTCAGGGCAATCGGGAGAACGGCATCCCTGAGTCCGGGTGGTATGGCGAGGTATCCCTCAAGCTTCCCGGGGGTCAGGTTGAAGAGCACCGGGAGGTCATAGGAGTAGCTCACGGCGGTGAAGTTGTACTCGGCGATCTCCCCAACTGTTCTGAACGTGCCTCCGTTCCTGTCCCAGAGGGTTCTAACGCTCACGTTGACCGTATTGAGCGGCAGGGGGAGTGTGCCGTTTATCACGAAGCCGGCCTTAACCTCAACCCTATCGAACTCGGTGTGGTGGGGAAGCGAGGGCTCACTCAGGATGGGCCTCTTTGAGTAGTTGGCAGTGACCGGTATCCAGTGCCCATCGGAGTAGTTCCCGAAGACCTCGACCCTTAGGTAGGAGACGTGCGTTGCATTGTAGACCGTGAGCGTGAGGTTCTTTGTGAGTATGGGTAGCTCCGGACCTTTTCCGACCTTCACAGGACCCCTCTGGGGTGCCAGGCCAGGCTGACCGAGGGAGGAGGTAAGGATAAGAAACGCAAGGATAAGCACGGCAAGTGAAACTAGACCGGCCCTCATGTTTATCTGTCACACCTTTGAGAGGAGCCCTCTTAAGGTTTTCCACTCCCCGTAGTTCAAATCTCATCCAGGAGCTTCTTCCTCTTCTCCTCGTACTCCTCCTGACTTATGACACCCATGTCATAGAGCTCCTTCAGCTTCTTGAGCTTCTCAAGCGGGTCTTCCTCCTCCCTTACAGACTGGGCATGATAGGCCGGCATCGTCCTCGTTATGAACTCCTTGGGCTTGTTGAGAACCCATGTCTCGCTCGTCAGCCCCTTGTTGACTCCTATCGAGACGGGTTCAACCGCTATCGCGTTCAAAGCATCTTTAATCGCGTTTATGGCTTTTCTGGCTTCTTCCTTGTTCATCCAGCCGAGCTTCAGCGTTATGTTCTCCTCGCCCTCTATGATGAACTCCGAGGACATTATACCAAGCTTCACCGTAACCTGCTCCAGCTTCTGGTAGGGTATTGCCTTGAGGTCGTACCTTCCAAAAACCTTCTCGTCGAGGTATATTATCCTCCTGCCCGTTATGAGGAGCCACTTGGGCTTTTCCATGCTTATCTTCTTCTTTATCGAGAAGAGAACCTTCTCGTTTGGCTCTAGGTGCCTCAAAACTGACTTCGGCAGCTCGGGGTCTTCTTCCTTTCCCACGTTCATCACCCTTTAGATTTTGGTTAATGTGGTATATCAGGCTTTCCTCCGCAAACCTCATTAACTTTCGGGGAAAATTAGACTGGGTGTTGTCATGGACTTTGAGAGAAAGCCCCTCATAGGGATGGTTCACCTGAACCCCCTCCCCGGTTCATACCGCTACGACGGCGACCTTGACGGAGTCATTGAGTCCGCGATCAGGGATGCGAAAACGATTGAAGAAGCGGGCTTCGACGCGATAATGATTGAGAACTTCGGAGACGTTCCTTTTCCAAAGTACGTTGATAAGACAGCCGTAGCAGTCTTTACAGCCGTTGCAAAGGAAATCCGGGACGAAGTTTCCCTTCCGCTGGGAATAAACGTCCTCAGGAACGATGGCATAGCAGCTTACTCCATTGCCTACGCGGTCAAAGCCGACTTCATAAGGGTGAACGTTCTGAGCGGTGTAGCTTACACGGATCAGGGCGTCATAGAGGGCATCGCCCACGAGCTTGCAAGGCTGAGAAAGCTCCTTCCCTCAAAAATTCAGGTCTTCGCCGACGTCCACGTCAAACACGCCGTCCACTTCTTGGATTTTGAGGATTCTCTGAGGGACACCGTTGAGAGGGGCCTGACCGATGCTGTCGTAGTAAGCGGAAGGGCAACCGGGGAGCCGGTCGACATCGATAGGCTCTCACTGGCTAAGAAAATCTCACCCGTTCCCGTTCTGGTTGGCTCCGGGACGAGCTACGAGAACCTTCCAAAGCTGTGGAAGCATGCGGACGGCTTTATAGTGGGGACGTGGATAAAGAGGGATGGGAAGGTGGAAAACGAAGTTTCTCTGGGGAGGGCGAGGAAACTGATTGAGTTAGCGAAAAATCTCCGGTTCTGAAGCTACCGTTTTTATTACTATTGAATTGACCGCTTCTATTCTATCTCTTAGGCATCATCAGCTGAAGCATTGCCGATATCTCCCCGCCCTGAAGGGTGAGGCTTTCGGGAGGAAAATGTAATTAATAAAGGAAAAAGTTTCTTTAGGGCTTTAATGTGTTGACGTACTTTCCTTCTCGCCTATAAGCTCTTGCACTTTGGTTAGAATAAGCATTCTTCTTCTTTCTAAGAACTTATCATAACTGTTCTCCCTCATGGATTCAATGCACTTGGGATTAATGAAGTGGGGCTTAAGCACCTCTTCCAAATCACCGGGAATCCAGTCAATATACTCTTTTGGTGATGTTGCTGAGATTTTTCTGTTGGTCTCATCAGTGATAAGGGTTCTGTTGAGTATGGTGTTGATTTTAGATTTATCTTTAATCCTCATCTTCTTCTCTAGGAAGTTTTTGGGAAATATGTGATGGTCCTCTAGGTTGTGGAATTCTATAGCATCAACTTGGAGAAAGTCTCTTGCATGGTTCAATGCAATTAAGCTCATAATGCCCCTGTAAACTGCACTACCACTCCTTGACACTGCATACAGATTCAGAGAAGGTACCCTTGTTCTGGCTTCATTAACCATTGATGGTGTGAATTCAGGCTTCTTAAAAGCTTCAATTAGCTCCAATGTGTCACTCAAGGACTTTGACTCAACGGCACTGCTGTACCTCTCAGTAAATACTGAACTCCAGTACCACTGTTTTATTAGTGTGTAGGCCCTGCTCTTTTCTATTGGAGATAAATCCTTGGTGCCCTCTATGTAGTAGAGAAGTGCTGCCAAAACTGGGAGCATGGGTTTGTAAGGGACCCACCTTGGCAGGAATGCCCCAAACCCATCTCGGTTGGTACTCATAACTCTCCCAATGGCCCTGTCAAAGTATTCTGCTATAGTCCACCAATCTTCTTCAAAATCCACCGGGGAGAGATTAATCAGGGATCTGTTCTTGACATCGGTAATCTCCCTTTCTTCCTTGTCTTTATTCTTGTCTCTGAGCACCCGCATAAGCCCCAGTGCCCTGAGTACCAGCACTTTAAATAGATCTGGCTTCTCCTCAGAAAGTTTCTTGATACTGTCAAACCTATCAATGGTATCCTGCCACGTCTGGTGGAGGTCAATACCGTTTTTATAGAGCCTGGCAGTTAGCAAGTCAAAGACAGACAACCTGACCCCGGTACTGTTCATCTTCTCAAAAATTGTGCAGACTTCACCAAGCTTTTCCCTGTCATTTAGTTCAATTTCTGGCAGATATAGGACCGGAACCTTGAACCCTAGGAGATTGTTAGTGTACCTCTCCCAGAAGTCTGCCTTTGCCTTAAGTTGTCTCTTGTACTCTTGGGTGAGTTCTCTGCCCTGTTTATAGCTAACTTCTTCACCAATGTTCTCCTCTATATATTATGACATTCTATAAACTCCTCTATCCAGTCTTTCTACTTTTCTTTGTTAGAGAGCTCTGTGAATGGAACTATTTTGTGCTCAAATTGATATTCTTTGTCCAGGTACTTTCTAGCATCATCTTCATTCATACTGAACACAGCTTCTTTAACATTACCCTTTTCTAACTCTTCAAGCTTCAAAAAGAAGAGATATCTCCTGCTGGTGTACTTTGGTGTAACAACTTCCTTTGGGGGTGCATAAAACACATAGTGCAGTGATGTTATCCTCTGCTGACCATCAAGAATCATGGTCTCGGGATTCCCTATGGGCTTTCCATCCCTGTTTCTTGGAAGGGTAACTCCTTGAATTGGTCTCCAAGTAAAGGGTGGGTTAGTGGGGTCTGTCCTGAGGAAGAGAAAGGTACCAACAAAGTATCCATTAAGTAGAGACACAAGCAAATCCTCAATATCCTGCCTAGACCACACAAAGTCTCTTTGGAACTGAGGAAGGACTAATTTTCCATCTTCAGCCTGTTTCAATATCCCAAGCAAATTCTCCATCTTTGGGTCGAGTTTGTTCACTTTCATCACCTATTCATTTCCTAACAAAGAGTTTGCTTTTATTGCCCCCACTTCGGCTTTTCATTTTCTGTTTTTACTTCTTTTATTGCTTTGGGTTTCTTCTAAATATCTTCTTGGAAACTTTTCGTCATTAACATTATATTGAGATGTTTGGGATTATGAAACAGGTAACTTGAAGAATCTTCGGAGATATAACATCTACATTTTATGTTGTTTTTAGTCGAATTTTCTTTTCCGAAAGTCTTATTACCCAGAAATGCGTAATTTGCTAAAAGAAACGCGAAACCTGTCCCGCTTTTCTTTTCCGCGAGATGGTTTTGCAAGATGGTGGTGACATGAGCATACCTCCTCTGAGAGCTGATTTTTCAGCGACCCCTGGCAATTGGATTATTTCATTTTTTGGGTGTTTAGACACCGATAGGAGAATAAAGGAGGCGTAATACATGGGTTTTTGGGGTGAACAGTTTCTGGCGCTACTGATCCTTACCGTCCTTGTGGGGGTACCCTTTTCAGTAGCCTCATCCAGCCTTGAGTCCTACTTCCCAGCTGTAGACGAGCTCTCGGCCCTCGGGCTTCAAGGGGCGAAGATGCACGATCATCAGAGTTTCGGAAGCTATGAGACCCGATACTATTTGGCCCATTACGGGTCAGGAGACTGGATGGAAATAACCCTTTATATCAAAAAGGGATCATCAGCCGTTCTCAGCGGGGGTGCGAACACTCAGGGTTCAAAGTGCACTCATTCCGAAAGGACCATCGAGTGCACGTACAGCGGTCCCAACGATGTGGCCTGGCTCGACGAGAAGTTGTGGAGCTACAAGTACTTTAGCTCCTACTACGCCCAGACTGTCATCGGAGGCAAGAGCGACGGCGGAGATCCTCCGACCTTCTGGGGTAACGTTGATGAGGTGGTCCAGATAGAGGTGAAAATAAGGGCCCTCTACAACGTTTCCAACCCGGCACCCATCGTTGGCAGGGCCCTTATGAACCTCATGGTCTCCAAGGTCAGCTCCAACGCCACATCAACTTCGTCTACAACGACGAGCACTACCACAACCACCGGAAATGCTAAGCTCACGATAGCCGCCCCAGTTGAGGGGCAGAGGTTCACATCCTCCAGCGGCTTCGGCCTTTTCGTCATTGGAGTGAAGGCAAAGGTTTCGGAGAGCAACGCAAAGGATCTCTACGCGGTAATAACCTCCCCGGACGGTAGCAGGAGTAGGGCGAGGGTGTACAGCGACGGCACAATAGACGACCTCGTGATAGTCGAGAACACGGGCCTGAGCACGCCCAAGAAGGGAACCGTCAAGGTCGAGGTTTACGGCACCATAGACTCCAAGGAGATGCTCCTCGCGAGCGGGAGCGTCGGCATAACCCTCGCCAACGACGAGGAAAAGCCCGGGGACATGATAGACAACGATGGGGATGGACTGGTTGACTGCGACGACCCGGACATAGCGACCTGCGACGAGTGTGTTTACGAGAAGAAGCTCGAATGGGCTGAATCCATAATGAAGCGCCACATCAACTACCTTGAGAAGGTCAAGAGCCTCCACCCCGGCTACACCTCACTCTACAACGTCTACGAGGACGACCTCAGGGAGATACATGACAGAAACATCAAGGACCCGGACAAGATGGTAGAGGAGATGAACGCCTACATGGATAAGAAGGTCTACGGTCAGCAGAGGATAAAGACGCTCCTCTCGATATTCGCGAACGACCCTGAGAAGCGCTACCAGCTGAGGCAGATAGCCGAAAAGTACCGCTACGACCCGGTGGCGAGGGACGTAGAGATGGAGAACTTCATCTACAAGTACGCGAAGAACGAGGCGGAAAAGGCGGCGATAACGAACCTCATCCTGACCGGAATCCTTCAGCCTCCGAAGTGGCTCGTGGGCGGACAGTACAACTCAGGAGGAGTCCTCGACTGGTCGAAGTTTGTCGCCGATAACTTCGAGAAGGTCGGCAACACAGTCAAGCTCAAGGGAGCTGATAAGGTCAAGTTCTTCACAACCCCTGCCGGGGTCTACATGGTCGCCCTGGACGCGAAGGCCCTCCTCGACCACGCCAACGACCTGAAGAACATGAACCTCCCGAACAACGCCAAGGTCTCAATAATAGTCCTCGACGGAGCCACAAAGATAGGAAAGCTCCTCGACCCGACGGGCTACTTCGGCAACATGGCGGATGCAACGGTCGGGGCCGTCATTAACCTAAGGAAGAAGATAGAGGAGCGCAACCAGGGGTGGATCCTCTGGAACGGCTACGTGCTCCACGAGACTTCCATACCGGGCATCTACGAGGACTACGAGACTGGCAAGAAGTTCAAACGCGTCGGCGGCGGCTGGTTCAGGATGAACTTCGTGGAGGTGGGGAGCAATGGGTAAACTCACCGCCATTATACTGATCCTTTTGATCCTCGCGGGCCTCTACATCTACCGCGCCAATCCTCACATAATAGACAACGTGATCCACATAAAGGACAACTTGGCAGGAAACGGACCCTCTGGAGGTGGCGCATCCCCTACGAGCACAGCCACAACGGGAACATCAACTCAGCCAACGCTGAAACAGGGATGGAACGACATTGATGGAGACGGGATTTCAGACGTTTACGTTGGAAAGGGTCTCTCGGCAGTGAACGTCAACGGGAGCTACGTCATAACTCGTGACAGGAACGGCGACGGAGTGGTTGATGCCATATACCTCGACACCACCGGCGATGGGAACCTTGATACAGCGTACCTCGACAATGACTACAACGGCAAGACAGACACTTGGGTAACCGAGCTGAACGGGGTCAAAAGTTACTCCTGGGACATGAGCGGGGACGGGATTCCCGATGTTTACGACACCAACGGCGACGGGAAGGCCGACGCATGGGATCTCAACGGTGACGGAACCATAGACGAGAGGGATGTTGACTACGATGGGAACCCCGATCTGCACGACTACAACTTCGACGGGGTCTTCGACGAGTTCCAGGCCAACGTGACCATCGCCCCGCCCGAAAACGGAAGCACTTCCGGAGTGGCCGGCTTCGTCTGCCCAGACAACAAGGAAGACGCCTACAGGCTCTATGTGCAGGCCTACAACAACGTGACACAGCTCATGGCGAAGAACCAGTCAAGCAATGAAACTGTAAAGGCCTACAAGATCTACCTTCAGGCCAGGGAGTGCTACGAGTCGTTTTCAACCTCAACGACCTCATCCTCGGGTTCGGTAACCGGGAAGCTCGGCCCGGTGCACCGGGTAACCCTCAACACCGACGGGTCCATGGCAGTAAAGTTTTCGACCGGTGAGGTGAAGGCCAGCTGGAGCAACGGCTGGGAGGACGTTGACCTCTTCGCTGAACCCTGGTGCGTTGATTATCCGGCAGTCCTCGGCCACTACGTTGACATCGGGGAGATGGGCATAGGGGACGTTACCGTTGGAGATATTCCTTCATCCGGCTATCCAAGCGACGAGGTTGGTGGTGAGATAAAGGCCGGCCACGTTTACGTCAACAGGAACTCGGACGGAACCTACACGGTCTTCACTCTCGTAGACCATGAGAAGACCGGTGACTGCTCCCACAGGATAACGATAGCGTACAGGAACGTGGAGGGGTGAAGGTGGAAAGCTACCTCACGGGATTTCATGTTGTTGGTTCACTCTTGGGACTTTTCCTCCTTTTAGCTGTCCTGGGACTTTTCCTCTGGGCTGGATGGAAGGTCATGAAGTGGATAACAGGAGGGTGATAGGTGGAAAAAATGAGAAAACTTAAGGTTTTGGTTGCGCTTTTCATTGTCTCGGGCTTATTCCTGCCCTTCGTTAGCTCATCTAATGCATGGGAGGTCATCTACGACGTCCGGAATGACAAGATAATGCTCGACAGCTCTTACAACCCGGCCTCCTTCGTTCCCGGGGTCTCTGGGGATTACTATCTCCTCGGAAGCCACGGAGACGGGTTGGCTGTCCTGATGCACCTCTCGCCGATGGGTGAAGTGCTTTGGATGAAGAACTTCAGCCTCAGCCAGAAGCTCCCCCTAAACCTCCCCTATGGGCAGGGCCAGGTCATACAGGACATTGCCGTGGGAAAGGACGGGATTTACGTCGTCCTGATGACGGCCAATGTCCTTAACGTCTCGGCCCCTAGCGACTGGGAGCAGGGAGATCCTCTCTTCACGCTGGTCAAGTTCGACTTCTCAGGAAATCCAGTCTGGGCAAGGGCCTTCAAGAACTCAAAAGGTGGCTATAAGGGGATCAGGACTCAGCCCACTGGGGATGGGGCCATCGTGATGGCCCCGATTTACGCTCACATGCACCGCAAGAACCCGGACGACCCCTCCGACAGCGATCGCATAGCCTCCAACCTCGACGTTGGAGCGATAAAGTTCGATGGCTCCGGGAACCTTGAGTGGGTTCACATCTACGGCAGGGAGGGCATCTCGGAGTACGTCTGGGCTGTCGGCTTTGATGGGAACGAGGTCGTCATAGCGTACTCAACCCCACGCTGGGGCCTCGATCTTGGGCTCATAGGCATAGACCCCGAGACTGGAAACCTGAGATGGGTTAGGGAATACAAGCAGGCCGTCGAGGGCAGCGAGCTGTGGAAGATGGGCAGGTTCTTCAGCCTCTCCGGTTCTAGGCCGATGTTATACAGCGTCCCGGGCGGATGGCTCTACACCAACGGCCTTCCCGGGAAGTACGATGACGGTGCCTCAATCTGGATGAAGCTTGACAAGAAGGGGAATGTCCTCTGGAGTGGTTTCTGGAACACTACCCTCCCGGCTGGGCAGTCTCCGCAGGGCTTTGCTCTCACCAACGACGGAAACTACGTCTTCTTCCACCCGCTCGTTAAGACCTCTCCTTCAGGAGACATCATCAAGGTCTACTACGACATCGTCCCCTCGGATCACTACATAGCCCGCTCTGGAGAAGGCTTCGTCCTCTTCATCACCCACGGTCCGGATAGATTCGTGAAGCTCGGCTTGAACATGGAGTTCGCCGGCTACGACGTCCACTACGTGGCGAAAGGTGGTGAACCTGGCAGGTGGGTTTTGAACATCATGGAGCTTGGCGGGGACGACGTGAAGTTCGTGAAGGTGCCCTTCTATGCGGAGGGCCACTTTGAAGAGTCCTTTGAGTTTGACGACCTCCCGACATGGGAGTGGTATAAGGTCGCTCCGGTGAAGGTATGGGCCCACGACCATCCGAACGAGTACTTCCACATTAAGGAAGCCTGTAACCAGACGGGCGGTTCAGCCACTCAGAGCCCCGGTTCTTCGCCAATACCAACGAGCTCAACCTCTACGGTCAGCTCAACGCCGTCGAGCACGGTTACTTCAACTACACCTTCGAGCACCGGGAGTTTTGAGGAGAACATCGGCAAAAACCCCTCCAGCATCGGCAGTCATTCGATAAGCTTTACCTGCGGGCCGGGGATTATCGTTGCACTTGCCCTGCTGCCGCTCTTTCTATGGAGGCGGAGGGGTTGAGATCAAAAAGAAGGGAGGTGAGAAAATGGGACTCATCAAAAAGCTGATCGTCGGCTTCTTCCTGCTCCTGTTCATAGGAGTTGCGGGCATCTTCGGGATGCAGTACTACTACCTGCACGCCTACAGCAGGGTGCCCATCGAGGTCAAAACGGAAACGGTAAGCGGGAACGTCTTCTACCTCTCGCACGTCCTTGAGCCCGGGAAGTACTACATCAAGGCGAGCAGTGAGGGAACCGTTGAGAAAATAACGATACTCGACGAGAACGGCAACGTTCTAACGGAATCAAAAATGGACAGCATGATCTATGGCTCAAGCAGGCCATTCCAAGTCAGGATTGACTATAAGGCCCCGCTCAACGTTGATTCCTACAATGTCAGCGTCGGCATCTACAGGCTTGAGAAGAAGTGATTTCGTTTTCACATAAAAAAGGAGGAATGAGTATGAGAAAGTTCGTATTTGCCCTGCTCGCGGTGGCCCTTCTGGTCGTCGCGACGGGATGTGAAAGCCCAAAGACGAGCGTGACAACCGAGAAGACCCTCACGATAAATGGAGTAACCGTGCACTACTCGGGAGACATCACGCTCTCCCAGGCCAAGGCAGTTCTGAGCTTCGTGAGGGACAACTTCCAGATAAACGGAAAGACCGACGTCTACGTCTCGAAGAGCGGGGGTTCTTACACCGTCAAAGTGACGACGCCCTACAAGAGTACCAGCGACGTAGACAGGAGAACAGCCTTCTACGTTAGGATAATGGCCTCCAAGATGTCCCAGGATGTCTTCAACGGGGCAAACGTCACGCTGAAGCTCCTGAACGGCGATGGAAAGGAGGTCTTCTCCGTGGAGAGCAAGTACGCCTACGTCGAGTCGAACGGAATAACCGTCTGGTACTCTGGGGTTGAGAAGGAGGAAGCTCAAAAGGTTCTCGACTACGCGGTCTCCTTCGCCGGAAAAGGGCCTTGGGACATATTCATCGATGGAAGCAACCCTTACACGATAAGCGCAATGAGCTCCTTCAACAGTGCCGGCGAGATAGGAAGCGCTGAAAACGCCTACAGGAAGATGTCGTCGGAGCTGTCTCAGAAACTCGGCGGGAAAGTTCTCCTCAGGGTTCTGAGCCCTAGCGGTGAGGAGATAGCACAGTTTACAGGCTGAGGTGGTCGAAATGGAAAAGGTTCTCTACGTCGTCGGAAACGTTGACTACAGGAAAGGATTCATGAGGGAGAGCAGGGCGAACCTCGTCATAACAGAAAAGAGGATGATAGTAGCATTCCTAACACCCGAACTCGCCAAAAAGATGAAGAAAGAGGCTGAAGGAGGCGTTAGAGGCTTCTTCAAGGGCGTTACTAAAGTCTATGGGCACTGGAACGAGTACTATGGGATGGAGCCCGAGGAAATCCTGAAGGAGAGCGAGGAGAACTTTGAGATACCCCTCCGGGAGGTCAGAGAGGTCAAGATAAAGAACGATGACTCCGAATCCGGGAAGAGGGGAGAGCTTGAGGTCAAGGCAGGGGATAATCATAAGTTCTACACTGGGGACGGAACGATACGGGTTAGGGAGCTGAAAAAAGTCCTTGAAGGCCTCGGCATCAAGGTCAAGGCCCCGCGCTTCAGCCTCTTCTGAGCCTTTTCTTTCTTATTGCAGGAAAAAGGTTATATCGTCTTCTCCAAACCACCAAACATAACCCTCACGGGTGGGCATCATGGGGAAGTACTTCGGGACGAGCGGCATCAGGGAAGTTGTCAATGAAAAACTCACGTCTGAACTGGCTTTAAGGGTCGGAAAGGCTTTGGGAACTTACCTGGATGGTGGAATGGTCGTCGTGGGAAAGGACACGAGGACGAGCGGTGAGATGCTGAAGAGCGCCCTGATAAGCGGGCTTCTAAGCACTGGCGTTGAGGTCATAGACATAGGTCTCTCCCCAACTCCACTGACGGGCTTTGCGATAAGGCTCTATGGTGCCGATGCAGGGGTTACCATCACCGCCTCCCACAACCCTCCGGAGTACAACGGCATTAAGGTCTGGCAACCGAACGGGATGGCCTACACGCCGGAGATGGAGGGCGAACTTGAGGCGATAATAGATTCCGGGGACTTCAAGAGAGCTCCCTGGAACGAAATCGGAACCGTCAGGAGGGCCGACCCGAGGGGGAAATACATCAAAAGGGCTCTTAAGATGGTCGAGCTTGAAAGCTCCTACACGGTAGTTCTCGATGCCGGCAACGGTGCAGGTTCAATTCTGAGCCCCTACCTCCAGCGCGGGCTCGGGAACAAGGTTATCAGCATCAACTCCCACCCGAGCGGTTTCTTTGTTAGAGATCTTGAACCGAACGCCAAAAGCCTCTCCGCTTTGGCAAAGACCGTTAAAGCTATGGGGGCAGAGGTTGGCATAGCCCACGATGGAGATGCAGACAGGATTGGAGTTGTAGATGACGAGGGCAACTTCGTCGAGTACGAGGTGATGCTTTCCCTCATAGCCGGCTACCTGCTGAGAAAGTTCGGGAAGGGGAAAGTTGTAACCACCGTAGATGCCGGCTTTGCACTGGACGACTACGTGAAGTCTCTCGGCGGGGAAGTAGTCAGAACGCGCGTTGGCGACGTTGCCGTTGCGGAGGAGCTGGCGAAGAACGGCGGGATTTTCGGCGGAGAGCCGAGTGGGACGTGGATAATCCCCCAGTGGAACCTGACTCCAGATGGAATATTCGCCGGAGCTTTAGTCCTTGAGATGATTGATAAACTCGGCCCGATAAGTGAATTAGCGAAGGAAGTCCCGCGCTACGTAACGCTGAGGGCGAAGGTTCCCTGCCCCAACGAGAGGAAGACCAAGGCGATGGAGATCATAGCGAGAGAAGTCCTAAAAACCTTCGAGTACAAGCGGCTGATAGACATTGACGGTGTTAGGATAGAGAACGACGAGTGGTGGATCCTCTTCAGGCCCAGCGGGACGGAGCCGATAATGAGGATAACCCTTGAGGCGCGCACGGAGGAAAAGGCTAAAGAGCTGATGGAGAAGGCTGAAAGGCTGGTGAGAGAAGCCATAAGGAGGGCCTGAGTTGAGGATTCCTCTCTACATCTTCTACGCCCTTCTCTCGGCACTCTTCGCGTCCCTCGTACCTATCTTTGGAAAGTTGGGCCTCAGAGACGTTGACTCAACCGTTGCGACCACAGTTCGGGCCTTCATAATGTTCCTCTTCCTGTTCCTTATCTTTATGTGGCAGGGCAAGACGATAAGTGGCTTCGACTCCCGGGCCCTTACCTTTATAACACTCTCCGGCCTTGCTGGAGCCCTCTCGTGGCTTTTCTACTTCATGGCAGTTAAGAACGGGAGGGTTCAGGCGGTCGTTGCGATAGACAAGACCAGCGTCGCCCTCGCAATACTCCTCTCATGGTTGGTCCTGAGGGAGAGCATGGACTGGAAAACGGCCCTGGGGGCGGTTCTGATAGTCCTCGGGGCGCTCCTTGTTTCCCTCTGATTATCCGACGACCCGTTCAAAAACCCGCCCGAAGTTCTCAAAGGTTATTGCCTTTACTTCTTTTTCGCTGAAGTTCTCCTTCATCCTCTTCAGGAGAGCAGGTATCTTGGACTCGTCCTCGAAGCCCTCAACGCTCTTCCCGCTCCAGCCCCTTAGGTAGTAAACGAAGTCAAAGCCTAGGCCGACGTGCCGGTGCCCGATCAGGTCAACCATGTAGGAGATGTGCTCTAGGTATCTGTCGAGGGTCGGCCTGTTTTTGTCCACAAAGCCCGGTATCGCGACGGCCCCGACGACACCGTCACGTTCGCCTATAGCTTTCAGCTGTTCGTCCGTCAGATTCCTAGGGTGGTCGCATAAGGCCCTTGCGTTCGAGTGAGAGGCTATGACCGGGAAGGATGTAACATCGAGGGCATCCCAGAAGCCGGCTTCATTTATGTGGCTCAGGTCGAGCAGTATGCCGAGTTCCTCTGCCTTCCCCACGACCTCGACGCCGAAGTTGGTAAGACCGCCTTTGGTTCTCTCGAAGACACCGTCCCCTATCGCGTTCCTCAGGCTCCATGTAAGGGTCAGGACGCGGAGGCCCAGCCGGTAGAAGACCTCAAGGAGATCGAGGCTTTCCCCGATAGGCTCACCACCTTCTAAGCCCAGCCAGAGGGCGACCCTTCCGCTCTCTATAGCTTTTTTCATCTCTCCGGTGTTCCCCACCAGCTCGAAGCTGTCACTTTCCTCCACATCTCTGAGAAACTCGTTTAGAACCTCCAAGGCGTAGCGGGTCGCGTCGCCCCTCCTGTTGGGTCGCGTCCATATGGCCATTACTCTTGTCCCAATCCCGTTGAAGAACCTCTCGAAGTTCCCCTCAAGAACCCTCGTTTTGTCCTCCCTCCTCTCGTCATAGACGAAGGTCGGAAGGTCGGAGTGTGCGTCGAATATCATGGAACCACCGGTGGACATAGGAAAAAACCCTTATAAGGTCTCCCGAACTTCTTGGAGCGTGGCAACGCTAACCCTTGCACTCTACAACACCTACGGCGTCAAGAGGTTCCACGATGCCCACCTGAGGGCGATAGCCCGCGCCGCTCCGCTGGCATATGCCTACGGTTTTCACCTTGCTCTCGTCGGCTTCCCCCTCGAGGGTAAGCCCTCAGAGGTGGCAGAGGCGGTCGCTGAAAAGACGACCATAGGGGAGGGCGGGAAATACCTTATTGAGCTAGCGCTATCGAACAGGTTCCACCTCCTCGACTTCCCGCGGAGGGGCTTTCCTCCTCAGTTCGGGACACCCGTTGCGACGACGAGGAAGCCATCCGATGAAAAGGAGATTACACCACTTCAGCTTGCTGAAGCCTTTGTTGGTGGGGAAAGTTTTCTCCTTCTCGTTGGCCTCGGGAGGCACGGCCTACCAAAGGAAACCTTTAAGTTGGCCAGGTACCACATGGATGTCACGGGGAGGAGGGTGAGCCTTGAGACCTGTACTGCTATGGGTGCCATAGTCGCTGAAATTTCAACGTATGTGGGGGCGTTAAAATGGGGGAGTGGCAGAAGGACGTTGCGTGGCTTCTGGTAGCCTTAATAGCGGTGTTTGCTTTCGAGGAGGGCCTGAAGTTCACACTCCACACTGATTCACCGCTCGTCATAGTGGTCAGTGGCTCAATGGAGCCAGTCTTTTACAGGGGCGATGTCGTCCTGCTTAAGGGGGTGACCAACCCCGACCAGATTCACGTCGGCGATGTTGTCGTCTACAAAAGACCCGGCTACGAGTACCCGATAATCCACCGTGTCAGGTACATATACACGCTCAAGATCAACGGGAAAGCCGAGAAGTGCTTTGTAACGTGGGGGGACAACAACCCCGTCCCGGATCCGCCGTATCCAAGTCCCCAGGGTTTACTTGAGGTGAGGCTACCGAACGGCGAGCTTGCGGGTTGCGTTCCAGCATATGCAATCGAGGCAACGTCTGAGCTGGTGTTCCCCAAGATCGGCTTGATACCCCTCTGGATACGCGAGGCCTTTGGCCTTGGGGGATGATGTGAGGGTAGGTGGCTGAGGCGTGATGAACTAATCGGCCCCTGACCCTCTATCAGCGTTCCCGAGAAATGCCTTTGTGTTGAGCCCCTGGTAATCCCGACAGGAGAAAGCTTGGAAGGCCGGCAGTAATGTCGGAAGGAATGGCACCACGTGGCCGGGCCGGTCTTCGTGAATCCTGGTGCAATTTGTTGCTTTTTCTCCAATTTATCGTTGTTCTTTTCATATCATGATAATCTTGTTATACTTTTGATCAAATTCTAAGTTGTTGTCATGGCTTTTTCCAAAACTTGCAACATGCTGGTTTGTTTGTTAAAAAAATTTTGTACTGTGAGGCTTAATAAGTTGCATTATATCCTTTAACAGGACATCTAAGCCGTAAAATTTATAACCAATGCACTTTAAAATACTAGGATAACCAACCCCGGACATCTCTGCTGGAGGTGTTGAAATGAAACGGTTTGCCATAGTTGTATGGGCAGTCTTCCTCGTGGCAATAATGGCTGGGAGCGTTCTCGCGGCACCCCCCAAGCACGTGGAAGTCAAGAACGTTCACCAGGAGAAGAACTATGGACTCTTAACTCCAGGCCTCTTCAAAAAGGTTCAAAGGATGAACTGGAACCAAGAGGTTAACACGATAATAATGTTCGACAACCAGTATGACAGGGATAGGGCCATAAGGGTCCTCCGCATGCTCGGTGCCAAGGTCAAGTACGACTACAGCATAATCCCCGCCGTTGCGGTTAGGATAAAGGTAAGGAACCTGCTCATGATAGCGGGTCTGATAGATTCGGGCTTCTTCGGAAACGCTCAGGTTTCTGGAATAAAGTTCATTCAGGAGGATTACAAGGTTCAGGTTTCGGACGCCACTTCCGTTTCCCAGATACAGGCAGACACTGTCTGGAACTCCCTCAGTTATGATGGCAGTGGCATCGTTGTCGCGGTTATCGATACCGGTATAGACGCGAGCCACCCCGACCTTAAGGGTAAAGTCGTGGCATGGCACGATGTCGTCAACGGAAAGACCACTCCCTATGACGACAACGGGCACGGAACCCACGTTGCGGGCATCATTGCCGGAACTGGTTCGGTCAACTCACAGTACATCGGCGTCGCCCCTGGAGCGAAGCTCGTCGGTGTCAAGGTTCTCAATGGCCAGGGAAGTGGTAGCATATCCGACATCATAGCCGGTGTCGACTGGGTTGTCCAGAACAAGGACAAGTACGGGATCAAGGTTATCAACCTCTCCCTCGGCTCAAGCCAGAGCTCCGACGGTACCGACTCCCTAAGCCAGGCCGTGAACAACGCGTGGGCATCTGGACTTGTCGTCTGTGTCGCCGCCGGAAACAGCGGGCCTGACAAGTACACCGTCGGTTCACCGGCCGCCGCCGACAAGGTCATAACGGTCGGTGCGGTGGACAGCACTGACACCATAGCCAGCTTCTCCAGCAGGGGACCGACTGCGGACGGCAGGCTTAAGCCGGAGGTCGTCGCTCCAGGCGTTGACATCATCGCCCCTAGGGCCAGCGGAACCAGCATGGGCACCCCGATCGACGACTACTACACCAAGGCCTCCGGTACGAGCATGGCCACTCCACACGTTGCAGGTGCCGCAGCCCTCATACTCCAGGCCCACCCGACATGGAGTCCGGACAAGATAAAGACTGCCTTCATCGAGACCGCTGACATAGTCGCCCCGACCGAGATAGCGGGGGTTGCCTACGGTGCCGGTAGGATCAACGTCTACAAGGCCATAAAATACGACAGCTACGCCAAGCTCACCTTTACCGGCTCAGTTGCGGACAAGGGGCAGGCAAGCCACCAGTTCACGATAAGCGGCGCCTCCTTCGTTACGGCAACGCTCTACTGGGATAACAGCAAGAGCGACCTCGACCTCTACCTCTACGACCCGAACGGCAAAGAAGTTGACTACTCCTATACAGCATACTACGGCTTTGAAAAGGTCGGCTACTACAACCCGACCAGCGGCACCTGGACGCTCAAGGTCGTCAGCTACAGTGGAAGCGCCAACTATCAAGTTGACGTCGTCAGCGACGGCTCACTTGCTCAGCCGGGCAGCGGCGGAGGAAGCACTCCCGCCCCGCAGCCGAGTCCAAGCCCACAGCCGACCGTTGACGAGAAGACCTTCACTGGAACCGTCAGCTACCACGATTACAACGTCCACCAGATGACCGTCAACAGCGGGGCAACCAAGATAACCGGCGACTTAACTGGAAGCAGCTACGACGACCTCGACCTCTACCTCTACGACCCGAACAAGAACCTCGTTGACAGGTCAGAGAACTACGGTTCGAACGAGCACGTCGAGTATGCCAACCCAGCCCCGGGAACCTGGTACTTCCTCGTCTACGCCTACGACACCTACTACTGGACGGCCAGCTACCAGCTCGACGTTAAGGTCTACTACGGGTGAAGCCTTTTAACCCCTCTTCTTTTCCCCCTGAGGTGGTTGCAATGAGGAAGCTTCTCGCCCTAGGTCTGCTCATGTTTCTCATCTCCTCATCGGCCGTTGCTTCCGCTAAAATCGAGCCCTACCTCTACTTCCCAACGGTTCCGGATACAGCTTTCGCGGTGCTGGCCCTTTACCGGAGTGGCGATTACGCGAGGGTTCTTGAGGGATGTGAGTGGCTCCTCCAGCTGAGGACGCCCTTCGACTCGTGGGGCTACGCCTACGGTAAGGAGCAGGGGGCAAAGTACACCGCAATGGCGATGCTTGCCCTGATGAGGGGAGAGAACATCGCCCACGGAAGGTACCTCGGGGTTTTGAACAGCGCAGCTTACTGGCTCATCTACAAGCAAAAACCAGATGGCTCGTGGGAGGACTACGAGGGGACGGCGCTGGCCTTATTGGCCCTCAAGGAGTTCAGGAAGGGCTACGTCAACGAGAGCCTGAGCGGTTTCGGGAAGCAGGTCGATGAGGCAATCAACCGCGCAACGGGCTGGCTCATGGGGGTTCAACCCGGGAACGACGTTGAGAAAATCTTCGGTTACCTCGCCCTTGGGAAGAAGGAAGAGCTTGAAAAAATGAATGTAAGTGGTGAGCTCGTGGCTTACAGAGCCTTTGCCTTGGCTTACCTAGGGGAGAGGATCAACCTAAAGGGGAACTTTACGAGTAACGTGGCCCTTGCCATGGCTCTCTACGCTACTGGGAACGAGAACTACCGTGAAGAGCTCCTTGGGAGAGAGCACTTTGGCTTCTGGGGAAAGCTACACTACCGCGTCCTCGATCTGCTGAGCGTCTCCAAGGTTAAGGGCTTTGAAGAGCTCCGGAGCATTGCCTGCCCCTACTTAGGGAGGATAAGGCCGAGGAGTGACTGGGAAAAGGCCGTTCTGGCGGACTACTATCTGACGTGTGGTAGAAAACCCGAACTGCCCGTGAACCTCTCATCTCTCCTTCCCTGGCAGGTTGCCGAGGTGGCCAGGGTTAAGGCCCTCCTCGGCGAGGACTACTCGGGCGAGGTCAACTACCTCCTCTCCACCAGCCGGAACGGCATCTGGAGGGACTTTTACAACACGGAATACGTCCTCTGGGTCTTCAGGTGGCTCAACGTGAGCTACAACTACTCCCTGTCTCTTGAATACCTCTCGAAGAACCTCACCTGGATGCTCGGAAAGGATCCAAGAACCGGAAATCCGAGGTACTACAACGTGCCCACCTACTACTTCGCCTACGCGGTGGTGGTCTTCAAGGAGTTTGAGATGGAGAAGGAACTCAACGAAACGCTTAGGATACTGGGGGAAAGGCAGTACCCCAACGGGGCCTTTCCATATACGCAGGGTTCGATAGCTGGGATAACGTCGACTGCTAAGGTTGCCTGGGCCTTTCAGCTGGTCAACCTGACTGAGACCAAACTCTACGAGAAGGCAGTCTCCTACCTCAGGGGACTTCTCTACGCCGATATCCTAGAGCCCCAAAGACAGGGAGACTTGATAGTGCTGAAGAATGCGACCTTCATCGTCGTGAAGGGCTCAAGATATGTCGGCAAATCGACTGGCAGGGTCTTACCCGATGGCATCGATGGCTACGTCGTGATATACCCGTCAGAGAATCCCCTTGTAATAAAGGCCTATCCCATTGCGGGCTTCAATGCGATTCCCCCAAAGGAGAGCGGAGAGGAATGCTGTTTATACGCTGGAATCGGGGTTATATCCGTTGCATTGGCTTTAATCCTTGTTAGGAGGAAGTTCGGGAAGTAGCCTTTAGCTTTTTCATCCTTTCAACTCTTTTTGTTATGAAGTCCCTCAAGAACCTCCCGCTGAACTCCATCTTTCTTCCCATCAGGTAGGAGCGGTAGATTTTCAAAGCCTCTTCGTCCTTGAGCTCTTCGAGCTTCTCTAGGACATCCCCTTTCCTCAGGCTTGAGCCATGCAGAAAGGCCATAAGCCTGGCAGTCTCACCCGCGAGGATGTGGAGCATCTTCATGTTTCCGGAGAAGCGCTCGAGGTTTCTCAGAATGCTATCCAGTCTTCCGGGGAGGATATCCTCAACTCGGTATTCGGGTAGGAGTTCAGTTATATCCTCACCAAGAACCACGAGATGGTTCTCTCTGAAGTCGGCCTGGTAAACCGTCAGGAACTTGTAGGGGTAGCCGAGGTTGAGCGGGTCGTGGAGGTTTGAGAGCCACTCCCAAGCGATATCAACCTCAACTGGCTTGAGGCTTTCAGTGCACTCCTCAAGAACCGGCCTTACCTTGGAGATAACTTTCTCTGGCTTGGCATCGTCTTCGAGAACCGCGAAGAAGTCAACGTCACTCGTCCCCTGGAGGTAGTCCCCTCTGACGAGGGAGCCGTAGAGAATTAGGGAGTGTAGGCCGGGAACCCGGCCGAGCCATCGCCTGATGCAATTGATAAGGCCGATCATGTGGTCGACGCTTCCTCGTCGTTGTAGAGCTCATCACCGACGGTAATTCTGTCCTTAAAGCCCCTCGAGCCCTCAAGGGTCTGGATCCTGAACATGTAGCTCTTGTACCAGTTGTAGGACGGCTTGACCTTGACTGGAAGCAGCTTCCAGGCGCGCGTCTCCTCTTCATAGCCCCAGTTGACGTACTCATTAAAGTTCCTTATGATATCGGTTATTACAACGCCGAACTCGTTGAGGAGAAGCTTCTGTATCTCGCGCCACTTGTCGAGGGAGCTTTCCCTTCTCGTTATGCCGAAGTAGCCGGCGCAGCCGGGGCCCTTCAGAGTCGCTATCCCCCTCCCGACGAAGGCCCGTATGGCCTCGACCGTCTCGGGTGGGTCTGTGATGAAGGTGTCGAACTTGTGGAGGGCGTAGTCCGGGAGCGGCTTGCGAAGGTCGAATGTGAACATCTCAATGTTCTCGTAGCCTATCTCATCCGCGGTCTTTTTGATAAACTTCACAAGCCTCTCGTCGATGTCGAGGACGGCTATCCTCTTTGGCAGGCCGGAGAGCATCAGGGCAACACTCGTAAGGTCGTCGTCGCCGAGGACGAAGATCTCCTTGTTCTCAAGGTCGCCCCTGCTGTGCATCAACGCGACCCTGGCTACGGTCGTCTCGGGCGTAACGTAGGCCTGGTCGAAGTCGTGCTTTGGCTGCGGCCTGTCCCTGACTATCTCTCTGAACTCCTCCAGGAGGTCGCTGAAGGCCGAAAGCTCGACAGTCTTCCCCTGGCAGTGGGAGCAGGTGTAATCCATCCTCGGGCCTATCCCGTACTTTTCCACAAGCTTCTTCCCGCTCTCTGTGAGAACGACGTTCGGGCCGTCGAAGGTTATGTAGCCCATCTCATGGAGGGCAGTCATAACAGCTACAACGAGCGGAAGTGGCTCCTCACTGAGATCGACTATTCTCCAAACGTCACCGCTCGCCTGCACCGCGCTCAGAACGTTCTCAATCGTTCTCTCGTAAACGGGGATGCTCGTCTTCTCCCTGACCTTCTCGACTATCTCCTTCATCTTAAGCACCTCCAGAAGCCTCTGGTTCGTGAGCGGGGTTAAGGCGGGTCTCTTTTAAGGTTTTCCCAGCGGTAGGTTTAAGAGCCGGGGGTTGGACTTTCTCCGATGATACAACCCGCTGGAGATGACTTCGTTAAGCGCTACCGCCTGAGGTACAGCCTTGAGGCCCTTAAGGGGGTAAGGGGAGAGATTGGCGAGAGGGCTCATTCGCGCCTGAGGGCGCTCTTGGAGTATCGCCTGACCGGCAAAGACTTTGAGCGCTCCCCGACGGGCATTGAGGTGGCACTCGCTTTCTCGGCCGGTTCCGATAGCACGGCCTCGCTGAAAATTCTCCGCTGGGCAGGCTTTGAAGTTGTGCCAGTTACGGTCAAGCTCCCCCAGATGGGCGAGAGCGTTGTGAAGAAGGCGAGAGAGGCTGGAGCCGTCTTCGTCGACGTTCCCAACTATTTGGAGGTCATAAAAGCCCAGATGACCAAGGGAGCACCGATATGTGGTCGCTGTCACTCGATGGTGATGAAAGCCGTTGAGGACTACGCGAGGGAGAATGGGATAATGGTGGTGGCCTCCGGTGATCTATTGAGCTCCGGTCTCGTTTCAATATACGAAAAAGATGGCCTCGTAACCCTCAACCTCCCTGCCTTCCTCGCCCTCGACAAGAGGGAGATCATAGAGATCATTGGCGGGAGCTACGAGCTGAGCTTTGGTTGTCCCCTCCTCTGGGAGCTCTTCAGGAAATTTCCTTCGACCAAGAGGTTCTCGATACAGCGCGTCCTAAGGGAGACGAGGGCCAGGGCGTTAACTCCTGAGATGGCGGCGGAGCTGATAATGGACGTACTCTCAAGGTAGTTCCCAAAGATGCCCCAAAAGGTTTAAATGTGTATTCTAAAACCTTGAGCGGTGGTGAGTGATGGTCACGAGGGAAGATGTTGAGAAGATTGTTAAGGGTGTTGTTGACGAGAAGTTCATCAGGTCAATCGAGGTCGATGAGAAGGGGAACGTCACGGTCACCCTGGCCAAGGACGTCCCCGACATTGACAACGTCCTCATTAAGCTCCATTCTGAGATAGGGAAGCTCGAAGGCGTTGGCCTGATAACGATAAACCGCGAGAGGGAGGTAAAGGAAACAGGCGGGAATGTCGAGCTGACGAAGGAGCTGATCCTTGAGAAGCTCAAAGAGGTAATAGACCCGGAGATAGGAGTCGATGTTGTCAACCTCGGCCTGATCTATGAGGTTGAAGTTAGACCAGACAACACGGTCTACGTCAAGATGACTATGACAACGCCGGGCTGTCCGATGACTATGTGGATTCTTCGCGCCGTGGAGGACAAGATACTCGAAATCCCTGGAGTTAAGGACGCTGAAATAGAGCTGACCTTCGACCCGCCCTGGACGCCCGATAGGATAAGTCCAGAGTACAAGAAGAAACTTGGTCTTTACTGACCATCTTTGCCTTTTTTTGTCCCTTCCGGTCATTCTTAGAGCGCTGGAGATGAATCCGTTCTAGACCATCGGTTTCCGGAACGAAAACTTTATATTCGTCCAGGCTCCACTTAAAGGCGGTGATGTCTCATGGCGTGGAAGGTAAGTGTTGATCAGGACACCTGCATTGGTGATGCCATCTGTGCAAGTCTCTGCCCGGACGTTTTCGAGATGGGAGACGACGGAAAGGCCCACCCGATCGTGGAGGTCATCGAGGACGAGAACCTCTACAACTGTGCCATGGAAGCTATGGAGGCCTGCCCTGTTAGCGCTATCACCGTTGAGGAGGCTTAATGCCTCCATTTCCTTCCCTATTGGATTCTTTTCTTTGAAAAAAATAGGATGTCAATCGAGGGTTAAATTGAACTTCTCTGCCTGCTCTAAAACGTATTCCCTAATCTCTCTCGCTTTTGGTAGCTCAGCCACTATCTCACCGTTTTCTATGAGCGGTTTGAGGAGGGGTTCAATCTTTGCTCCACAAACGGGACACTTCTCAAGCTTTTTGTCCGCGGGAACACGGTGGTAGTGGCCCTTTTCACAGCGGTAGACCTGCTTCCGCCCGCTGAGCTTGCCCCTCTTGGTGACCGGCTTCCCCTCGACTTCCACTGTGTCCAGGGAGAAGTCGATTGGCTTTGCGCTCGCTATCGCGGAGCCAACGCCGAAGGCATCGGCAACGTCCGCTATTTTCACAATGCTCTCCTCGTTCAGACCACCCGAGACGAGTATCTTCACCCAGTTGTAGCCCCTTAAATCAAGCTCCCAGCGGACCTCCTCTATTATCCTCCTGAAGTTGCCGCGCCTTGAGCTCGGCGTGTCCAGGCGAATCGCGTTGAGCCTCTCGCCGAGGGCTTCAGCCGCCATTAAGGCCTCGAACTTCTCGTCGCAGAGGGTGTCAACTAAAGCCGTCCTCGGGACCTCGGGTTCAACCACCTCGTCGAAGTACCTCCAGGCCTTAACCTGGTCGCCAACGGTCAGAATTAAAGCGTGGGGCATCGTGCCGACCGCTTTCTCGCCTATCATCTCCGCTCCCAAAACACCGGAGACGCCGTCACATCCACCGATGAAGGCCGAGCGGTCTATCATAGGGGCTATGGCAGGGTGCATGTGCCTTATCCCAAAGGAATAGACTGGCTTGAAGTTGGCCGCTATCTTAACCCTTAAGGCGGCCGTAGCGATGCCACTCGCCTGGCTGAGCATGCCCAGTAATGCTGTCTCGTATATCCCAAAGTCATCGTAGTAGCCCTCTATCTGGAGAACCGGTTCGTAGGGGTGGAATATCGTCCCCTCCGGCATTGCGTAGACGTTGACGGGCATTCCCTCGAAGAGCTTCGCAACCTCTTCAACTCCAGCAAGGACACCCCACTTCCAGCCGTTAGGCAGAGAGGTCGTTGTAACGTCGGCGAAAACCTTCCTGCGTATCCCCTTCTCCCTCAGAACCTTCCTCGTCCTGATGAGGTAGACGTCCGTCGTTTTCCCGGCTTTTATATCCTCCTCATGAGCGATGTAAAAGTCGCGCATTTTAATCACCAGGGTTGATTATACCTCTGGATTTAAAGGATTTCTGGGCAAATGATACCATTCCTTAGTGTCGAGATAAATTATCCCATCACGAGTCGGGATATTTAAATATAACAAAATCTAAACTAAAAGTAAATCAAAGACACGAAGGTGGTTGCATGGTGTTGATAAACCCTGGGGGCAATGGTGGATGTGCAAATAACCCATTACTATCCCGGAAACTACGAGCTCTGGTGATCGCATGCTCCCCCGAAAACTTCTTCCTCTCCTCCTAATAACGGTGGTATTCACGGCAGGTTGCATAGGTGCTCACGGCCATAAGAATACGCCAACCATCTCACTGAGGCCCGTTGCGTGTCCAGCTGGGAGAAATCTGACTCTCATTAACGATGCCCACAATGTAACGCTTAAAGACCCCTCCTACAGGCTCGCCGTGGATCTCATGAAGAGCGAACTCGAAGAGGCCAAGGCCCTTTATCGTGTCACAGCATCCAGAAAAGAGAATGAGAACGTCTTAAGGTCATTGTCTAACATTTCCCGCTTATTTCTCAGCAATTCCACGGTTATAAATGAAACGGCCATCCGGGTTGGCAACGCGACCTACAGTTACGTTGTCCTCTCTGTCTATGACTACGATGACCCCCACTGTGAGGGAGATGTAAAGTTCGCACCTGATATCCTCAAGGTGAACGATGTAACAGCCAGGTTAATCCCCTCCAATTGGACGAGAGGA
>NZ_JALTCZ010000057.1 GCF_027008145.1 Thermococcus sp. | reverse complement strand
ATCGTGTTTGCAACGCTCTTCTCTTCGAGTGCCGTCTGGATGGTGAGCACCTGCTGGGACGTGCCCCCAGTGAACGTTACGGAACGAACTGAATAGAGGAGCATGACCATGAGTACCCCGAAAACCAGGAGGAACTCCAGCGATATCTGACCGCGCTTCCTCAGAAACCTCATCCTCCCACCTAATACTAAGAAGACCTCAAGCTTATTTAACAGTTACTCCCTAGGTTTGAGAGAAATGACGGCAAAATTGCCCGAGGGAAGTTTCCGTGTTTCAACATCGAAGTAGTCCGTACTGAACAGCTTGAAGCGATACTTCTCGGGATCAAGCGAGTGCTTCTCAATTATCCCGGCGAGCTCGTCTATGAAGAACTGGGTGAGCTCATAGTAGATGAGGTCGAGCTTGGCCTTCGTCCAGTCCCTGAGCCAGAGGGCTAAGGGGAGCGCTGAAAGTCCTAGGAGAATCCACGGCTGGAGGGTTGTGATGGAGAGAACGCCTGTTACCCCAACGATTCCCCCTAAGATCACAAGGAAGGCCCGGTAGTTCCTCCTGAGTCCTTTGCTCTCCTTAACCTTCTCCTCCCAGATATCCAAGAGGGCGGGATTGTAGAAGTCGAAGGCAGTGTGGCGCTTTCCTTTGGCTATGCGCTCCCTTATGAGAAGGTCCCAGTCGTCTTGGTAGTAGATGACCTCACCTCTCAGCTTGGCCCTCTCGGCATCTATGGATGAGATTATTCTGATTATATCCTCTGCGCTTTCGTGGGCTATGTGTGAGTACACAGAGCTCTCGTCGAGCTCAAGGGCAACCTCCACTGAGTCCCTGACGGGCTCACTCATCATTCCGCCTCCTCCCACCAACTTCAACGTCCGGAAACGGGCCGTTGTAGAGCTCAGTTTCAGCGGGATAGACATCGTCGAAGTCGGGCAGGCCACTCAGGAGTTTCCTCTTAGCTTTCTCCGCCTCCTCCTTCGCCCTCATGAAGGACTGGGCGTAGACCTTTCCAGTCCTTACTATGTCTTCTATGCTCCTGCTCTCGTAGATTCCGCTGAGAAGGGTAACTACTTCAACTTCCCTTTCCTTTGGGTCTGGATAGAACCCGCGGAATATCTGCTTGCCCCTTATTTTCCCGGTGAGGTAATCGAGGGCCTCAAATATCTCGTTAGCCTTCATGACTTCCGGCGGGCCGTGGATAGCGACGAGCCCGTAAAGTGCCGACTCTATGTTGGCCTCAAGGTAGAGGCCCTCACTTTCAAAGGATTTTATGATGAGCCTTGAGAGGCTTTTTATCTTTCCCGCGTCGGCTTTGGCGTAGCCCACCGTTGCGAAGCTTCCAAAGGCCTTGAGAACGAACTTCAGATCGCTGGCATCAAGGGTCTGCTCACCGGGGATGTCAACCAGCGCGAGAAGCGAGGCTATCCTCTCGACTATCGTATAGTTTATCCTCTCGTAGGCTTTGCTGATGTCGTCGTTTCCTTCTTTGAGCTTGTTGTTGTCTATCGCTATTATCGAGTCTGCTATCTTGGAGAGCTTGTCTATCGTTATCGCGGCGTTTATTGTGGGCCTTATACCTTCCTCCTTCAGGGGGAGTGCCCCTATCGCCACCACCAGCGAGTCCGGGTATTCTCCCTTCAAGGCCTCCGCGAGAACAGGGGTTCCTCCAGCTCCGGTTCCCCCGCCGAAGCCGAAGGTGAGGAAGAAGATGTCAACATCCTCGTAACCGACGACCGAGTTTATCTTCTTCATGACCATTGGGAGGTCGCGCTTCATTGCTTCCCTTCCAAGGATTGGGTTTGCGTTGACACCCTTTCCCCCGGTAATGGATTCCCCTATGAGTATCCTCCTCTCGGCCGGGATGTAGCGGAGATAGTCTAGGTCGCCCCTGGATGTGTTTATTGCAAGGGCCTCAAAATCAACTAAAGAGAAGAGGTCGGCGATTTTTGTGCCACACTGGCCGACCCCGATTATCAGAGCTCTCAAAGATTCTCACCCCACGACCAGTTGCCTTATCCTGCCGTTCTCGTTAACTATCAGCATCGCATTGCCCCTCAGGTATTTGATGAAGCCGGTTGTGAAGAGTTCCTCGGCCATCCAGCGGGAGCTGTCTCCGTAGAAGACGAAGAGCACCATGCCTTGGGCGGTTGAACCCGGAATCACTGCTATCGAGTCCACCATAGGCCCCGTGTAGTTGCCAACCATCACGCTACCATCGAAGAGCCTGAAGTCAACATAGGGGTTGTATTTTGAGATGTTGTAGGCTCCATAGGGAGCAACGACGACGTAGTAGCCACTTTCGAGCGAGGTCTTGTTTGAGGGAGTGAAGTGTCCGCCGAAAAACTTTTGGAGGGCTAGGGCTATCTCCGTGGCGTTCACTCCGATCCCTATAACGGTGAAATTCTTTCTGCTTAGGAAGGCGTTTTCTATCCCGTAGAGCGTCACCGGCGGTATGAACTTGAATCTGCAGAGGTACTCTATGGCCAGAGCCGTGTCGAGTGTCCAGTCGTTAATCTCGCCACTGTCTCTGGCCTTCAGCACGAGGGACAGGGTCTCGTTGGTGAAGTTGTAGCCGAATTCAGAGAGCAGGTCGGTGGCCTTAACTGTCAGGTAAACGGTTGGTCTCCCGTAGACCCATCTGCCGGCAAAGGAGTCATAATAGGCCTTGAAAGGCGCCCATCCCCCGTTGATGCGCTGGGATGCCAGCCAGTTGGCATAGGACTTCAGCTCCCTGGTTGGGACTATGTCTTTGAGGACGTCGAGTATCTCTATCGTCATCGGGACGTTCGGTCCGAGGGTGTAGGTGTAGTAGCGGGTTTTAACGATTATTCCCCAGCCTTTACCATTCCCAACGCTGAGGA
>NZ_JALTCZ010000056.1 GCF_027008145.1 Thermococcus sp. | reverse complement strand
TGATGCCATAAACGGGAACCTCAACAGGGTTCTCGACGTCGCGGAGAAGAGCTACACCGGAAAAATGCTCGAAGCCTTCGGAAACCATAGGGACGTCTTCGTGAGGACGGTGCTGTTTGTTTAATTCCAATAGGTTTAAGCTTTTCGATAACGCCGTTCGCCCCGAGCGGGCGGGCATGCTGGAGAAAGTTGACTTAGCGACGATTGGCTGGCATTGGAGTTCTCGTTTTGAGTATGCTACGGGGGTTAAAAAGCTGCTGATTAAATTGTGAAACATAGCGTTCAAGACAATTGATTTTGCCCCTGGCTTCGTCTTATGTTCCCGCAATACATTACCCTTCGGGAGAAGGGAAATGGGGGATATGTGCGTTCTCCTGCAGACGAGATAAGTCTAGGAGGAAGTCTTCGGCCTGCCTGTAGATTTAATTACAAAAAACGCCGCCATGAGCAGAAAAGGGCTGTGGGAACATATTAAGGGGAACCTGGTATATGTCTAAACGCGGTCCCTGCCTTTTCATGAATGACCTTTCGGTGGTCTGGGTCATCGTAAGTTCCCAGCTTGTAGAATTGAAAGAGGAGATTGAGAAAATCATCGAGAGGAAGTGCTAGCTCTCAAAGATCAGCTCCTTCAGCTTCCCGGGCAGTTTCTCTATCTTAACCCTCACCTGCTCCCTTGTGTCCCTGTCGCGGATTGTGACGGTTCCATCTTCCGGTGTCTGGTTGTCGATGGTGACGCAGTAGGGCGTTCCAATCTCGTCGTATCTCAGGTAACGCCTCCCTATCGTGTCCTTCTCGTCGTAGACAGCTATAAAGCCCTCCTTCTGGAGGGTTCTAAAGATGCTGTAGGCGATGCCCTTGAGCGGCTCCTTGGCGACGAGCGGAAGCACGGCAACTTCTATGGGGGCCATATCCTTCTTGAGTTTGAGGTATGTCCTGTCCTCCTCTATAACCAGCGAGTTCTCAAGGAGCAGGTAGAAGGGTCTGTCTATTCCGAAACTCGGCTCTAAAACATGGGGCACTATCTTCTCGCCGGTCACCTTCTCCTCGACCTCCCTGATTATGAAGTCGTCCTTTTCGAGTTCGTAGCCCTCGATTGTGACTTTTCCTTCCTTTTCAAGGAGCTCCGCTAACTCGTGCTTCTTCTCCTCGTTCCAGTCCTTTATCATCTCGCTTATCCTTTTTGCGTCCTTCCTCAGCTTCGGTCCGACGCGCTTCATGTTGAGGCTCACTTCGAGACGCTTGACTATCTTCGACTCGTCGTAGTGGATGAGGACAGTAAGGTCGGCCCCACTCTCGCGCATGTGCCTGCTCAGGTCGTAGTCACCGCGGTTGGCTATGCCAACGCACTCCACCCAGCCGAAGCGCTCGCTGTGGATTTCTGCATCCCAGGTGTCGCGCGAGTAGTGGGCCCTCTCCTCCGGGAGCTGTTGCCTGAAGCGTATCTTCTCCTCGGGGATGCCGATGTCTAGGAGAGTTCTCTTGACCATGACGAGGTAGTAGGCGAAGAGGGTGTTCATTAGGTAGCCCTTCTTTACGGCTTCCCCCGCGGTTATCTCTATCTCCCCGAGGTTCTTGAGCTGGTGTTCAATCGGATAGAGCCTGAGAACTTCGTCTTTGACCTCATCGAAGTGGGGATGGACCGTTTCATCCGGGTTGAAGAATATCTCCGCTTCTGCCTGCGTGAACTCCCTCAAGCGGAGCATTCCCTGCCTCGGGGAAATCTCGTTGCGGTAGGCCTTGCCAATCTGGAAGACGCCGAAAGGCAGTTTGCTCCTTGCGAAGTGAGCTAACCTTCTAAAGTTCACGAACATACCCTGAGCCGTTTCGGGCCTTAAATAACCCTTCTGATCGCCGTAGGGGCCGATTCTCGTCTCGAACATGAGATTGAAGTACCAAACGTCTGAAAGCTCGCCGCCGCACTCGGGGCACTTTATGCCGTGCTCCCTGATGAGCCTCGTGAGCTCTTCAGCGGAGAGTCCCTCGGCGTCTATTCTCAGGGCCTCCTCAACGAGGTGGTCGGCCCTAAAGCGCGCGCCACACTTCCTGCACTCCACCAGGGGATCAACGAACTTCTCGACGTGACCGCTCGCTATAAAGACCTTCTCGGGCGTTATATCCGGAGTTTCAACCTCGAAGAAGCCCTCCCTCTGGAAGGCCTCCCTTATCTTCCGCTCGATTTTGCGCTTTATCGTTGCACCCAGCGGGCCGTAGTCATAGAATCCGCGTGAACCGCCGTAGATTTCAAAGCTACCCCAGGCGAAGCCCCTCCTTCTCATCAAATCCTGGAGAATCTCGTATTTGTCGGGTTTCTCTCCCATGCCCTACCACCTGAGAGTTGAGCGGGAAAGTTTCATAAAAAGGTTTTGGACGTTGGAAATGAATATAAAGCATAAAAAGAGCAGAAGGAAGAAAGAATTTCGACTTCATCCCATGGAAATGCGGAACTCAACCCAGTCCTCTCCGGTATAATGCCAGTACCACCCGGGTTCCCACCAGCTTGGAGGTTTTGCGTAGATGACACCGTAGTGCTCTCTCCATACCTTGGCACCGTAGTTCCACTGAAGGAATCTTAATGTAGCCCCGGGTTCTATTTGATATGTAGCCATACCCACGGCTTTGTCAGGTGCAATCTTATGCACCCACTTTGCGAGCTCCTGAGAATAGTCGCTCTCATCGTAAACTTGGACGTCTGGGATCGTATAACTCCACGACTGAGATGCACTTACTTGTGACCCATCATCTCCTGCGGAAACACCTATTGAAACTCCAACCGTTGTTGTCCCGGAAGTTGTAGTGGGGGAATAATCCGAGAGAAAGCCGTCTGGGTTGTAATAGTTGGCCTTTATCCAAGTGTACATCCTGGCCGTTCTCCA
>NZ_JALTCZ010000055.1 GCF_027008145.1 Thermococcus sp. | reverse complement strand
ATGTCTTACCGGGCCCGCTGGCACTCATAAGCCAGAGCGGCGCTTTGGGAATAGCCCTGATGGGCTGGACGATTCTTGAAAAGGTCGGCCTCTCGGCCGTTGTCAGCATAGGGAACAAGAGCGACATTGACGATGCCGATTTACTCGAATTCTTCAAGGAGGACGGGAACACCAAGGCAATACTCATCTACATGGAAGGTGTCAAGAACGGGAGGCGCTTCCTAGAGACGGCCAGAAAGGTCAGCAAGGTCAAGCCGATAGTCATCATCAAGGCTGGAAGGAGTGAGCGCGGTGCAAAGGCAGCAGCCAGCCACACCGGCTCACTCGCTGGAAGCGACAGGATATACGACGCAGCCTTCAAGCAGAGCGGTGTCATAAGGGCCTACACCATCGGCGAGGCATTCGACTACGCGAGGGCTCTCAGCAACCTTCCTGAACCTGAAGGGGAGAACTTCGTGATAATCACCAACGGCGGTGGGATAGGTGTTATGGCAACCGATGCAGCCGAGGAGAGCGGTCTCCACCTCTACGATGACCTCAACGAACTGAAGGTCTTCTCCAACTACATGCCGCCCTTCGGTTCCTACAAGAACCCCGTTGACCTCACTGGAATGGCAGGGGCCGAGGGCTATGAAGGGGCTATCAGAGAAGCTCTCAGGAACCCCAACATGCACAGCATAGCGGTTCTCTACTGTCAGACGGCTGTGCTCGACCCGAGGGATCTCGCCGAGATAGTCATCCGCGAGTACAACGAGAGCGGAAGGAAGAAGCCGCTGGTCGTTGCCATCGTCGGTGGTATAGAGGCCAAGGAAGCAATCGACAGGCTCAACGAGGAGGGCATTCCCGCCTATCCTGAACCGGACAGGGCTGTAAAGGCCCTCGCTGCACTCTACCGCTGGAGCAGGTGGAAGGCCAAGCAGAAGAGGGAGTGACTCCCTTTAGCTTCTTCCGATAAGCTTTTATAACCTTTTTTCAACTCAGAAAGGTGAAAGATTTGAGAAGGACCTTTGTCCTCCTCGGAGTCCTGCTTCTCTTTACCTCAGGGATAACCTACAACGAAAGCATCCAGAGGCCAGCCTGCACTTCCGCGATGCCGGCTCCGAGCCCGTATTATAGCCTTCACTCAACGGTCGTCAAAAATGGTGCCTGGATTAACGGTTCGCTCCTCGCTCTGGAGGTAAATTCGAGCCTCCCGGAGCTGAGTTTGGCCAGGGAAAACGTGAAGCTCGTGAAGAGAGGAGAGGTTTACGTTCCAAGAGGCCCAGTAACCGGGACTGTTTTAATACCTGAACTCCCGGTAAACGCCAGCTTCATAGTTTTTTACTCGGATTCGAGGGCCCTGCACGTGCCTTCGGTTAACTTCTCCGGCGGAAGATTCATTCTCAGGAGGGATGCCAAGATAAACGTCTCAAGGGGCTTCAGTCTCAACGCCACCAGCCCCAGAGGTTCGTTCTCGGTTCTCGGCGAGAGAGGGATGGATTTCCTCTTTACAGACTCCAAAGCCTCTGCCGGAAACAGAACCTTTACTGGCTCTCCCCAGAAAGTGCTCGCCTCCTTCTGCACGAGCTGTCGAGGGGGCGTGGGTCTCAGGGCTACAGGTTACAGAATAAACTTGGAGCTAGGTCCCGGGAAGTTTGAGACCTACGGGATAACCGTCGAATGGAAACCAAGAGAGCTCGTTCTGAGAGGGGGCTTTTCCTTCAGCAACCTCACTCTCAGCACCAACTGCACGGTTGAAATCCCGCCCGCTGAGAGGGAAAGCCTAGATATTCCCGTGCTCACGGGTCTCCTAGGGGCTATCTTCCTCACTTGGGGGCTGTGGAAGAGGTAAAGAATCGACCAAATAGCCTATAAGCCCAACCACCATTTTTTTCTCCGGTGGGGCCCATGCTCATCGCACTCATTTCGGACATCCACTCGAACCTTGAAGCACTTAAGGTTGTTTGGAGGGAAGTCAAGCGGGCAGATGTAATCCTGTGCATGGGCGACCTCGTAGGTTACGGCCCCAACCCGGATGAGGTCATCAAGTTCGTAAGGGAAAAGATGAAGAGAAGGGAGTTCCTCTGCGTTCGCGGAAACCACGACAACGCGGTGGCCTTTGGTGCAGACTGGGGCTTCAATCCCTACGCCAAGGAAGCGGTCAGATGGCACCAGAGAGTTATGAGCGTCGAAAACCTTGAGTTTTTAAGACGCCTCCCTGTGAGGCAACTCTTCACAGACGAGACTGGAAGGAGCTACATCCTCATCCACGGTTCCCCAAGAAGACCTCTCGACGAGTACCTCTTCCCCTGGCTTCCGGAGAGCGAGTTTAAGAACGTCCTCAGCTACGTAAGACAGGACGACCTTCTCGTAGGGCACACACACATGCCAATGCTGAAAGTTATCGGTAAGAGGAGGATAATCAATCCCGGGAGCGTCGGTCAGCCTAGGGACGGTGACTGGAGGGCCTCATACGCGCTCATTGACACGGAGGAACCTTCAGAGAACGTTTACTTTTACCGGGTCGAGTATGAGGTGGAAGAAACGGCCAGAAAGATAATTGAAGCAGGTCTTCCGAGGTTTCTGGCTGAGAGACTCTTCGAGGGCTACTAAAGCTCAAGCTTTATCTCCTTCGGCTTGGGGAGACCTTCCTCCCTCTCGGGCTTCTTCTCCGGTGTCGACTTCGGCAACTGCTGAGTCTTCTTCCTTATCTTGGAGCGGGTTGCCAGCTTGGCGGAGTCTATGATTATGACCTCGCCGATGCTCTTTACAGCATTGACCGGGATGAGGAGGAGCCCTTCGCTGTCGGTGACGAACTCGCTCGTGTCGAGATCCTCGTCTGGTTCAGCCACTATGACGAGTATGTCCCCAGTCTCCTCATCGAAGCTCAGGTCATAGACCCA
>NZ_JALTCZ010000054.1 GCF_027008145.1 Thermococcus sp. | reverse complement strand
GGCTGGATCTCGGCGAAGAACATAAGGCTCGGTGACTACGTTGCCTTTGCTTACAACACTGGCCACCTGGGAAGAAAGAGGTACTCGCTTCTCCAAATGCTCGTTGAGCTTGGCATTACAGACGTTATGGTCGAGCTTGACGAGGACTACTTTGAGAAGAGGGTTGCCCCGCTAATAAGGGAGAGAATCAAGACGAGCACTAAATACAAATACCTGAGGAACAGAGGGATTCTGCTCAAAAAGCTCCTTGAGTGGGATGTTGCCGATTTTGAGCCTCACGTCAAATACCTCTACCGTCAGAGGGCTGGAAGCAAGAGAATTCCAAACTTCGAGCTTGATGAGAGGTTCTGGTACGTCTTCGGTCTGGTTCTCGGGGATGGAACACTAAAGGATAGCAAGGTTCTCATATCTCAGACGCCCCTCAAACAGGTCAAAGAGATACTGGAAGAAGTTTTTCCATTCCTCCACGTATTCGAAACCACAAACCAGGTGGGCTTCTCCAACTCGATACTCACCGAGCTCTTCAGAAGGCTCGGTGCCCGTTCGGGAGAGCTCCATCCAATAGTCTTCACCCTGCAGGAAGAAATGATAAACGCAATGATAGCGGGTTACTTTGACACCGACGGGACTTTCCCACTCCTCCATGACAAGAGAGGGGTTAACCTTAGAGCAATCCTAACCTCCAAGCGCTCTGAAGTGCTCAAAAAGATCAGCGTTTATCTCTACCAGATTGGCATTCTGAACTACCTGAAAGAGGACAAAAGGACAGGAGTCTGGGATCTCATAATAGGCAACCGCAGTCTTGGAATTTTTAGGGAGAAGATTTACCCATACCTAAGGATCAGGAAGAGACAGTTCGAGGAAGCTTATTCCGCTTACAGGGGAATGAGAAAGCCGATGGAGTCCGACCTGATACCGGTTGGGGAGCTCGTGAAGGAACTCGTATTCTCCAATGGCGTAAAGGCGAAAATCCTCAGGGAAGAGGGAATAGACATCTGGAACTGGTTGAAAAAACCGGGGAGCGTGCCCAGGGACAAACTTGCCAAAGTCCTTGAGTACGCTGAAGAGGGGTTCGCTAAGGATTATCTCCGCTCTTTGGTTGAGGCAAACGTCACTTGGGTTCCTGTTACCGATGTTGAAGAAGAGCACTACACCGGAAAGCTTTACGACTTCACGACCACGACGGAAAACTTCCTCTCAAACGGTGTTGTTTCCCACAACTGTACATACCACCGCACAGACAGCACCCACGTCAGCAACACCGGAATAGAGATAGCAAAGGAGTACATAACCCAGGAGATAGGCGAGGAGTACTTCAAACCGAGGCCATGGGGCGAAGAGGGAACGCACGAGGCAATAAGGCCGACGAGGCCGATAGACACGGGAAGGCTTATGCAGCTCATCCGTGATGGAATAATCCAGCTCCCAAGGAACCTGACGAGGAACCACTACCGTCTCTACGACATGATATTTAGGCGCTTCATGACGAGCCAGATGATTCCAGCGAGGATACTCTACGAAAAGGCAATCATAAACGCGGGCCTTGCGAAGACCGAGGTTGAGGGCTACATTGAGGTCATAGAGGACGGCTGGACGAGGCTCAGGAACCCGCCCTTCAGGCAGATACCAAAAATGGAGAAGGGTGCGAAGCTGAAAGTCGTTGAGGCAAAGAAGTGGAAGGCCCCGAAGATTCCGCTCTACACGCAGGGGGACATAATAGCCCTGATGAAGGAGAGAAAGATAGGGAGGCCTTCAACGTACGCCAAGATAGTCGAGACCCTCCTGAGGAGGGGCTACGTCGTTGAGACCAAGGGCAGGAAGAAGCTGGTTCCGACCGAGAAGGGCATAAAGGTCTACCACTATCTCGTCAGCAAATACCGCGACCTCGTCAGCGAGGAGAGAACGAGGGAGCTCGAGGAGTTGATGGATCGGATAGAGGAAGGCAAAGCGGACTACCAAGAAGCCCTCAACGGACTCTACGGGGAGATACGGAGATACATCCATGGTGAAGGGTAGACCTTTTCCTTAGCATTTTATCTGGATCTTGTAGCACGGGTTCATGCGTTTTCTCGTGAGGAGTTCACCTTAATTTTTGGCATCCCAACCAAAAACCTTAAAACAGATTGGGAGTAAATCCTTTGCATCATGATGCAACGTCAATCTTATGGTGCAGAGTCATTGATGTTAACGAGAAGTTGTGTCCCCTCAACACTCTAATAATTTGGAAAAAGCTTATAACCTTTAAGACCCAGATACCTGTATAGAAAATCCGGTGGTGGTAAAAATGGTTAAGGACAGGATGGTGGAGCTCCTGCAGGAGCACTTTGAGTTGAACCTGTACGAGGCAAGGGCGTATGTTGCCCTGGTCGGCTTTGGTGTCCTCACGCCGGCCGAGCTGGCCAGTGTCTCTGAGGTTCCGGCACCGAGGACCTACGACGTGCTCAGGAGCCTTGAGAAGAAGGGCTTTGCCATAAGCCAGCCGGGCAAGGTCAACAAGTACAGGCCAGTTCATCCGGAGAACATCCTTGAGAAGTTCATACAGGACTGGCAGGAACGCATAAAGGACGAGCTTGAGGCCAAGAAGAAAGCCAAGGAAGAGCTTCTCCAGCTTATGAGGCCACTCATCGAGACAGAGATACCGAAGTACGGCGTTGAAAGAGTTTGGGTCGTCAGGGGGATAAGGAACGCCACCCTAAAGACCAAGGAGATGCTCGAAGGCGTTAAGGAGCAGATACTCTTAGCTGACGACGGCTACATAGCTATCAACCTCGAAGGCGACATCATAAAGGCCATAGACGGTGGCGCGAAGGCCAAGATAATAGTCACCGACCCGATACTCAAGAGGCTTGAGGGCTCGAAGATACTGGAGTACGCGAAAGAGGGCAAGCT
>NZ_JALTCZ010000053.1 GCF_027008145.1 Thermococcus sp. | reverse complement strand
GTCAACGTCATTTGGGAAGGGCTTTCCAATCACGGTAGAGCCGTATAGAACCACATCAAAGACCTCCTGATGGTTCTCGACGAATGCTCTGGCGGCTTTACCAAGGGCCTCAACGGAATCCTTATGAAGTGAGAAATCAGAGGGAAGAATAAACTCTGTGGACGTCATTTCTCAGCACCTCCACCCAGCTCTTTTCAATCCGCTTCATGTAGGAACTCCTGTAGTAGTTGAAGTGAAAGTCCACCACCTCGTAAAGCTCCGGATACCTCTCCTCCAGTATCCTGAACCTCTCCGTATGGTTCCGGGGCAGTCTGCCGGTATCTCTCAGGATAACGTAGTCGCACAGCGCCACCAACGCCTTGAAGTAAAGGTTCATCGCTGAATTGTAATGGCCCTTTGAAAAGAGTAGATCTGCGTCTTCCAGGTACACTCTTGCGTTTTCCAACAACTCAGCAGGAGTCGTCATCTCCTCACCTCGTTGTCATGATAACGAAAAGGCAATATATAAAGCCTTTGGTTATCATGATAACTAATCTCCATAGACTTAGCTTTTCTGTTATCATGACAACACCGCCAGGCGGCAAACCTTTATAGGATTGCACCTCGATTGGGGACTGGGTGCGGGGAAATGGCGGAGGCTGTTGATTACTCATACCTCCTGAGGAAAATCGAGGTTTTGGAGAGGGATCTTGAGGAACTCAAGGCCCTCGTGCTCAGGCTCCAAGCCGAGAAGGAAGAGCCTGAAGTCATTCCCGAGGAGGAGTACCGGAAACTCGTGGAAAAGGCGGAGCACCTCCGAAAACATCCAGAGAAGGGGCTAACGGCAGAAGAAGCGGTCAAACTGCTGGAAAAGGCGATGCCGGATGTACCGGGTGGTAGTGAGCAGAGACGTCGTCAAAAAGGCCAAGAAGCTCCTAAAGCCCTCCCAACGCAGAAAGCTCGCCGAGTTCATAGAGGTCCTGAAAGAAAATCCCTATCCCAAGCCGCCCTATGACCTGAAACCGGTCAGGGGCGAACGGAGCAAGGAGACAAACACATACCGCCTCAGGATTGGGGGCTACAGGATTTTCTACACGGTCTATTGGAACGACAGAATGATAATCGTAACCGACATACGGCCGCGAGAAAGCGCGTATAGAAAGTGATGCTGAAAGGGATGGACTTCCACCCGCTGCCCTTATAAATCCCTCCCCCAACCGATTTTGGTGGTCAGAATGGAGCTGTTCGAGGAAGTTGAAGCTGAGGCTTACGTTTACCCTACCGAAGACATCGAGAAGGTAAAGAGGGCGATGCTGAACCTCATCCCCGACCTTGAGTTCGAGGCCTTCGATAAAGGGGACTACATAATCCTCACCGGAAAAACGAAGAGCAGGAAAGCCCTTCAGAGGCTCTACGAGCTCTTCAGGGGGCAGGCAATCTTAGATACCGCACACTCCTTCCTTGAGGAGGGCTACTTCGGCGAAGAGATAATAATCCGGGTTAACAAGCAGGCCGCCTACGCCGGTTCCGTGAACTTCAACGAGGAGTCTCCGTTAGGCCCGATAACGATAACCATAAGGACGAAGGACCCGAAGAGGCTTATGAAGTGGCTCGCGCCGAGAACCAGGGATGGCGTGCCGGTAGAGTGAGGGGAGGGCTCATCCTCTTCTCTTCCTGCCCCAGCTTATCTTCGCGGTTAGGAGCTTCTCGCTTGAGAAGACCCTTGCGGTTGCGTAGAGTGTTGCCCCGGCTATGACGGCAAGGTAGAGCACGCTCCAGAAGAGTGGCCCGTAGTCGGCTCCAAGGGCGTACCTGTATGCCACTATGGGGTGGGTGAACGGATCAGCCAAGAGGCCGTATTTTGCTATGACTGGGAGCTCATCCAGGTCGGTGAACATCAGAACGAAGGCCGGGAAGGCCAGGGGGAGTATCACCGAGCTGACGACGGTGTTGGCGCTCTGGACGTCCTCGGCGAAGACCGCCAGGATCATTGCAAGGGACAGGGAGAAGACTATCGTAAGGAATATCACGAGGGCGAAGAGTAACATCCCGAAGGGCGTCATCTCAAGGCCCAGGGCCCCAGGTGAGACCCCTATCTGGAGGCCCATCGAGCCCATGTAGCTCTTCAGCCCGACTATATAAGCCAGCGATGCTATGAGGCCCATAACCGCTGTTCCACTTATCTTTGACGCAACTATCGTCGTCCTCCTCACCGGGAGGGTGAGGAGGGTTTCGAGGGTCTTGTTCTCCTTCTCGCTCGCTATCGCCCCTGCTGCCATCTGGGCTGTTATGGTGACCATCAGGAAGACTATAAGCGGCAGACCGTATGCCTGAGAGGCGAGGACGCTGGAGACCACCTCGGGCGGGACGTTGATTATCCTGCCCTTTACGACTGACAGGCTGACGGCTTTTATGGGGTGCAGTACCGCATCAGGATTCTTCGCCCCAAGCTTCATAACCTTAATCCTCGCAATCTCTTCTGACAGGACGTTTATCACGGCGTTTATCCTGGCCTCACTCACGCTCTCCTTTATCCCGGGGGTTATCTTCCTGAATATCCCGAAGACCTCCACCGTGGCGGGATTTCCTCCCTCTATGCTCTCGCTGAAGTTGGCCGGAATCACCACGAGGACGTTCTGCTTTCTAAGGGATGCTTCCCGAATGGCATCCTCAACGCTCGTTACGTTCAGAACGGTTACGCCGACTTGAGGGGCCGACTGGAGGGCCTTTATAAGAACCTCACCGTACTTGCCCGAGTCAAGGTTGACTATGGCAACGTGGGTCATACCCTGGGCTTTCTCTATGCCCACCTGCATCGTCTTCCCTAGAGCTGGATATATCACGAGGGGGACTATTATGAGACCGAATATCAGCTTCTTGTCCCTCAGGAGGTTCTTGAGCTCCTTCATTGC
>NZ_JALTCZ010000052.1 GCF_027008145.1 Thermococcus sp. | reverse complement strand
CCCGCTCCCTGGATGACCGCTTTGGTGTTGTGGCACTCGTTGAGGCAATAAAAGACCTCGTCGATCACGACCTCGACGGGCGCTATATCTTTGCTTTCACTGTCCAGGAGGAGATAGGCCTTAAGGGCGCGCGCTTTTTAGCGGAGAGGCACTCGCCCAAGTACGCCTTCGCCGTGGATTCTTTCGCCTGCTGCGGCGACCTGACCGGCGACGTTAGGCTCGGGGGAGGAGCGGTCATAAGGGCCGTTGACAACTCGGCCATCTACACCAGAGCTCTCGCAAGGAAGGTCGCTGAAATAGCCTCGCGGAACGAAATTCCTCTCCAGGTCGGCGTTACGGGGGGAGGGACTGACGCTTCCGTCTTCCAGCACAAGAGCGAGGTTCTCGCTTTGAGCGTTCCCATCAGATACCTCCACAGCGAGGTCGAGACGCTCCATTTAGCTGACCTTGAGGCGCTGGTAAAGCTCATAGAGGCAATAGCCTTTGAGCTTTAGCGGACAGCGGGGGTGGTTCTTTGCTTAAATACCTGCTCAAATACACCGGCTACTTCGCGGTTGGGATATTCATAGGCATTCTCGCGGCGATGTTCGGGCTCGGCGGGGGCTTCTTAGTCGTTCCCATCCTCAACTTCCTCGGCGTCGAGATACACCACGCCGTTGGGACTTCAAGCGCCGCAGTTGTCTTCACGTCGCTCAGCTCGGCAATAGCCTACCACAGGCAGCGCAGAATCCACTACAAAGCCGGCCTCTTGATAGCCTCAACGGCCGTTCCGGGGGCCTACATAGGGGCCTGGTCAACGAGCTACATAAGTTCGGCCCAGCTCAAGGTGATCTTCGGCATCGTCCTCCTCCTCGTATCAATAAAGATTTACAGGAAGAAGAGTACCGAGCCGGGTGAGCTCAGGCTTGAGGATGTGGAGCTTAACTACAGGCTCATTCCCATCGGGGGTTTCATAGCTGGAATCGCCAGCGGTCTGCTCGGCATAGGCGGGGGAGCGATAAACGTGCCCTTCCTGACTGCGATGGGCATGCCGATACACTACGCGGTGGCAACTTCAAGCTTCGCCATTGTCTTTACAGCCACCAGCGGAGCTATAAAGCACTACATGCTGGGCAACGTCGAGGTCGGGTGGTTACTCCTTCTCGTGCCGGGTCTTATAATCGGCGCACAACTCGGGGCGAGGATAGCCAAGAGGACGAAAGCTTCCTCCCTCGGCAAGGCCTTCGCCATCGTTTTAGCTTTTTTAGCGATCAGGATGATTCTCAAGGGGCTGGGCTACCCGGTTCCTTAGCCCCTTTCTTCTGATTTTGACATAGATTCCCAGGAGTACTACTGAAACTGCCAGCGAGACCAGCCACGTAGCAATGAGGGGCCTGTCATAGGGATAGTACAGCTCATCCAATCCGCCCCCGAGGAACAGGGAGGGCATCATCATTGGGAGTAGCATTAAAGCCAGTATGAGCCCGATAAAGCCCCCGGCAATGAAAACCAGAATGTTTGGACTCCCATAGCCCATCTGTCCACGGATGGGGTCTTCTGCCCAGTAGCCTAGGAGGATTGTGAATGTGGTCAAAATTCCCGTGCCAAGGGGATGGGCAGGGCTCAGCCTTTCCCTTCTCCACTCGATTAGCCCGTAGGCGGTTGCGATGATAAGGAAGGCTCCGGCACAGGACATCCATGTGGAGAGATCTTTGTAAAAACCGTAGGGAGCGTCCCAGTTGGCGAAGGCTATTGCCCCCGGCTGGGTGAGGGTGAATGCTAGACTAGTGAGAAACCAGTATAGGGCGACCTTTGGCCTCATGCTTCCTCTTCTTCACTAATTCCTAAAAAGCTTTCGTCAGCTTTTTAAGAGTCACTTCCAACCTTCTTCCATGCTTTCCTACATCTTTGACTTCCTCATCGGGCTCGTCATCGGGGTTGTCTCCGGGCTTTTCGGGATAGGCGGGGGGTTTTTGATAGTTCCTACCCTGACGATGCTCGGTGAACCGATCCACCTCGCTATAGGGACTAGCCTGGCGTGCATAACAATAAGCGCCTTCGCTTCGGCGTACACTCACCTCAGGCGGGGAACGGTTCTATTTAGGGTGGTTCTCATCAAGGAGACATTCTCCATGCCCACCGCCGTGCTGGGCGCTTACCTCTCGACGCTCCTTCCGGATAGGATTCTCAAGGTGGTCTTCGCGCTCCTGCTCCTCTATCTGGCCTACATCATGGTGAGGGAGGGAAGGAAATGCGTCACTGAAGTTAAGGAGGTGAACTACCGGCGTGTTCCCGTTGTTGGTATCCTGGCGGGCCTGACTTCGGGTCTCCTTGGTATAAGCGGTGGTGTCCTCAACGTCCCCCTCTTCCACACCTACATAGGCCTTCCAATGAGGTATGCCGTCGGCACGTCCAGTCTCTCGCTCTTTTTTACAGCTCTCGCCGGGACTGGCGCTCACTACAGGCTCGGACAGGTTGACGTTTACTCTGCATTCCTTTTGGCACCCGGACTCATTGTCGGTGCGAGGGCTGGTGCGATGGCCGTTCACAGGCTCAACCCGGTGATTTTGAGGAGGGCTTTCGCTGTTATACTTATCCTAGTTGCGCTGAAAATGATGATGTGAGGTGTTTCCCATGGAGGAACTCCTAGAAAAGGTCAGGAAAAAGCTCGGGATTGAGGTTGAAGAGAACGACATGGGTTCTGCGTGGAAGCTTGTGGAGCTCCTTGAGGAGAAGGGGTGGGTCGTCTACATCATAACCGGGAAGGGAAGGAAGCAGGTGGATGCGTGGCACGAGAACTTTGGGACGCTCTTTGCCCAGTTTGGGGAAAATCCGAACTTCGGGAGCATCTTCGAGGGCATATTAACGGTCGCACTGCTCGCGAAGGAACTCGAAGAGAAGGGTGTATTGTAAGAAGCCTCAAAAACAGCTGGTAGCGGGGGGAGGATTTGAACCTCCGACCTCCGGGTTATGAGCCCGGCGGGCACTCCTAGCTGCCCCACCCCGCTGCTCGACCCGGTTTCTAGTGCCCGGGGGAGGTTTATAAATCTTTCGGGTGGCCTTTATATTCCCCCGCGCGAACTTGAGGTGGTGGTTGTATGTACCTGACGAAGGAGGAGGAGTTGATTCTTGCTGGCGAGTACGGCTACGCCCTCCAGAAGGCAATGGAGATACTCGTCGCCCTCGGCGACATCTACGGTGCCGACAGGCTCATTCCTATCAAGAGCGCCCAGGTCGCGGGCGTGTCCTACAAGAACATAGGAGATGCTGGAATCGAGTTCTTGAGGGATTTCGTGGATGCAGGTGCAAGGGTTTCAGTTTATACCACCCTGAATCCAGCTGGAATAGGCGATGATGAGTTCATGGAGAAGCAGGCCGAGGTTCTCAACCTCTACCGCGAGATGGGCATTGAAGCCACCTCAACCTGCACCCCCTACTACGGGGCAAACCTTCCAAAGTTCGGCGACCACATAGCTTGGAGTGAGAGTTCGGCGGTGGTCTTTGCGAACTCTATAATTGGAGCTAGGACGAACAGGGAAGGTGGTCCTTCAAGTCTTGCCGCTGCCATAGTCGGCAAGACCCCAAACTACGGCCTTCACCTTGAGGAGAACAGGAAGGCAACCCTGATCGTTGATGTTCAGGCGAAGGTTAGGACGTTCGTTGATTACGCGGCTTTGGGCTACCATCTTGGCAGAACCCTCGGAAACGACGTTCCATACTTCAGGGGCATAAATCCGGAAAAGACGGAGTTCCTGAAGGAGATGGGTGCGGCAATGGCAGCGAGCGGTTCGATAGCGCTCTACCACGTCGAGGGCGAGACACCTGAATACAGGGAGGCGGTGGTTGACAAGCTGGAAACGATAACCGTCGAGGACGATGACATCAAAGCAGTCAGAGAGCAGTTCAGCGACGACTGGACCGGTATAGACATGATCCTAGTCGGCTGTCCCCACGCTTCCCTCCCTGAGGTCAAGGAAATAGCGGAACTGCTAACGATGCGCGGAAGGCCCCTGAAAATACCGCTCTTCATAACAGCCAGCAGGGCAGTCAAGGCACTGGCTGATAGCCTGGGTTATACTGAGGTGATAGAGCGCTACAACGGGAGGATTATAGCCGACTCCTGTTTCGTGGTTTCCCCGATAAAGGGATGGTACAACGGCATAGCGACCAACAGCGGGAAGAGTGCCTTTTACTTCCGCTCCTTCGGTTTCAACGTGAGACTTGACGACGCGGAGAACCTGGTCAAGGAGGCTCCGTGAGGTGATATTATGAAGCTCAAAGGGAGAAAGATAGTCGGCGGAAAGGCCGAGGGGGAGCTTATAGTTTCCCAAAAGCCCCTCTCCTTCCTCGGCGGTGTTGACCCAGAAACAGGAGTTATCACCGACGCGGAAAGTGATATAAGGGGGGAGAGGATAGCCGAAAAAATACTAGCCTTCCCGCGCGGGAAGGGCTCAACGGTCGGTTCCTACATCATCTATGCTCTCAAGAAGAACGGGAAAGCCCCGAAGGCGATAATCGTCGGCGAGGCAGAAACAATAGTTGCGACCGGGGCCATTATAGCGGGCATCCCAATGGTGGATGGGATAGACATCTCAAAGCTGAAGAGCGGAGTGAGGGTGAGGGTCGACGCGGATAAGGGTGAGGTTGAGGTTGATGAATAAACTTTTAACATCCTCGCCATTAGGTGGAGTACCATGAGGAAGGGAATCTACGAGTGCGTTAGGTGTGGTTACAGAGAGGTTAGGGACTCCACCGAGCCCATGCTTGAGGGCTCGTGCCCGAAGTGCGGAGGGGACATGATACTCGTTGGTTACACCGATGAGGCTCCAGAAATCCATCATGAGGCCCCTACAGTCCCAACTTCACCGCCTACAGAAATTGAGGCCCTTCTCACTCAGTTCTACGTCCTCTCATTCGTTGAGTCTGATGGGAGCGTTCACGTCTTTGAGGTGAAGGAAATCCTCGAACCCAACTTTGAGAAGGTTCTGACGGAGCTGGAAAAGTTCGGCTACTGGGGAGCCTTAAAGAGGCGTCACGGAAAGGTTCTCCTCTTCGTGTTCCCGGCCGGAGAAGTCAAGCCCGACAACCCCTGGTTGCCCTGGCTCTTCCTCCTAGCGACGATACTCACAACGTTTTTCTCCGGCTACGTCTTGGCCGAGACGTACATAGCCACCCTCGACTACTACTCCCTTCCCGGCCTCAGAAATCCTTACCTGATAGCGCTCTCCTTCTCGGTTAGTGTTATGGCGATAATAGGCACCCACGAGCTCGGTCATAAGATAGCCGCAACTTACCACGGCGTCAAGGCGACGATGCCCTACTTTATCCCCTTCCCATTCAGTCTCATAGGAACCCTCGGAGCGGTTATCAGAGTAAAGTCGCCGCTCCCTACGAGGAACGCCGCGATAGACCTCGGCGTCAGCGGGCCGATAGCGGGCTTTCTTGTCGCCGTCCCCGTGACCCTGATCGGGTTGAAGATGTCAATAGTCGTCCCCCCGAGCCTTGCCCCTCATCATGGAGGGGGTGTTTACTTCGGCACTAACCTGCTCTTCGAGCTCCTGATGAGAAGCGTCCTGAAGACCCCGAGTGACTACGTGGTTTTCCTTCATCCCGTTGCCGTCGCGGGCTGGGTAGGAATACTCGTGACCTTCCTCAACCTCATCCCTGTTGCGCAGCTCGATGGGGGGCATGTTTTGAGGGCTTTTATAAGCGAGAGAGCACACCGCTACATAACCCTTGGTGTTGCATTCCTCCTCTTTGCCCTTGGATACTTCTGGCAGGGCTGGTTCATCTGGGGCCTTCTCGTCCTTCTTATAGGGATGGCCGGTAATCCAGGAGCCCTCGACGAGGTGAGCCCGATTTCGAAGTCTCGCATCCTTCTAGCGCTTACAGCACTCCTAATATTTCTTCTGACGGTCACCCCGAGACCCCTCTGGAGCACCTAACCCCTCTCCTTGAGTATCTGCTCTATGTCGTAGTATATTGAGTCCCTTGAAACCTCGAAGACCCTGGCCAGCTCCGAGATGTTGAGGATCCTCGGGTTGTACTCAAAGGCCTTTAGGACGCCAGCTAGAAGCTGTCTCCTCTCCTGAACCGTGAACTTACTCAGGGGCTTCTTGTCCATTGGAGTGTTGTAAACCACAACGGCAACCGCATACGTTCTCCTGGTTACGGGAGTGGTGTAGGTCTTCACCTCAAAACCAACGATGGTTGCGTCGTCGGGCATCTTGCCATTTACCTTCCCCAGAACCTCTTTGATTGCATCCTCTTTTCCCCTACCTGAAGAGTAGTCCACAAGTATAGCCTTCCTCGCTGGCAAATCTGGGGATACATCAACTACAACCATGAGGTTCATGAATGCACCAAAGCTTAGTGAGATTTTTGAGGATTTTATTATCCCGGGGACATCACTTAGTACTTTTTCTGATTTTTGATTGAGTTCTTTGATACATTCTTCAATACTAGCGGACTCACATTGGAATGCAAATAACAACTTGTTATCCCTCCTTGCAGCTTTTTTAATTTTGAGCATTCTCCCCCCCAATTTTGAGCAGAAACTTATATAAGTTTTTTTCGAACAAGATAATATTGAATAAACCCTAAGGAGGTGGCATCTATGAAGAGGAAGGCCCAGGGTGCAATTGAGTATCTGTTTATGATTGCGGCGGCTCTGGTCATAATTCTGATAGTTGTTAGGCAGCTCAGAAACAAGGGAAGCAGTGCCGAGAACACTGCCAGCCAGGCTGAGAGCCAGATAAATAGTACCCTCAAAAGCATGATGAGCGGTTAATCTTGATGATTTATGGTTTATTTTATTCTTTCTCGGACATTTAAGAAGCCTGCTGGAGTAAGGATGCCTTATGAACCGGAGGTCTCAGGCTTCAATTGAGTATATTTTCATGTTTATCCTCGCTCTTGTCGTGATATTCTTAGCATTGAAAAAGTTCCTAACCCCTAGAACCGGAACAATTAAAAAGGAAGGAAGGTTTGTGAACGAAACCATTGACAAGATAACGAACTCCCTGAACTCTATGATTTCAGGGCAGTGATTTGTAGATAGTCCTGGACGTAGAGTTTCCCCCCTGAGACTGAAATGTTACCGCTCAGTATAAAGCATTCCGCCGGCGTACAGAGACGCAGGGATTTGAATTCTCCCCCCTCAACGGGGGAGTTGTTGTTCAGGAGCACGCCATTGAAAGCGACGACCATGGTAAGGTTTGGAACGTAAACGGTTATATTGTCTTCACCGGGAATTATTTTCCCCACATACGTTCCGTTGTTTGTTGTTATGAACAGTTCATAGGTATCGTTTAGCGCTTCCATTCTGAGTCCATCAATATTCATTTCTTTGAAATGGACGTTCAAGCGATCTCTGCCGTAGTACAGTCTAAGGATTGTGTTGTACACGTCAAACCTCCAAGGGTAGGAGGCTCTCTTAAGACTGAAAAGGGCAATTATCTCGCCGTCCCTCCGAGACTCTTCAAAAAGCAACGTGCCGTTTTGGAGGGTGTAATTAAAGAGAGGTCCGTATACATTTCGTAGGGGCTGGGCTTTCATCATTGAGAACATCCACGTGTCGTAGACAATGTAATTGGGATGATATTTCAGAGTGAGATTCACGAGGCTATAGCCTCGTAAGTATCCAAGACCAAAGGTGTCCACTAAGTATGGGACAACGGGCAGTTTAAGATAGTAAGCGTCCATGGGGTTAATCGAGAGGTACGTACCGTTCAGTGCTTCCTCATGGATGTAATTTGAGAGGTCTTCCCTCAGCTCCTTGGTGTGGGGAGCGCACGGTATTCTGAGGAGCCCCCGCGGATAGTTATATGCAATTCCAACGTTAACCAGTGCAAGGAGGAGGACTAAGGTCAGCGCGATGCCCAGAACCTTTTTCTCTGGCCGTTTGATTTCAACGACTCCGGACAGGAGGTACAAATAGAAGACCAATAGCAGAGGGTAGATGAACCTGGGGTCGGGGATTATGGGGACTGCAATCAGGTAGAAGATTACGTTCAGGACGAGGAGCGCTTTGAGGGGTTCGGAAAACCTGATTCCGTGTCCAAAGGCCTTAATGGCTAGAACCACGGCCACTAAAATGAAGAGGGGGGCGTAGTAGGCGAGAACCTCCAAGGAGGACCTCTGGATATAAGACACGATGTTCCCGACAACCCAAAAAATCCCGACGAAGGGGAACCCTCTTCCGCTCTGCGCTATGTACGTCTGATGCAGATATCCTCGTGAAACCAAAACACCGAGTGGGACTTCCACCACAGCCTTTGAGACCACAATGACTGACGCTAATGCAATCCCATATCGGACGACCCTACCGAGTGCTTTAAGTGCATGTTTGAGGGGTTGGAAGTATCTGATATTGAGTATGTAAACAGTCAAAAAAGCCCAGAGGAAGAGGAAAAGGATGCACGTGTAAACGTGACCGACCTTCGTTATCGGGTGTATCCCGGGAACGCTGGCGATTATCCTGGTTATCTCCCGGGGATAAAGCGTGATTGCCGCCATGGAAGCCATTGTCCAGAGCAGATACGCTAGGGGCACGATGTACACTTGCCGTTGGGTTAGAACTCTCGTTGATGATAGTAGCAGGTTTCTCAACTCGTCGGACTCGTAGAGGATTAGGAAGACGAAAACCGCGAGGAGGTAGGGTATTATGGTGAATTTGGCGGACGTTCCAAGCGATGCAACGGCTATTGTCAAAGACGCGTATATCTTTCCTCCACCGGTGAGGTATTTCGCGAGAAACCAGAGGGAGAGGAGGGTGAATAACTCAATCATGCTTTCGTGAAGAACGAGGGTGTTTACCTTAATGGCCAGAGGGTCCATTGCTATAAGAAACGCGAACGCCAGCCCGAGTTTTTCACCTTTTAATTCCCTTCCCGTGAGATAAGCTAGAAAAATCGATATTAATCCAAGGAACAGCGAGAAAGTACGGCCTACTATATAGTTATCGCCGAAAAGTCTCAGCCAGCCGGCTAGGGCGTAGTAGTAGAGGGGTGGATGGACCGCGAAAACGTCCCTGTAGGGTAGAACTCCGTGGTTGATGAGGCGGGCGATGAGGAGGTAAGTGCCCTCGTCGTAGTCAAAATAAGCATTTTGGATAGTGAGCATGGGAATTCTCAGGCTAAAGAATATCAAGATAATAGCCATGAAGATTAAAAGTCTCTTATTTTTTTCCAGCATGAAGCCTCGCCTGCTCACATTCTTGTATTATTCTTTTGGTGTAATTCATAATGCAGGCTTTAAATTCTTCTGTATTGTTCTCTGTCCGGTTATAGCAATCCAATATTATCGTGTTGACATCCAGTACAAAATATGTTTTATTTGCAGTTAGTGTTGAGTTCCTCAGCGCTTTGACAGTTACTTTGTAATCCGGCAGAGATCGAGCTAACAAGACAATTGAATTATTAGGGATGTATGAAGAATGAAATGGAGTCAGTAAGTAATATGTGTTATTTCTATCCGCTAGGTGAGGAAATAAGTTATCCTGGGTTGATACCGGACAGGGGGATAAGGATATCGCTTCAGTCACATTGTCTAGAACTGAGAAATATGGTTCCCATTCTTTTTTAATTTTGACAAGATTATAGAATGTAATCCCTTGAATATAGGGTCCCTTTATTATATGAAACACAGGAGAGAACAGTATCATGGCCACGACTGAGATTGCCAGTGCCTTTCTTATAGTAAGAACTATTGCTTCTTTTTTTAGTCTGGTCTCAATGATTAATTTAATACTCATCAAGTTTTTCAAATTGTACACTGAGATTATGAACAGGAAGGGAACAAGCATGTATGGATATTGATATCCAATAATAAGCATTTCAGGTTTCTTAGAAGG
>NZ_JALTCZ010000051.1 GCF_027008145.1 Thermococcus sp. | reverse complement strand
GTCAGGACGACCTCAGGAAATCCCCCAAAAAGGACGTATTCTCTCAGCAGGTTTAGAAGTTCCGGCTTTTTCTTGCTGAACTCAACCCGCTCGGGAACCTCGAATTTCCTGAACCTCAGGAACTCCCAGAAGCTCAGTGGAAACACCTCGAAGGTCAGGGCCCTGCCCCTTAAAGACGTTGGAATTTCCCTGCTGGAGAGCTTTGAGGAGGAACCGCTTAAAAAGAGCCTCACGTCCCTTCTGGAATCGTTTACACACCTCACCCAGGAGTCCCAGTTTTCAACGTTCTGAATCTCGTCGAGGAAGAGATAAAGTCTCCCTTTCTTCCCGTAGAGTTCTTCAATCGTAGGTATGAGCTCCGTTAGAGTTTTTCTGCTCTTTTCGAGGCGCTCATCTTCGAAGTTTATGTAGAATATTGATTCCCTTTCGGTGGTCTTTGCAAGCTCGTTAATGAGCTGGAACATCAGGTGGGTCTTTCCAGTTCTCCTGCATCCCGCGAAGGTTACAACCCTGTTGAGCTCCCACGGGATAAGGGAGATGTCAAAGTCCCTCTCAATCAGCTCGGGCGCCCAGGTCTCCTGCCATTCCGTTAAAACCTTCGCGAGTTCTTTCCTCATGGTCGGTAATATGCGTCAATAGTTTATAAAGGTTGTTTAACATACTGAACAGCCTTTTATAAACCCCTGTTTAATATACTGCTCCGTTCCTCACTCGACCCTGAAGGTCAGACCTTTTTCCCTGGCCTTCTTCTCAACTTGGAGGCGGAACTGACAGGCCTTGCATATCTCACCCGTTGTCGGCTGACCGCATATCTTGCACCGGTTGAGCTCGCTCGTCTTCTTCGTGTAGGTCTTCGCTATGAGCGGGAACAGCTTGTCGTAGCTCCGCAGGATTTGATACTTCGTTCCAGGGTGTCTCTCCTCCATCTCGTTTAGCCAGTCCCTTATCTCCGCCCTGAAGGCCTCCACTGCGTAGGGGCACTCGCTCAGGTCAACTTCAATGTTGTTTAAGACCGCGTAGAGAACTATCTCCTTCTCCGGAATCTCCCTGAGTGGCTTTATCCTCGGCACCAGTTCCGGATGAACTTCCTTGTAGTACGGCCCCGTCCTCCCGAGGCGTGCTATGTCGCCTCTCATGATGTTCATGATGAACATCTGAACTTCATCGTCGAGGTTGTGACCGACCGCTAACTTATCCGCTTCAACGTCATTGGCCGCGTAGTTCAAAAGCCAGCGCCTCCAGACACCGCAGTAGGAGCAGGCGCCAACCCTTTCTCCCTTCTCGAAGCTTCCCATTATCTCAACGGTCTCGTCGAGGGTGAAGCCGATGTACTCCTTGAAGGAATAAATCCTGTGCTCTATGCCGAGCTTTTTAGCGTTCCTCTTCGCTATCTCGACGCTCGCCGGCCTGTAGCCGGCTATGCCCTCGTCAATCGTTACCGCCACCAGCTCGAAGGGGAACTTCTCGCGGAGCTTCGCAAGGAGGTGCATTAGAACGACGCTGTCCTTTCCGCCGGAAACGCCTACCGCTATCCTCTCGCCCCTCTTGATGAGGTGGTACTTTTTAACGGTCTCCTTGAACTTCTTCTCCACCATCTCGTTGAAGTGCTTGTGGCAGTAGTAGAGCCCGCTGTAGCGTGCGTGGTAAACCGCCGGCCTTCCGCACTTTGAACACTTCATGAGTGGCTCATCCTGATAAGACCTTTTAAAATATGGGATCACCCGCCGAGGTTCGATAGGGCGGGGATTATGTTGAGAGCCAGCAGGAGCAGACCAACCCCTATGGCGGTGTACCTCACAGGCCTGACTATCCCCTGGGGGAGGTATTCCTTGACGACATCATCGAACATCCTGCCACCGTCGAGGGGAACAAGGGGGAAGAGGTTCATAAGGCCTATACCTATGTTCAGAACGTATATCCAGTAGAGGCTGAAGAAGAGCGGTAGAACCAAGCTCTCATGGCCTATCCTTGAAACGACGTACTGCCGGGGGTAGATGCCTATGTAGCCCTTTCCCTTCCTCTGCGGGTGCTCCCCGAGTGTGAGGCTCAGCTGGACTTTCTTTCCATTCCTCAGAACGGTCAGGGTTGCCTTTTCTCCGGGCCTCGTCCTGTTCATGACGTCGAGGAACTGCTCCATCGTCTTCGTCTCGTGGCCGTTTATCGAGAGTATCACGTCCCCTCTGTGGAGGACACCGTAGGCAGGAGAGCCCTTTACGACGTCCGAAACCTCAATCCCAGCAGGGACGAGGAGAGGGGATACTGCGTAGGTCACAAGGAGTGCTGTGACTATCGCCGTCACTATGTTGGCCATTGAGCCGGCCCCGTAGACCCTCAGCCTGCTCCTCAGGGGGGCCTTTTCTAGGGCCTCTTCGTCGGGCTCAACAAACGCCCCCGGTATGACTGCAAGGAGGACGAGGCCGACCGACCTCAGGGGGAGCCTCTCAGCCCTTGCGACGACCCCGTGGCTAAGCTCGTGGACGACCATGACGACGACCAGCCCAACGAGACCGTACCAGAGTGGTATCGTAACGCCCGGTATTACGAGCTGGACTCCGCCCCCTTTCCCGGTCTGTAGGGTTCTCATTGCTGTTCTTGCAAGGGCGTAGAACACGTAGGCCATCCCTATGAATCCCACGGCTATTCCTATGTCCGCGTAGACCTTCCAGAACTTCCTGTTTATCCTTGAAAGCCTGTCTATGAAGCCCAGGAGCCTCTTTGTGCGCCACATGGCTATGAAGAAGTCAACGCTCAGCCCCTCTTCCTTCTCTTCCCTTCCGAAGAAGGCGTAGAGGAGCGTCCAGAACAGTGTGATTCCAGCGATTATCCATATCCACGTGCTGTTCATGGCCAACACCCTTCTGTCCACTAACCCTCGGGAGGATGGGCTTATAAACGTTCCCGGACAAGAGTGAGTGATGGGTCT
>NZ_JALTCZ010000050.1 GCF_027008145.1 Thermococcus sp. | reverse complement strand
AGGGCTATGAGAACTATTGCGAGGAGCTTGATGTCGATGGAACCTTCCCATGGTTTTTTACTGGTCTCCTCTATGAAGTCATCACTCCCCTCCCCGTTTCTCTCTTCCTCAGGTATTACGAAAGCCGCCAGGAGGTAGAGGAGGGACATCTGAACCGGGTAGAATACGAAGAGCAGTATGAAGAACAGCCTGACGAGAGTTGGATCAAGGTCAAAGTACTCGGCTATTCCTCCAAGAACCCCGAAGAGCACCCTGCCCTTTCTGGAGCGCCTCAACTTCTTCTCCCTTCTCCCCATTCCCCCACCGGTATTTTCTACGGGAGGGGGTATTTAAAAATTGGGATTACCTGAGGAGCTTAACGAACTCCCTCATCCAGGCGTAGAGGTCACCGGGATGCCTTGAGCTAATCCAGTTGCCGTCGACAACGACGGGCTCGTCGACCCACTCGACGCCGGCATTGATCAGGTCGTCCTTTATGCCGACGTAGCTAGTTCCTTTCCTGCCTTTGAGAACTCCGGCCGAGATGAGTATCTGTGGCCCGTGACAGATGCTGGCTACAGGCTTTCCATCTTCAAACATTTTCCTGGCTGTCATTACGGCCTTCTCGCTCAGCCTGACTCGCTCAGGAGCCCTTCCGCCCGGGAGGACGAGGGCGTCGAACTCATCCGGATCGACCTCTTCAAAGATCAGGTCAACTTTCACCGGATAGCCGTGCTTACCCGTTATCGTCCCCCTCTCGAAGCTGGCAACGTAGACCTCGTGGCCCTCCTCCTTGATCCTGTGGAGGGGGTAGATCAGCTCAACGTCCTCAAACTGATCGGCACTCAGAAACAGCACCTTCATGTTATCACCCGTAAAAAATTGGAAAGGACATTTATAACCCTAACTGGACAAAAATGTTCAGAGGGGCAGTTCCGTCGTCTCCTTGTGAGTCTTGAGGACAACCATCGTATGGGTGGATTCAACGCCCTCTATCTCCCCAATCCTGTCGAGGAAGTCGTTGAGCTCCTCGCTGCTACGCGTCCTTATCTTGATGAGCATGTCGTAGTCTCCGGTGGTCTCGTAGACCTCGACTATCTCGGGATACCTCATGAGTTCCTCGGCGACACGGGAGTACATCCCGGCGTGGGCCTTGATGAGGACAAAGGCCAGTATCCTGAAGCTCAGAGATTCGGGGTCGAGTATAACGGTGAACTTCCTTATGATGCCCCTCTCCTTCAGCTTCTTTATGCGTTCATATATCGTTGACTCGGCCAGGCCAACTTCCTTCGATATCTCGCGGAGGGGTGTCCTGCTGTTCTTCTGGAGGATCGCGAGTATCTTCCGGTCGATTTCGTCGAGACCACTTCTGGTCATCTCCACCACCGTCAGGAAAATTTTCGAAAGTCCTTATAAATTTGCCGATTTCAAGTGACCATACGTTTATAAAAGGCCGTTCGTCTTTTAGTCCGGCCGGGGTGAACAGTGATGCCAACGAACGTCACGGCTGAATATCTAGCGGCCGAGGAGGAGTACAGGAACGCAAAGACGATACCTGAGAAGATTAGAGCACTTGAGAAGATGTACGCCACGGTTCCAAAGCACAAGGGGACGGAAAAGCTCCGGCTCCAGATAAAGAGGAAGCTCGCCGAACTCAGGAGGGAACTGGAAAAGCAGAGAGCGCAGAAGAAAGGCGGTGGCTACTCTTTCAGCGTCAGGAAGGAGGGTGCCGCGCAGATAGTTCTCGCCGGGCTTCCCAACGTCGGGAAGAGCTCGCTCATAAAGGCGCTCACCAACGCAGACGTTGACGTTGCGAACTACGCCTTCACAACCGTCGAGCCCATCCCGGGCATGATGCACCACAAGGACGTCCCGATACAGCTGGTTGAAGTCCCGGGGCTCGTGGAGGGCGCTGCGCTCGGAAAGGGGATGGGACCCCAGCTCCTCAGCGTAATAAGAAATGCGGATGCAATCGCGATAGTGGTTGACCTCTCACAGAACCCGATAAAACAGATGGAAACCCTTCTGAGGGAATTCGAGAGGGCGGGAATCAAGGTCAACAAGAGGAAGCCGAGGGTAGAGATAAAGAGAACCGCCACCGGAGGGATAGTGATCAACGGCCAGGAGAACATAAAGGGCGACCTCAGGGAAGTCATGAGGATGCTCCGGGAGGAGAGGATCCACTCGGCCGAGATAACGGTAAAGGAACCGGTTACACTTGAGGAGTTCGCCGATGCCCTCGATGAGAGCCTCGTATGGAAGAGGGCAATAATCATAGCCAACAAGGGCGACGCCCCGGGCAGTAAGGAGAACTACGAGAAGCTCCTCAAAGCTTATGGAGACTGCTTCAAGATAATCCCCGTCTCAGCGAGGAGGAGAATAAACCTCGACAGGCTTAGGGACGGACTCTACGAGCTGGCTGGAATTATCAGGGTCTTCACGAAGAGCCCGGGAGAGGAGCCAGCCTACCCCCCGGTTGCACTAAAGAAGGGCTCGACGGTTATGGATCTGGCGAAGAGGATACACAAGGACTTCGCCAAGAACTTCCGATACGCCAGAGTATGGGGTAAGAGCGTTAAGTTCCCTGGCCAAAGGGTTGGAGCGGATCACGTTCTTGAAGACGGAGACATAGTTGAGATACATGCCCGCTGAAGCGGGACAAAACTTATAAAGTTCCCCTGAATTACCCAAAACGGGCGTGGGCCGGTAGCTCAGCCTGGTTAGAGCGCGGGGCTTTTAACCCCGTGGCCGCGGGTTCAAATCCCGCCCGGCCCGCCAGAACCATTTTTCCAGTTTCTGCCAGCTGTTCTAAAAAGCCACTACACCCTCTAGCGGGTACTTTTTCTCACTTAACGTAACCTTTTTAAGTCCTTTTGCTTTAGGATCTATGATAACAAAAAGTTACTAAAGGGGGTGGCGCCCATGGTCAGGAAGGTGAAGACGGGAATCCCCGGAATGGACGAGATACTCCACGGTGGAATCCCCGAGAGGAACGTAGTCCTTCTCAGCGGTGGGCCCGGAACCGGGAAGACCCTCTTCTCCCAGCAGTTCCTATGGAACGGCCTTCAGATGGGTGAACCCAGCATCTACGTGGCTTTAGAGGAGCACCCCCTTCAGGCGAGACAGAACATGGCCGGGTTCGGCTGGGACGTCAGGAAATACGAGGAGGAAGGACTGTTCGCGATGGTCGATGCCTTCACAGCAGGCATAGGCAAGAGCAGGGAGTACGAGAAGTACATAGTCCGCGACCTCACCGACGTCAGGGAGTTCATAGACGTCCTCAGGACGGCAATCAAAGACATAAATGCGAAGCGCATTGCCATTGACTCGGTCACAACACTCTACATCAACAAGCCCGCCCTTGCCAGGGGGATCGTCATGCAGCTGAAGAGGGTTCTAGCGGGTTTGGGTGTCACGAGCATCTTTGTCAGTCAGATAAGCGTTGGCGAGCGCGGTTTCGGCGGACCCGGCGTTGAACACGGCGTTGATGGTATAATAAGGCTCGATTTGGATGAAATCGATGGTGAGCTTAAGCGCTCGCTGATAGTCTGGAAGATGCGCGGGACCAGTCACTCCATGAGGAGGCACCCCTTCGAGATCACTGACAGGGGAATAGTTGTTTACCCGGACAAGGTTCTCAAGAGGAAAACCGTTGTTGAGCTCTGAAGGGGGTGGTGGAGATGGTGGAGGTTCCGCTGAACCCGATTGGGAGGGAGGAGATACACAGGCTTGAGAGCATACTCCTCTTTGCGACCCTGTTCAGGCCGGAAGTCATAGAGCTGATAAAGGATCCAGCCGAGAGACTCACATGGGTTGACAGTCTGGCGGTAGCGGCCGGGACGATAGCCAGGGAGAAGGCAGGAATGACGGTCCCGGAGATAGCCGTGGAACTCGGCAGAACCGAGCAGACGATAAGGAAACATCTCAAGGGAGAGACGAAGGCAGGTCAGCTTATCGGAGAGACCTACGAACTCATAAAGCAGGGCAAGCTCGACGAGCTCGTCAAGAACATCGAGGTTCTAGCCAGGGGTGGTCAGCTCGTTGCCGTTGAGGAGTGCGAGAAGCTCAAAAAGGAGAAGGAGGAGCTTGAGGAAAAGGCCAGCAGGCTTGAGGAGGAGAAGAGACAGCTCGAAGCCAAGATCGAGAACATCAAGGCCGTCCTAAGGGACGCCCTGGAGAGGGTGAAAGATATAGAGAAGCTGCTGTGACTATCCGTTTCCATTTCTCCTCAGGGCCTCTTCCCACGTCATTATCATGTGAGTGTAGGTGTCGTCGTCCTCGTAGATGCCGCGCTTTATCTCACTCACGTGAGCGTATCTGGCCTTTATCTGGTCGAGGATGTAATCAACGGCCTTTTCCGGGTCGGCCCTAGTGCCGCAGGTGTAGACGTCTATCGCAGCGTAACCCTTCTCCGGCCAAGTGTGTATTGAGAGATGGCTCTCGGCAACAACGACCATACCGCTGACTCCAGTAGGGGAGAACTTGAAGAAATGCGTCATCTTGACCTCCATCTTCCCCGCCTTTGCAGCCTCAAGGAATATCTCCCTAAGCCTGTTGGCGTCACCCAGAATCTCAGAATCACAACCCGCTGCCTCAACAACGTAGTGGAACCCTATAGTCTCTATCTCGCTCATGGCTCTCACCCCCGTTGGGGGTAGCCGGCACCCTTTTTAAAGTTAATCCCGAAAGTAAACGATAATTAACGGGCTGTTTCAGTCCTGTAATGTCCTGAACCCAGCTTTATCAAATTAAATGGCTTTTTCCTCACTGTTTTCAGTTAATCCTGAGGATCTTTGTCCAACAGCCCATAAGACCAATCATACACCTCCTTTTGAGACCGGAGAGGAATGCTCCCCAACCACTAATTTTAAAACTTCACCCCACAACTACTCCATAACTCAGGACAACAACTGCCCCGGGGTGAACTTATGGCGAAGAAAAAGCGCAGAAAGGAACCTTCCTTTAAGGAAGAGTTCCGCACAAAGAAAAAGGAAAAGCTGAAGTTTCTGGCTGAAATGGAACCGAAGAAGATGATTATATATCCCCTTGCAGTCTTCATAATAGCCCTTCTCCTCGTGGCCGTCCACTTCCCTCCCCTGGGAATAGATCTTAAGGGCGGTGTCGTCGTAACTGCCTATGGAGTCAGCGTGAACCCTGACGAGATGGAGAAGTGGCTCGACAACCAGCTCGGCGTTAACGTCCGTGTTGAGAGCTTCAGAAGCGTTGAGGGAACGTCTGGAATCAGGGTGTACGCGCCAACTGGCGTTGATCCGCTGAAGATAATAAGTCTCCTAAAGACGAGATTCCCAAAGGCCAAGTATACACACAGCGAGGTTCAGCCAACCTTTGGTGAGCTGGCCAAAAAACAGGGAATCAAGGCAGTGACGTTCGCCTTTATAGCGATGGCGATCGTGGTTTTCCTCTTCTTCAGAAACCCGGTGTCGTCCCTGGCGATAATCTTCTCAGCCTTCTCGGACATGGTAATAGCGGTGGCATCAATGGGGATATTCAGGATACAGCTGACGACCGCAACCATAGCGGCACTTCTCATGCTCATAGGCTACACCGTTGACAGTAACATCCTCCTGACGACAAAGCTCACCAGGAGGAAGGAGGACACGATAGAGGAGGCCTATCTAAGCGCAGTCTCAACTGGCTTCACTATGAGCACGACAACGCTGGGGGCCCTCTTCATGCTCTGGCTGATCTCAACATCCCCGACAATTGATAACATCGCGATAGTCCTCATATTCGGCCTCCTCGCGGACTTCATGAACACATGGATATTCAACGCCGGCGTTCTTAGATGGTACCTCTCAAGGGGGGTTGGCTCATGAACAGAAGGCTGAAGAAGCTCCTCCTGAGCTGGAGGGTTCTCCTGCTCATACTGTTCCTCACTGGCTCAATAGTGACGCTCTACTTCAGGCCGCTCACCTTTGGAATAGACATAGCCGGTGGCGTAGCAATAGTGGCCCAGACAGAGCACCCGGTTGACCAGAAGACAATGGAAGTCGTTGTTGACTCCCTCCAGAGGCGTTTGAACACCCTCGGCCTGAGGGACATAGGCGTTGAAGGCCAGGGAAACCAGATAGTCCTAATCAAAGTCGCGAACGTCACCAGTCCGGAGGAAGCCAACCAGATAAAGCAGGTCATCGAAAGCCAAGGTGTATTCTACATGGAGTTCGACGGCGTAATTTTTGGAAGCGGCAAGGACATCGTCTACGTAGGCCCGTACGAGATAAAACCTGACAACAGTTGGGCGGTTCCATTCAGGATTTCGAAGGCTGCAGCCGAAAAGTTCGCCAAGCTGGCCAAGGGAAAGGCCGGCTGGCCCGTTGACATGTTTCTCGACCCACCGACTAACTCCATCCTTGTGGTTCCGAAGAGCATTTACAGCCTAATGAACAGCACAGCATTCAATGCTCAGGCACCAGATGCTCCTTTCCTCATAAAGAGGATCAAGAACGCGCTGAATATAACCACAGTGGAGTACACTGGCCAGAGCGCTGAAGAACTTAAAAAACTCGCCGGAGGAAAGCCTATAGTGCTCATTGACGTTCCACAGAGCCTTTATGAAAACCTCAAGGCAGCTAACGCCAGCGTTAAGTACGTTGCCCGTCCCCAAGGCGTCGACGACAAGACGCTAGTAAAACAGGTTCTCGGCCTCTACGGGCCCTACTCCCTGGGAGAGGGGCTCGCAAACGGCCAGCCACAGACAAACGTCCAGATAAGTGGCTCCGCGTCCAACAGGGTTACCGCGGAGCAGGAGGCCAAGACTGTTTACACAGTTCTGAAGAGCGGTTCACTCCCGGTCAAGCTAAACATCATCGGAATGCAGTTCATCTCACCCAAGCTCGGCGAAGATTTCAAGACCCAAGCACTCTATGCAGGCATTGCGGCTCTGATCGCGGTTCTCCTCATAGTTTACTTCCACTACAGACGCTGGAAGATAGCCATACCAGTGGCCAGCACGAGCCTCTTCGAGGTCATCATAATCCTCGGAACCGCTGCGCTGATCAGGTGGAACCTCGACCTCCCGAGTATAGCAGGCATCATAGCGGCGATAGGTACCGGGGTTGACCAGCAGATAGTCATAACCGACGAGCTTCTCGGTGGTGAAAGGGCCACCAGGATAACGAGGCGCGCCGGCAGTTTAAGGAGGATAGGGAGGGCGTTCTTCATAATCTTCGCCTCTGCAGCGACCACTATAGCAGCTATGAGCTTCCTGCTGGTTTACTTCGTTGGAACCCTCAAGGGGTTCGCGGTAACGACGATACTTGGAGTTCTGATAGGCATATTCATCACGAGGCCGGCCTACGCCGAGATAGCCAAGTACCTCATCGGTGAGTAGGGATGTACGTTATAATCATGGGAGCTGGCAGAGTTGGTTACCTCGTTGCGAGGATGCTGGAGGAAGACGGACATGATGTGACAATAATAGAGCTTGACAGGGAGAGGGCTAAGGAACTCTCGGGAATGGTGAACGGCCTGGTGATCCAGGGCGACGCGACCGATACGAAAACCCTTGAAGAGGCCAACATAAAGCAGGCTGCTGCCTTTGCGGCGTTAACGGGCAAGGACGACGCCAACCTTCTGGCATGTATACTAGCAAAGAACCTGAACCCCAACGTTAGAACATCACTGAGGATAAGCAATCCGAAGAACAAGCGCATCTTTGAGGAGGTCTCCGACCTGAAGAAGTACTTCGACTTCGTCATAAGCCCAGAAGAGATAGCCGCTGAGTACATCAGCAGAAACATCACGGCTCCGGGCTTTGATAGAGTCCTCTTCCCGAAGGAAGGAGCCGAGATAGTCCGCTTCATCATAGACGAGGACAGCGAGGTCTCAGGAAAGCTTGTGAGGGACTTAAAGCTCCCGAAGGATGCCCTGATCATAGCGGTCTATGATGAAAAGGGCAACCTGATAATACCCTCTGGAGACACGAAGTTGCCCAAGAAGGGCCAGATAATTGTCTTTGCCAAGAACGGCGTCCTTAGCGAGGTGAAAGAATTACTAGAAAAGAAGGTCAAAGGCGAAGAAGTCCAAGCCAGCTGAGCACCTTTTCTTTTCGTTTTCAAACCCTTGGACTCTCATACCGCAAACTATTTAAACTAGTTAGGGAAGCCAAAGTTGGCGAAAAGCTCACCTGTTTTCAGGGTCATCGGAGGGGCTACTCATGGAGGACGTCATCAAGCGTATTGTGGACGCAGAAAAGGAAGCAGAGGAACGCATAGAGCGGGCGAAGAGCGAGGCCAAAGAGCTTGTCCTGAAGGCGAAGGAAGAGGCCAGAGCCCTTGAGGAGGAGATAATCCAAGACGCCCAGAGACAGGCCGAGGGCCTAATAGAAAAGGCTCGCGTTGAGGGCGAAGAAGAAGCGAAAAAGATCCTCCAGGAGGGGGAGAATGAGGTATCTGCCCTCCGTGAAAAGGCCGAGTCCAATTTCGAGAAGGCAGTGGAGTCTGGAATAGAACTGATAAGAGGGGGCTGAAATGTTCAGACCCGAAGAGATGGTCAAACTAGAGGTAATAACGCTCAACAGGTACAAGGATGAATTACTGACATACCTCCACGAGGCCGGGGTCGTTGAAATAAGGGAAGCGGAGGTCAAGATAGCTCAGAGGGACGCGCCGAACGAATACTACCGGAAGGCCGCTTCGTACTCGATAACAATTTCAAGACTGAGCGAGTTCCTTGGACCCCACAGGAGAAACCCGGGAGGAGGGATAAAGGAGTTCTTCTCCCCCCGAGAGAGGCCCAAGAGGACTTACCACTACAAAGGCATCGAGAAGCTGATCAAAGATGTTGAGGCGTTTTTAGCTAAGGCCGAGCCCGAAATAAAGGCCGTTGAGTCAAAGATAAGCTCAATCCAGACCGAGATAGAGAGAATAAAGGAGTCAATGGCCACCCTTGAGATGCTCTCCTCACTCGACATAGAAGTCAGCTACCTGAGGCACAGCGGTCTCGTCGAGGTGACCGTCGGCTCCGCCGAAAGGCAGAGGTTCAGGGGCCTTCTCGACGAGCTGAAAAAAGCCACAGGGGGAAGGGTGGCAGTCGTCACAAGGGACTTCAAGGACAGGGTTCTGATGGTCGTGGCTACACTGAGAGAAGACCACGAGAGTGTAAACTCGGTTCTCGCGAAGCACTCCTTCGAGAGGATAGAGATCCCGGAAGGTGAAGGGAGGCCCTCCGAACTCCTAAAGGAGTATGGGAGGAAGCTTGACGCTAGGTTCAAAGACCTTGAGAGCGCCAAGAGAGAAGCCGAGGAACTGGCGGAGAAGTACTATGAGGACGTCCGCTTTTATCAGGAACTCATGGAGAACGAGCGCGACAAGGCTTCAGTTCTTCCAATGCTTGCGAGAACCAACATGACCTTCGCCCTCTCCGGCTGGCTCCCAAGGCCCGAGGTTCCAAGGGTTCTGGAGGGTATAAAGGGTGTAACCGAGGGCAAAGCTTACATAAACATCAGAGAGCCTACCAAGGATGAAATCGAGGAGATACCGATCAAGCTCAAGAACCCTAAGTGGGTCAGGCCCTTCGAAATGCTCACCGAAATGTACGGCGTCCCCAGATACGATGAAATTGATCCCACACCGATAATAGCGTTCACATACTCCTTCTTCTTCGGCTTCATGCTCACCGACTTCATGTACGGTCTTATAGTCGGCATAATAGCTGCACTCCTCGTCAAGGGGCATAAAAAGTTCAACGATGGAACCTACAGGTTCGCCTACGCCCTGCTCTGGAGTTCATCCTTCACAATGCTCATGGGAGTACTCTTTGGCAGTTACTTCGGCAACGCCGGCGACGTAGTTTTACAGTACATCACCGGCAATCCGAACGCACACTTCTGGAGGATAGCCGACTCGCTTAGGGATCCGCTGTTCGTGCTCATACTGGCACTGGCCATAGGACTGGCCCACCTCTTCACGGGTTACACCATCGGCTTCATGGTCAAGTGGAAGAACGGCGACAAGAAGGGAGCGCTCTTCGACCAGCTCTCCTGGATGCTCATCATAATAGCTATAGTTCTCTTTGCGGCGAAAACATCTAAACCGCTCA
>NZ_JALTCZ010000049.1 GCF_027008145.1 Thermococcus sp. | reverse complement strand
TTCTCGAGAATTTTAATGTGCCTGTAAATGGTGGTCCTGTCCCTTTCAAGAGCGTCACTGAGTTCCTTAATCGTCATGGGTCTCTGTCTCAATAGTTGGAGGATTTTAAACCTGGTGTCATCCGAGAGAACCCTCACCCTCTCCGGCTCGGTTATTATTATGACCTCCTTCAAAACTCACTCCTCCAGCTTGTCCTGTGGGGTTTCCTCTTCCTCGATGATCTTCCTTCCGGCGGCGACCATGTCTATGCTGTGGACGACGCCGCCGAACTCCTCTATCGTCCTGACTATCTCGTCATAGTCCAGGTCATCCCCGACTATGGTTATTTTGACGTTCTCCGTCTCCTTGTCTATCTCGACGAGGGTTATGTTTACCCCCTCAACGCCCTCAAGTTCGCTCAGACCGAGGGCCAGCTCGGTCACTATCGGCTGGTGGGGTTTCAAAACGTCCAGCACAAGAAGCCTTATCCCCCTTGCCATTCTCCTCACCGCTCTATCCCGAGTATCTCTCCCAGCCTGCGGACGAGGGAGATGAACTCATCATCACGGCCCATCCTGGCCATCGCAAGCCACTCTATCGCGTGGATTATGTCCTCGTCTGAAAAGTCCTTCAGCTTTTCCTCGTTGGCTTCTATCTCCTTGGATATCTCCGTCTTATACTCGTGCTCCTTCTCAAGGAGTCTGTCCATGGTGTTGAGTAGCTCCTCCTCATCAAACTCGTACCCAAGGGCTTTGAATATCTCAAGCTTGGTCTTCAGCTTTGAGCGGGCGAAGTAGCGGAGTTCCTCGTCGCCGAGGTAGAGGTTGATGTAGAAGGCATCCGCCGTTCTGCCGTAGTACTTCTCCACAAGGTTGCCCTTCATCTCCGTTCTCTTGATCTCGACGAGGCCGGCTTCCTTGAGCTTCTCGATGTGGTGGTATATCGTCTGGGGGGTCTTTCCAAGGATCTCGCTGAGCTGGGAAATCGTCATTTCCCTGTTCCTCAGGAGGGCCAGTATCTTCCTCCTCGTGTCCTCAAGCATGAGTTTTATTACTTCCGGGTCTGTGATAACCTTAACTTTAGTCATCTGTCCCACCCCATTTTAACGTTCTAATGGAACTTTTAACGTTCATCTGCATTTAACCTTTTCCCTCCCACAAAGGTTTATATACGTAAAGGGATGTCTCCTTAAGAAAGTCCGGATAAAAAGTCCATCGGGAAGGCTTAAATATGAACTGCCGAAAAAGCTTCGGAGGTGGTACGATGGAGGGGGAAAACCTCGACTTCCTGTTCTACCCGAGGAGCGTCGCCGTCATCGGCGCATCCCACATCCAGGGGAAGGTCGGGAACGCAATAATGCACTCGATAACGCTCCGCTTTGGTGGGAAGGTCTACGCCGTCAACGTCAAGGGTGGTGAGATAGAGGTAAATGGGAAAAAGTTCAAAGTTTACAGGAGCATAAAAGACATTCCGGACGAGGTGGACGTTGCGGTTATAGCGGTTCCTGCGAAGCTCGTACCGGATGTTATAGACGAATGCGGTGAGAAGGGTGTCAAGGGAGCGGTCATCATAAGCGCCGGCTTCAAGGAGGCCGGGAGGGCCGACCTTGAGGAAGAGCTCGTCAGGAGGGCCAGGAAATGGGGGATCAGAGTCGTCGGCCCGAACTGCCTCGGCGTCACCAACCTTGAGAACGGCTTCGACTGCAACTTCAATCCTCCGGAGAGACAGGCCAGGCCACTCTTCGGAAAGGTCGCCTTCATGAGCCAGAGCGGGGCCTTTGGTGCCGCAATCCTCGATTGGGCGGCACGAGAAAAGATAGGCATGAGCAAGTTCATCAGCCTCGGCAACATGGCCGACTTAGACGAGAGCGACTTCATGACCTATCTCGGTGACGACCCGAAGACAGGTGTCATCACCGGCTACATCGAAGGAGTCAAGGACGGCAGGAAGTTCTTCAACACCGCTAAGGAGGTCACCCTCAAGAAGCCGGTTGTTATACTTAAGAGTGGCAGAACGGAGGCGGGAGCAAAGGCTGCCGCTTCACACACCGGCTCTCTGGCTGGCTCCTACAGGATCTACCAGGCGGCATTTGAGCAGGCAGGTGTTTTAGAGGCCAAAACTATGCGCCAGCTCTTCAACTACGCCAAGGCCTTGGCCATGCAGAACCCTGCCCGGGGTGATCGGGTTGCCATAGTTACCAACGGTGGTGGAGCGGGGGTTATGATGAGCGACGGCCTGCTTGAGCGCGGGATGAAGCTGGCGGAGCTCACTGAGGAGACCAACGAGCGCTTTAGAAAAGATATCGAGGAAGGAAAGCTCCCGGAGCACATGAGCTACAGGAACCCGATAGACGTTATTGGCGATGCCCCCTCAAGCAGATACGAGGTTGCCATGAGGTACGCCCTGGAGGACAAGAACGTTGATCTGCTCGTCGTCATAGCCCTCTTCCAGAGTCCAGCTTTGGATGAGGGAATCGTTGAGGCGGTTGCGAGAATGAAAGATTATGGCAAGCCGATAGTCTTCGTTGCCCCAGGTGGAGATTATCCCCACAAGATGGCCAGGAACATCGAGACGAGGGGTATTCCGGTCTACGGGACAGTCGAGGACGGCGTTGATGCAGTTTATGCCCTCGTTAAGTATGGCGAGTGGTTGAGGGAAAATAAAGAACTTTAAATCCTTTCTCTTTCTTCATTTCCTCAATATCTGGAGTCCGGCTACCCTTTTGAAGTCATCATCGAACGTGGCAATCCTTAGAATTCAGAGGTTGAAGCTATAAGGGCATTGTTTGGCAGAAGTCCGGGTGGTATATGAGGACGTTGGAGCCAAAGAACACGTTGTCCTTACCATTCATCCTCAATCTCCTCCTTGCTGAGCTTTATAACCCCAAATGTCCTCCCGGAGATGCTCCGGGGGATTACCTTTACCCTAATCTCTCTGCCCCCTGGAATCTTCATTCTCTTCTTGGGCTTTAATGAAAAGAGGAGCTTTGGGTTTTCTAAGCATGGTTATATATAATTCTTGGAAAAAACTTTAAGTCCACTTAATCCTTCTCCAACCAAAGTGGCTTCTCCCCTCTTGACTTTGACCTCTACAACTTATCTCCCTAAACCTCAACCCACGTGAAGTCCCTCGCGACTTCTCCAACCACTCCCGCTTCCCGTACCTTCTTTTCAAGAACCTCATGGGTGTAGTTGCTGTGGCTTATGTGGGCGAAGACGGTATAGTCGGCTCCAACCCTCTTAGCCAGCTCTATAGCTTCCTTAACCCCAAGGTGGGCTTTTGGTATCGCCTCCCTGTGGGTCATCTCGGCTATGAGCAGGTCAGCCCCTTCCATGGCTCTAATTGCATCTCCATCCTTCAGTATTTCAGGCCCGGTGTCGCCGGTCACCGCTATCTTCCTTCCCTTAACATCGAAAACAAAGCCACCTGCGTTCTCTATGGGCTGATGGACGGTCCTGAAGTGGAAGAAGACCATACCGCCGAGCTCAACCCACTCGTTGAAGGGAATCCCGTGGTAGCGCCATGTCCTGCCGTCAGGGGAAGCTCCACCGAGGAAGAGCAAAGCGAGGCGTTTTGCCGTCTCAACTCCCTGGCTATGGGAATAGACATCAAGCTCTCTGAAGACCTGAAGCTCGGGAAAACCCGCTATATGGTCGAAGTGGGCGTGGGTTATGAAAACCCTCTCGACCCTCCTGTTGAGTCTCCCAAGGTGGTAGTGTAAATCTGGACTCGGGTCGATGAGCGTTCTCTCAAAATAGAGCGAGAACCTCGTCCTTCTGAGGAGGGGGTTTGTCCTAGCCCTTGAGCAGTTCTCGCAGTTGCAGAGCGGCTTCGGCGTCCCGCTGTAGGAGCCAGAGCCGAGGATGACCAGCTTCATTCGCTCACCTCCTCTCGCTCTTCTCAAGGGCCACCAAAAGGGTTCCGGCTATTATCAGGGTTAGACCGGCGATGTGGTAAACGGTGACCCTCTCTCCGAGGAGAACCATTGAGACTATAACTGACAGAACCGGCGAAGGGGTGAGGATTGCGGTGGCCTTGGAGAGGTTTATCCTCGCTATCGAGTAATACCAGAGGGACTGGGTCAGGGCTATTATAGCACCCTCCGCTAAAGCTAAGGGCGTGAAGGCGAAGCCCGTCTTAACTACCGGGATGAGGAGCAGGAGGCCTCCAAAGGTGTTCCTCAGCGTCGCTATTGTCAGGGGGGAATAAGAGGTTCTCTTGGCTATTGCGTGGCCGATCTGCCAGAAGAGGGGAGTTAAGAGGAGCAGGATATCACCCTCCCTTACCTTCACGCCCTTCCCGCCGGTGACGACGAGGAAGACGCCGGAGACGAGGGCAAAGGCCGAGAAAGTACCCTTGGTGGTTATTCGCTCCCTCAGGAAGAGCCATCCGATGAGGAAGGAGTAGAAAACCTCGAAGCGGGTCAGTATGGCTGAGTTTATTGCCGTGCTCATCTTTGTTCCATAGGTGAAGAGGGAGTAGGCTATGGCCGTGGCAAAGAGACCGGTGAGGAATGTCTTCTTCAGCTCTCCCGGTTTTTCTCTGATTTCACCCGTCTTCCCCGTTGCGAGTAGCGGCTTCCAGAGGATGCAGGAGGCGAAGAGCGACGCGGTTGAGGCAAAGGCGAAGGGGTTGACAGGATTGGCCTTTATCACCACTGGCTCAAGGCTTAAGAGAAGAAGGACGATTAAAGCTAACAGCGTTCCCTCCGATTCCCTGCTTGGCATGTTTCTCCCTTTCCGAGAGACCTTTTATCCCTTGTCCCAAATTGCAGAAGGCAAAAACTTTAAATTCTCCACTTCCTTCTCCCCCTCCATGCGCGGTGGTCGCTTTTGGCACTCATGAGTTTCTCTTCTCGACCGCCTTAATCTGGAGTTTCGTTTCCACTGGAAACGGAGGTGCTTTGAATGGAGGAGTTTAAGGTCACGCCATGGGACGTTGAAGGCGTTGTGGATTACGCGAAGCTGATAGAACAGTTTGGAACCAGCCCGCTGACGGACGAGCTTATTGAGAAGACGGTAGAACTTACCAAGAGCGAACTTCCGATATACTTCAGGAGGCGCTTTTTCTTCTCTCATAGGGACTACGACAAAATCCTTGTCGACTATGAGAATGGGAGAGGCTTCTTCCTCTACACTGGGAGGGGTCCGAGCGGGCCTATGCACATTGGCCACATAATCCCCTTCTTCGCCACTAGGTGGCTCCAGGAGAAGTTTGGAGTGAATCTCTACATCCAGATAACCGACGATGAGAAGTTCCTCTTCAAGGAGAAGCTGAGCTTTGACGAGACCAAGCGCTGGGCCTACGAAAACATCCTCGATATAATAGCTGTCGGCTTTGACCCAGACAAGACCTTCATCTTCCAGAACAGCGAGTTCACGAAGATATACGAGATGGCCCTTCCCATAGCGAAGAAGATAAACTTCTCGATGGCCAGAGCAGTCTTCGGCTTCAGCGAACAGAGCAAGATTGGGATGATTTTCTACCCGGCGATACAGGCGGCGCCTACCTTCTTCGAGAAGAGGCGCTGTTTAATACCAGCGGCAATTGACCAGGACCCCTACTGGCGCTTGCAGAGGGACTTTGCAGAGAGCCTCGGCTACTACAAGACAGCCGCTATACATTCCAAGTTTGTTCCTGGATTGACCGGCCTCGGCGGTAAGATGAGCGCGAGCAAACCGGAAACGGCCGTTTACCTAACCGACGACCCGGAGGAGGCTGGCAAAAAGATATGGAAGTTCGCCTTAACCGGTGGCCAGCCAACTCTTAGGGAGCAGAGGGAAAAGGGCGGAAACCCCGACAGGTGCGTCGTCTTCAAGTGGCTTGAGATATTCTTTGAACCGGATGACGAGAAGCTGATGGAGCGCTATAGGGCGTGCAAAGCCGGAGAGCTGACCTGCGGGGAGTGCAAGCGCTACCTCATCAAGAAGGTTCAGGACTTCCTCAAGGAGCACCAGGAGCGCAGAAAGAAAGCCGAGAAGAAGGTCGAGAAGTTCAAGTACACTGGTGAACTCGCCAGAGAGCAGTGGGACAGGGCGGTTCCGGAGGCGTTGAAAGGGTAACCTTTTTATACTCTCTTCTAACTTTTACTCGGTGGTAAATGTGGGTTCCAGACCCATTCTGGCTGTGATTATAATCCTTGTTGTTTTAGTGTCTGGCTGTATCGGAGGGAAAACCTCCACAACATCAACGAGTACTCCCTCGGAGGTTTCGCAGACTGCCACCGCTTCCCAAGTTAAAACTTCAACCACCTCACACTCGGTGCCCCCGTGGGAATATAAGAATGCGAAGGTAATTAATGGGGCCACCATCAGGGATATAGACTTCCACTGGAGGGAAATGGGAGCGTATACAGGGAACCTCTACGTTACCTACTCAAAGGGCATCGTTACCGTGAACTTCACGGGCGTGATGAGGAACGGCAAGGCAAAGGCCATCGAGGTTCTGGAGGAGGTGCCCAACGAAAAGCCCTCGGTTATAAACATCACGGTCATCGTGAACGGAAAGGTCGTTGACCTTGCTTCATCCCCCGTTGAAGTCCACGCATATCCCAAGATTTACAGAGGCCACTTCGGCTATCCACACTCCGGCTGGCTCGTTCTCTACAGGATTCCGGTAAACGAGTCGATTTTCAACCTGACCCTGATTTCAAGGTTCGATTACGGAAAATACATCTCCATGTACAATCCCGAGTGGGCCCTCGCCGTCCCGGTGATTCTTGGCGCCGTCCCGGTGGTGCATAACCTCAGTCTTAACCTGCACTACAGTATCCCCGGTGAGAATCTCGTTATTCCAGCATACGGCATCTTCTCGGGCAGTGGAACCCTGGAGAAGTTTAATGAGCTGGGCAATCTTAGATATGCCTACATCTACCCCGATTTGGTGGTCAAGAACGTTTCTGTTAGGGGCTTCAACGTTACCATGGTCTTCCTCGGGAACTGGTACTCGGGAGACACCTACGAGAAACTCGTCAACGTTACCCGGATAGGACTCAATACCTTCGCGGAATACACCGGCTACGATGCAAAGGGAAGGGTGTGGTATGTACAGCACCCTTACCTAGCCAATTCCTATGCTTCACTCACCCAGAACGCCGTTTACCTCAAGCGTTACCTGGATTACTCTTCAGTGTTCTACGTCCTGTACGAGAACTGGCTCCTGTGGTCGAGGAGTTTCTTATCTCCATCGCTCGTGAACTTCCTAGGCATGTGGCCCATCTTCGTCAGCATGAAGGAAAATAACCCGCAGTATGCCCAAGAATTCGTTAACTTCATGGATTCCTATGCTCTCAGTTATACGTCCAACCTGACGCTGGCTCAGGCAATATCAGGTAATGAATCTGAAAACATCGTCTTTGGCAGGGGCTTCTTCGTCCTCCGCTCCCTGTCAGCAGTCATCGGAAACGAGAGCATTGTTAAGGCTTACCGGGTGATATTCGGGAAGTACAGCCGTAGGGTCCGAGCCAACAGCGTGGACGTTGGAACTCTGCAGAGAGTCTTTGAGAACGTGAGCGGTCAGAGGCTGGGCTGGTTCTTTGACGAATGGTTCAAAACGAACCTCGTTCCCAACTACAACGTCCAGAATTTGAAGCTCGAAAACGGCTCCACATACCGGCTGGCCTTCAGGCTCGTTGACTCCTCGGGCTTCACGATGCCCATAGAGGTTGCGGTCTACGACTCCAGCGGGACTGTCATTGGAAAGAAGAGAGTGTGGGTCAGGAATGGGCTTGGCGAGATGAGCTTCGTCTTGGATAAGCGGCCGGCGAGGATAGTTGTTGACTCCGGCGACTTCATCCTGAATCCTAAGCTTCAGACAACGATTAAAGGGATATCGGTTTTCGTTAACTGACTCCAAGTTTTCTTTCATAAGTATCTTTTTCGTTTTTTCTCTCGTAGGGAAAAGTTTTAACCCGACACACCGGAAGATAAGCGGTGGTCATATGGTCAGGCTCCCATTTAGAGATTCATACTACGAGGTCAGACCCAGCAAGATAATTGCCTTAGCCAAGAACTACGTCGAGCACGCAAAGGAAATGGAGAGCGATGTCCCCGAAAGGCCGGTTTTCTTCCTGAAGCCACCGAGCTCTCTGATTGGCCCCGGGGAGCCGATAATCCTGCCGAGGATGAGTAAGCGTGTTGATCACGAGGTTGAGCTCGCTGTCATAATCGGAAAGCGCGCGAAGGGGGTTCCGGCAGAGAAGGCGATGGACTACGTGTTAGGCTACACGATTCTGCTGGACATCACCGCGAGAGACCTTCAGGCTGAGGCGAGGAGGAAGGGTCTTCCCTGGGCTCTCTCAAAGGGCTTCGACACCTTCGCGCCGGTTGGGCCAAGAATTGCTGATAAAAGAGGGCTGGGGATAGACGACCTGGAGATAGGCCTGAAGGTGAACGGCCATCTGAGACAGCTCGGGAGGACGAGTGAGATGGTCATCAAGGTTCCGGAGATAATAGAGTACATAAGCTCCATCATGACGCTCGAACCGGGCGACATAATAGCCACGGGAACTCCCGCCGGAGTCGGCCCACTGAAGCACGGTGACAAGATTGAGGCTTGGATAGAGGGAATAGGGGTTTTAAAAAAAGAAGTCTACTAAACCCTTTTCCCCTCTTTAATGTAAATAACCTGTGCCCCTATGTCCTTCGCATGGTCACTTATCCTCTCAAGGTGCCTCATGATGAGTGCCTCCACCGGTGAGCACTTTTCTGGGTTCTTTATTCCCTGTAGGGATTGTATATAAAGGTCATCTATCTCCCTGTCGAGTTCAAGGAGCCTTCCGGTGGCTACCTCGTCGAGGTTCTCGAAGGCCTCTACTGCGGTCTTAAGCGCTTCTAGTGTCAGATTAAAGCCCCTACTCAGGAGTGGCGTCATCTCAAAAGGCCCTACAACTTTGGCCGTTCTCTCTATCTCCATAGCGTATCGAGAGATCCTGTAAAGGTCGTAGGAGACGTCTATGGCGCTCTGGATGAAGCGCAGGTCGCCTGCCACCGGCGAGTAGCGGACGAGTAGCTCTGTTGCGATGTTCAGCACCTCTCCATGGAGGATGTGAAGCTCGCTCGATATATCTGCTATGGAATCACCCTCTCCACCGAGGCTCTTACTTGCCCGCTGGAGGGATGATAGGGCATTGTTTCCCATTTCCCTTATGAGTTTTTTAAGCTGTTCAATTCCCATATCGAGGAGTTTTCTCATCCTATCACCCCAGGGCACCCGTGATGTATTTCTCAGTTAGTTCATGCTCCGGGCTTTCAAACACCTTTCTCGTTGGACCCGCCTCTATTAGCTCACCCAGATACAGGAAACCAACATAATCGCTGGCTCTAGCGGCTTGGGCAGGTAGGTGGGTAACTAAAACTATCGTATAGTCCTCCTTTAGCTCAAAAAGAAGCTCCTCTATCTTGGCCGTCCCGACTGGGTCAATGTTGGCAGTAGGTTCATCCATTAGAAGTATTTTTGGCTTCATCGCTAGGGCCCTCGCTATCACAAGCCTCTGCTTCTGACCACCGCTCAGATTGCGGGGGTAGTCGTTCAGGCGATCCTTAACCTCGTCCCATAGGGCCGCTTTTTTGAGTGCCCACTCCACCCTTTTGTCCAGGTCTTCTTTTGACTTTACAAGCCCGTTGAGCTTCAGCCCGATGGCGACGTTCTCGTATATCGTCATGTGGGGAAAGGGGTTGGGATACTGAAAGACCATGCCCACCTGTCTTCTAACCTCGATAGGGTCAACCTCTGGGGAGTATATATTCTTTCCAAAGAGACGAACTTCCCCCTCGACCCGGGTATCCTCTTTCAACTCAAGGAGCCTGTTGAAAGTCCTGAGCATCGTGCTCTTCCCACAGCCGCTGGGTCCCATAAGGGCGAAAATACCCTTCTCCGGAATCTGCAGGTTGACATCTTTTATTACGTGGTTCTGGCCGTAGTAGACATTCAGGTCAACAGTTTCTATTGCGAAGTTCACAGTTTCACCTCCTTAAGGCTCATCCTTAAGGGGATGAAAACGGCGATGAAAATCACCATCAGGACGAGGGAGGCACCCCATGCGGTCGCGTGATCCTGAGGGCTTGGGCTCTGGATTAGTTGATATATCAGGAGGGGAATGGTGCCCACGGGTTTGGTTATTGATGTGGGGTAGGTCTCATAGAGCCCCCCAGCGGTGAACAGCAATGGAGC
>NZ_JALTCZ010000048.1 GCF_027008145.1 Thermococcus sp. | reverse complement strand
TTAAGGTTTCCCTAACGCGCTCCCACTTGAGGCCGTGGAGGTAGGCCATTATTATCGTTCCGACGCCGACCTGCTCGCCGTGCAGAGCCGGCTTTTCAAGGAGGGAATCAAGGGCGTGGCTGAACAGGTGCTCGGCTCCACTGGCAGGCCTCGATGAACCCGCTATGCTCATCGCCACGCCGCCGCTTATGAGGGCCTTAACGACCTTTCTAACGCTCTCCTCGTTGCCCAGCCTTATTATGTCCGCGTTGCGCATTATCATCTTGGCGCTCATCAGGCTGAGCGATGCCGCGTACTCGCTGTAGTACTCGCCCTTTATCCTGTGAGCTAACTGCCAGTCCTTTACAGCCGTCAGGTTGCTTATTACATCTCCGACTCCCGCCGCTAAATAGCGGTATGGCGCGGTCTTTATCACCTTCACATCGGCTATTACGGCTATCGGGGGGACGGCTTTGAGGGACGTTTTAAGTCCAAGGTCCCTTATGGAAGCGTTGGCGCTCGCTATACCGTCGTGGGAAGCCGTGGTGGGAAAGCTGATGAATGGTATTCCTGCTTTGAAGGAAGCTAACTTCGCCACGTCGATTATGCTCCCTCCGCCGACCGCTATGAGCCAGTCCGAGCGGTGGTCTCCGACTATGGAAAGAACCCTCTCCACCTCTTCCATCGTCGCGCCTTTAACTGTCACGCTCTCGACCTCGTACTCCCCCCGGAGGACGTCCTCAACCGCTTCCCCTGCTATCTTCTTCGTCCTCGGACCGTAGAGCACGAGGGCTTTTCTCCCCAGTCCGAGGCGCTTGGCAACGTTGACCGTCTCTCCTATGAGGTTCTCGCCTAAAAGCACCTCCCGCGGGAGCTGCATCAGGTGCACTTCTCTCACCACCTCCAACATTAGGGTGGGAAAAGCTTTAAGGCTATCGGAGCAAGGGGCTACGGTGGTCGAATGGGTCTCTACGAGTTCTTTTACGAGTACTTCATCCTTCCAATCAAGGAAAACCAGGGCTACAACCCGGTGAACACGATAACCTACGCGATAATCCTTGGAATCGCGGTTATACTGCTCTACAAGATGCTCAAGCGCATGGGAATCCGGGTTGACGAGAGGTTCTTCAAGGCCCTGATCCCCTACATAATCCTCGGCCCGCTGATGAGGAGCATGACGGATGTGGGACTCCTCCGGAGGACCTACCTGACGGTCAGCCCCGGCGGCTACTTCGTAATAGCGGCCTTCGCGATAGCCTCGCTCTACGCCGTCTGGAGGCACACCGGGCCGGACGAGAAACTCTACCCGATTTACCGCGACTTCGGCTGGGTTCTCGTCGGGGGGCTGCTCTTCATTCTGATAATAAACCTGGATAAGGTGGACTTTAACTGGGCGGTTCTGAAATACTTCATTCCCGCCCTCATGATAGCCGAGGCCTTCATCTGGGTTCTGGCGAGGAGGTTTAAGCTGATAAAGGACAACGGTCTTCTCTTCTACACCCACTTCTACGACGCAACGACAACCTTCGTCGGAATCCAGTTTTTCGGCTTCTGGGAGCAGCACGTCCTTGCGAGGTGGCTGATGGACACGCTGGGGACTCCAGCAGCGATGTACCTTGAGAAGTTCGTCATCCTTCTGCCGGTGGTGTGGATACTCGACAGGATGATGGAGGAGGAAGACGAGGATTTAATAAACTTCGTAAAGCTGACCATCTTCATCCTCGGCTTCGGCCCGGGGACGAGGAACTTCCTGATAATGCTCATGGGTGGTGGTTGAGATGGAGTTTGAGTGGAACGCGATAGCCAAGGAGATTGCCTTGGAAGTCGAGAAGGCCGTTATCCCGCTCTTCGGCACGGCAAAGGCCGGTGAGGTCGTTGGAGAGAACGCCAGCGGCGACACCACCGACTACGTGGACAAGGTTTCTGAGGACATCGTCCTGTCGAGGCTCGAACCCCTCGGCGTCAACATCGTCAGCGAGGAAGCCGGGGTAATCGACAACGGAAGCGACTACACCGTCGTTATTGACCCGATAGACGGCTCCTACAACTTTACTGCGGGGATACCGGTTTTCGCCTTCAGCTTTGCGGTCTTTAAGGGAAAGAGGCCCGTTTACGGTGCCATCTACGAGTTCCTCCCAAAGAACTTCTACGAGGCGGTTCCGGGGGAGGGCGCGTTCCTCAACGGAAGGAGGATTCACGTGCGGAAGCCGGAGCGCGGAAAGGAGGCCTTGAGCTTCTACACGCGCGGAAGGTGCACGGGAATCATAAAGAAGGTCAAGCGCGTCCGCGTTTTGGGGGCGATAGCGGTTGAGCTTTCCTATCTGGCGAAGGGCGCCCTCGACGGCGTCTTTGACATAAGGAACTACGTGAGGCCGACTGACATAGCGGCCGGCGTTCTTATAGCGAGGGAAGCAGGGGCGATAGTGACGGACGAGAGGGGGAGAGAGCTGGAGGTTAAACTCAGCGCAACGGAGAAAACCAACCTGATAGCGGTCGACGACGAGTACCTCCTGAAAATGATCCTGGAGGAGCTGGAGAATGGCTCTTGAGCGCTACTTCCACCGCTACGGAAAAGCGACCTTCAGCTTGCTCCTCATAAACCTGGCTGTATATACCCTGGAGGTTATCCTGAGCGGGAACCCCATAAGCATAGGCTCGAACGTTCTGCTCGTGCTCGGCCAGTGGAACTACGCGGTTCTGCACTACGGCTGGTGGTGGCAGCCCTTCACTGCGATGTTCGTCCACGTCGGCATACTCCACATAGCCTTCAACATGTACTTCCTCCTCGTCATGGGGAGCCAGCTTGAGCACGTGATCGGCTCTAAAAGGCTGGTTGGGGTCTATATCGTCTCGGGCCTCTTTGGAAACCTGCTGACGCTCGTCATGCTGTCGCCGAACACTGTAAGCGCAGGCGCCAGCGGAGCGCTCTTCGGAATAGCGGGAACTCTGATAGTCATGATGGGCGTCATCGGCGGCAACATGCAGGCGGCATTGCTCAACGCGTTCTTCCTCTTCGT
>NZ_JALTCZ010000047.1 GCF_027008145.1 Thermococcus sp. | reverse complement strand
AAACAGGTGTAAGCAACACCCCGTGGCCGAGTATGTACAGCCCGATCCGGTAGCCCCTCCTGAGAAGGTGAAGTATTAGGGGGATCAGTGAACCAACGGCCGTTTCCAAGGCGTTTTCTTCAAGTCCGCCAACCAGCATTGAATCAGAGGCATCTAAATAAAACATCACAGTCAGGAAGCCCTCCCTTTCATACTCATTCACGAGCGGGGTGTTAAACCTGGCGGTTGCCTTCCAGTTTATTGCCTTCAGGGGGTCGCCTGCCCTGTACTCCCTGACCTCCCTGAACTCGGTAGAGGAGAATCCGAGGCTCGTGACTGCAACGGCTGCAGTCCCAGGCTTTCCCCTAACTTTCCGCAGGGAGGCCCTCCTGATTCCCGGAATCCGGGGAAAGACCTTCAGCGTGACCTCATCCAGCAGGAGGGCGTAGTTAGCTCTCTCCAGCCCGAGGAAGTGGTATCCCTCAACCTCGACGGGTGAAACCCTGTGGTTGCCCCTCTTAACTGCCTTCAAGCGATAGCTGTACTCAACATCGAACCTCTCCCCGGGTCTTTTGAAGAAGACGTGCCTGTTGCTTCCTTCCACAACCTTGAGTGCCGGCGAGACGACCTCTTGGACAACAACTGACCCTACACCCCGCTCAACCTTCAGCCTAACCCTAACTTCCACCTCTTCTCCAACCCTAAGGGACGTCCTGCTAAAGCTTCTCTCAACGGAAAAGCCCGAGGGGGGATCAAAGAGGAGGGAAAAGGCCAGAACCGACGCGGGAAGAAGGGCGAAGTACGAGAGGCTAATAGCCCCAGTTATCACGGCCAGGGCAACCGGGAGGAGCGTAAAGAGGAAGAGCCACCTAACCCAGTTCATCCCCATCACCATCTGGAGAGCAGGTCAAGAATCTCCCTGACCAGAGTTGCCCGCCTTTCCTTCTCTTTCTTAGTGTATAAGCTTCTCAACCACGGTGGCGTCAAGAGGCCACTCATCTGAGGCTTGTACTCCGTAAGCATCCTGACAAGCTCCTCAAGGTCGGCATCGGGGACGCTCCTTGGAATCCTCCTGAGGAGCTGAGTGATAAGGGGAGCGGGGTCTGCATTCTCAATGAAATGCGAGATTGCCCTCCTGACCTCGACAAGGCTGTAGTCGATGCTCTTTATCTCAACCGGTTGAAACTCTGAGATGATGTCCTTCGAGCGGTACTTGAGTGAGATGTGGTCCGCAATCGAGATGGCAATCCAGAGGAGAGCAGCCACTAAGAGGAGGCCGAGGAGGCGCAACATGTTCACGGAAGAGATTTTGAGGAAGAGACCGGCGCCCAGGGCAAAGCCCGCAACGGCTACCCCAAGCATGTTCCTCGGTAAAAAGTCGTTACCCCTGAGGTAGAGGGGATATGAAAGGACGTAGGCAGCACCAAGAAAGAAGAAGGTAACGGCGAGCGCAGGGGAGAGCCATCCCTTCCCAGGCAGGAGCAGAACCGAGGACGACAGGAAGGCTAGGGCCTTTAAAAGGTATCCCTTTGGCTCCCTAAAGCCCTTTGCGAGGCTCCCAATTGCAAGGAAGAACGGAATCACAAGGGAAATCCCTCCCGCGTAGTCCTTCAAAACAATCCCCAGGAGTGCCCAGAGAGCCAGTCCATTAACGTAATCCTGTACCAAGACCCTGAACTTCATTCAAACACCCCCATACGCTCCATAGCCCCGACCATCCGCTGGAAATCATCCTCATTGATCCTCCTGAGGGAGTACTTGGCCAAGGCGAATGTGGTGGCGACGAGCATGGCCTCCTTAGATAGGTCGGATGAAGCAAAGATCCCCGCAATCTCGTAGGGAGTCCGGTTGTCGACGTAGACAGCGGACTGAGCAAAGGGGAGGAAGTGCAGTTCATAGAGCTTGATTATGGCCTCCCTTGGGGGCAGAACGTGGATCTCAAAGGTCCTCCCGCAGACTTCAAGGGCATGCTCTCCAGGAGCCGGGAGCTTTATTGGTCTCTCCACAGGCTTTCCATCTAGAAGAACGTCACATTCGGGAGATGCCGTGAAATCCACTTCCTCTCCAGGCAGGTAAACCCTCCTACCGAGCGAGATCTCCCCAGGGCCCTTAAACTCCTCAGAGGCCTCCCTTCTCAGGACATCTTCGACCGTAGAGGCTCTTCTCCGCCTGGCAACAATGAAGCCTGCTCCCACCACGACCAAGAGCGAAAGGGGAATAAGGGAAAGCCTTAAATAGCTGTTGATATGGTCAATATGGAAACTGCCGGGCAGCGGGCCCTTCTTCCTGTAGATCACTTTTCTGGTCGGGAGATAAAAGCCATCTCCACCGTAGGCAACCTCGACCTCGTCCACCTTACCATCGAGCTTAACCGAGAAGCTCCCGTTCTCCAACTCCCGCCGGATTTTCATGAGCTTCTCACCCAGCCGGGCAACTACAACAACGCTACCCTTCAGCGGTGAACTGCCGTAATGGACAAAACCCCTAACGTAGGTCATGCCCTCGGACACCGTAACGTTCGCATTAATCGAAGGATGGCGTTTTATCATGACCTCCGGATCGCTGTTCCCAGGGTAAGCGTAGGGGCCCCGATAGTGGGCAACCACCGAGTACTTTCCAATGGCATCGGGAGGGATTGAGCAACTGACATTGAAGGTTCCGTTGACGACGTTCCCTTTTCCGACAACAATGCCCTTCTCGCTCTTTGTCCGGTTTATCGTTATCGTAATCGTGCCCCCCTTAACAGGGGAACCGTTGGGATATGTGACTGTGCCCCCCACAGCCATCTCCAGTGTCCCGTTGCCTGAGAGCTGTGATGGCATGGAGGTTATCTTAACAACGGCCTTTGGGAGAACTTCAACCCATGTTAGGAGGGCGTTGGCAATCACCCCGTCGCTCGCGTTGAGTAGGAAGAAGAGCGGGTAATAACCGGGGGGCGTGTTCTCAACTACCTTGTAGGTGATTCTCCAGTGGTACACCACAGAGGGCTGGGAGATGTTGGAAACGACGAGGTAATTGGAGTTGACCGGAACGAGGCGACCCGGAAAGGAGGAATTAACCCACATCGAGAACTCGCCACCGGGATGGGAAAGCACGAGGGGCTTATCAGTTTGGAGGTATGCCTGGTCATTGATTCCCTTAATGAGCCCCTGCCCCTCAAGGGGCACGTAATAGAGGCCATCATACTTAACCAGCATTTCCCAGTAGGAGCCCTTCCTAATGGGGATACCCTTTGCCGGAGTATCAACGCACACCAGGAAAGGATCCGTGGGACGTATTTCCACCGGACAGGAGGCTTTCTCGGTCGTGGGCTTGAAGGTGAAGTCGGCATCGGGGGGAGCCTTCCCTTCATTCTGGTCTCCCTGCTTCTCTACGCCGGCTGTGCTTTTCACGTCCTTCTGAGGGTTTGCCTCGGATGAGAGGCTCTTGGTGACGTTCTCTAGGTTAAGGCCCTTCTCGGGGACGTAGGCGAAGCTCAGGGAGAGAACCATGAGGACGGAGAGAAGGAAAACGAGGATAGAAACCCTTACCCTGTCCATCACTCCTCACTCTCTTTGGGTACGTGTGTTGCCTGGAGAGCCCTCTCAACGACCTCCCCTCCGGTGACGCCCTCAAAGGAGTACTCAGCTTTTATGACGACCCTGTGGGAGAGGGCCTCGAAGACGAACCTCTTGACGTCATCTGGAATAACAAAGTCCCTCCCCTCCATGGCAGCGCTCGCCTTGGCGACCTTCAGAAGGGCCAGCGCACCCCGGGGGCTCGGGCCTGCCTCGACCCTCTCGTCACCCCTCGCGTTCCTAACGAGCTCGGCTATGTACCTCAGAACCGGCCTGCTGACGTAGACTGACTTCTCAACGGTCATCTGCATCTCCAGGAATGTTTCCCTGTCTATCACCGGCCTGAGGTCGACGGTTGGGTCGTCCTTCTTCCACCTGAGCCTGGCCTCAAGGATAGCCATCTCATCCTCAAGGGTCTTTGGATAGCCAACACTCAGGCGGAGGAGGAAGCGGTCGAGCTGGGCCTCGGGGAGGGGGTAAGTCCCCTCGTACTCTATAGGATTCTGGGTGGCCATCACGAAGAAGGGCCTCTCAAGCTTGAGGGTCTCACCCTCTATGGTGACCTGCCTCTCCTCCATCGCCTCAAGGAGAGCAGACTGGGTCTTCGGCGGGGCGCGGTTTATTTCATCCGCGAGGAGGACGTTCGTGAAGACCGGTCCTTTAACAAGCTCGAAGGTTCCGGTGTTCTGGCGCCATACCTTGGTTCCCACTATGTCAGCCGGGAGAAGGTCGGGGGTGAACTGTATCCTCCTGTAATCGAGACCGAGAACCCGGGAGAAGGCCTTTGCCAAGAGGGTCTTTCCGAGACCTGGATGGTCTTCAAAGAGGACGTTGCCGTTGACGAGGGCCGCTGCGAGGGTCTTCTCTACGACGTCCCTGTTTCCGATGTAAACCTCGGAAATCGCATTAACTATTTGGGATGAGAGCGATGCGAGTTCTCCAACCTCCATACTTACCACCTGTTACTATCCACTGTGGTCTGAGTAAATGGAGTAGGTTTTAAATCTTGCGGTCTATTTAAACCGGTGGTGTTTGTGGAGTTCGAGCCCTTCAAGGTAGTCCCTGTGGGTTATGTGAAGAGAAACCACGAAAAGACGTTTATAGAAATCCTGCCCGAGTTTAGGGAAGCTGTGGACGGCCTCCGCGAGGACGACTGGATAAAGCTCGTCCTCTGGTTCCATGAGAGCGAGGGATCTAGGAGGAAAATCCTGAAGGTTCACCCCTACGGCAACCCGAAGAACCCTTTGACGGGAGTCTTCGCGACACGCTCCCCCTACAGGCCCAACCCAATAGCCCTCTACACCGTCAGAATCCACCGCATCGAGGGAAACAGGCTTTACATAGATTGGATAGATGCGGTGGACGGGACTCCTGTGGTTGACATAAAGATCTTCGTGGAGCGCTACGACTGCCCCAAGGAGATACCCATAGAGGAGAGGGAAGCCGACATCAGAGGGGGGAGGATGATTGGCGAGGTTAACGTTATCCCAAGGGAGAACGAGCACCTCGACGAGCTTGAGGAGGTTCCTCCAGAAGAATATGAGGCGGTGATCCTTGAGATAGGGCCCAAGACGACGACGCTGACGGCTAAGGAACTCGTTGAACTGATAGATGCCCTTAAGGAAGTCTATGAAAATCTCCCTGTGGAGATAAGAGACAGGCTCAGAAGACGTGGAGGGCGCTCGCCTTGAAGCCTACGTAGACCTCCTTTCCAGTGCTTATCCCCAGCTCAATGAACGAGGAGCGAGTTATGAAGGCCGAGATGGCCAACCCCGACGCATTAAGCCGGAGCCTCACAATAGGACCGAGTTCCTCGATTCCTTCAACCCTCGCCCTCAGGACGTTCCTGACAGAGGTTTTCATGGGCTCGGTGAAGATTATCACATCCTCCGGACGGAGTCCGACGCGGACTTCTCCATGAGCTTCAGTGGGAAGTTCTATCTCAATGCCGTTAGCCCTTAGCTTTCTTCCTTCCGCGGTTCCCTCTATGATGTTCTCGAAGCCCAAAAACCTTGCGACCCTCTCGGAGCTTGGCCTCGAAAAGACCTCCCCAACGTCCCCCACCTGGACGAGCCTTCCGTCGAGCATGACTCCGACGCGGTCGCCCAAGCTGACGGCTTCCTCGAAGAAGTGAGTAACGTGCAGAGCTGTGAAGCCGAGCTCCTTCTTCCAGCGCTTCATCTCGTTGATGAGCCTCCCCCTCGTCTGAACGTCGAGGTTTGCGAAGGGCTCATCTAGGAGTATCAGTGGGGGTTCGGTGACGAGTGCCCTCGCAAGGGCCACGCGCTGTTGCTCGCCACCGCTCAGCGTCCGGGGCTTCCTTTTCAGGAGGTTCTCGATGCCTAGAACTTCAACTATCTCCTTAACTCTCTTCTCGATTTCAGCCTTCGGGAGCTTCCTAAGCCTGAGGCCAAAGGCTATGTTGTCGTGAACGCTCATGTGGGGGAAAAGGGCGTAGTTCTGGGGGACATAAGCGAGCCCTCTCCTTTCAGGGGGCCACTCAGTAATGTCAATCCCATTCAGGAGTATTCTCCCTGAGTCAGGGCTTATGAGACCGGCTATGACCTCAAGGAGAACGGTCTTTCCAGCACCGCTGGGTCCGAGGATTATGAAGTACTCTCCTTCTGAAACCGTGAATGATATATCCCTCAGGTGGAAGTCGCCGTAGTCCTTGGAGATGTCCTTTACTTCAAGCATTTTTGGCCCTCCCGATGAGCCAGCGCAGAAGCACGAAGATTACGAGGCTTATTGAGACCATAAGGATGGCTATTGGGCGGGAAGCCCTCAGACCGTAGTTGTTGAAGTACTCGAGGATCAGAACTTGGGCGGTTTTCGGATAGTAAGCGACGATCAGTATTGAACCGACCTCGCTTATCGCCCTCGCCCAGGTCATTATTGCACCGCTCGCTATATTGGGGAAGGCGAGGGGAAAGGCTATCGACGCAAAGGCCCTTAGCCTGGATGCTCCGAGGGTCCTGGCAACACCTTCGAGCTTTTCATCCACTCCCAAAAAGCCGTCCCTGGATGCGTTTATTGTGAAGGGGGCCGAGACGAAGAGCATCGCCGAGATTATCCCGAGGTAGTTGTCGAGAATCGTCCTAGAAAAGGTCACCAGGAGCATTATGCCCACGACCGAGTGAGGAATGACTATAGGAACGTCAACGAGGGCCTGCACGAGGCTCTTTCCTGGGAACTCCTTTCTGGCTAAAACGTAGCCGAGGGGAACACCGAAGAAGAGCGCTATGAAAGCCGTTGCAGTTGCCGTTACAAGGGAGTTCCTGAGGGCTTCGAGGACAAGAGGATCGTGCAGGGTCTTTATGAGCATCTCAGCGTCTGATGCCTGCCTGACGAAGACCACCACTATGGGCAGGGCTATGTAGAGGACGAGAAAAGTTCCGAGGGCTGCGAAGAGGTAGATGGTGTAGTCGCGCCTCATGGCCCTCCCTCAAATATGAAGAGGGAATAAAAACCTCACCCCTCAACCTTTACAAGGGGCTTTATCTCCTTTGGCACGTTTCCAAAGGCTATCGGCGGGTTCAGAAAGTCCTGGTAGTTTTCCTCGAAGACCTTCCTGCCTTCTTTGCCGAGCCAGAACTTGAGGAACTGGATGGCGAGCTCTCTGTGAGGTGCGTTCTTGAGAACTGTAACACCGTAGACTATAGGCTTTGCCTTTATCGTCTTCCCGGTAGAGCCGAGGGTTATGCTGACCTGAGCGTAGTAGTTCGCCTTGTTGAAGTCCCCGAGGTTTATCTCGTCGGGAAGGGTGATGTATCTGAGGTGGTGCTGCTCTGCCACGCTCTTGTAGATGAAGAAGTAGTCGAGGCTTCCGCTCTCGACAAGGCCCACGAGATCGGTCTCCTTCGGCCTTATGACGACCTTGTCACTCTTCACCTCGATCTCCTTGGGGGCGTAGACGTGGGTACCGTTGGCGTATATGTTGGTGTTCTTCTCGACGAGGGTCTCAAATATGGGCTTTCCATAGTAGAGGTCTGCCAGCTTCATGACCATAACAGAGCGGTAGCCACAGGGGTCCTGGTTCGGATCGGAAAAGCCGAAGGTTACGCCCGGCTTTGCGAGAATCTCGTACCAGTTGGTGGAGTTTATCTCGTTGGCGTACTTGCTCTTGTTTGTGAAGGCTATCACTATCTGGTTCGTTGCAAAGAGCACGTAGAAGTCCGTGTAGTTGGGGACGAGGAGCTGGGGGATCAGGGTGTAGTCAGCAGTCGCCACAATGTCCGCATCCATGTGGAGGTCTGTGACCTTCCTGCAGGCCTTGACGCTCCCGCTGGCCTCATCCTGGAAGGTGACCTTAACGCCGAGGTTCTTCTCGGCGTAGCTGGAGAACTCCTTTTCAAGCTGTTGGAGTGGAAGGCTAAGCGAGCCGGCGTGGAAAATTATCAGGGTCTCCTCTTTCATTGCCCCCTTTTGGGAAGAGCTCCCTATGCACCCTGCTGAGATAACCGAGAGGCCGAGCAACAGTACTAAGAAAACCGCCCTCAATTTCACCGCGATCACCATTGATAAGAACAGAAAAACTATATTTAAATGTTTTCAGCAAACAAATCGTTTTAACGTAAATGCTATTGTTTCACAAGGCTCCTCCTCTCAACGAGGTCCTCCACGATGTCCCTGAAGTACGAATAGAACTCGCTCTCCCTAAGCCTCTCAACCACCTCCCAGAACTCGTCGAGGTCTGAAAAGCCGGCCTTCTCGTATTCATAGGCCTGAATGAGCATCTCAAGCCTGTCGGCGAACTTCACAAGTTTTCCTTCGAGGGTTGATTCCTCCTCATACTCTCTCCAAAGCCCGAAGTACTCCTCCGGAAGAGGGCTCTTGAGGAGGAGCTCCATAACAGCTTTCCTCTCGGCTTCCCCTTTATTGAGGTAGCCCTGGGCTGTTAGGGGGACGTCGGTTATCCTTGCCTCGCCGACGTCGTGGAGGAGGGCTATCCTAACTGCCCGCTCAACGTTTATGCTGACTCCTCGCTTAACGAGCTCGTCTGCGAGGAAGAGCGCTATGATTGCCGTCCGAAAGGAGTGGTCGGCGATGCTCTCAGGGCTGGCAACACCCCGGAGGAGCCAGCCCGTTCTCGGGAGCCTCTTCAGGTTTCCCAGCTCTATGAGGAGGTTGAGCATGCTCACTCCTCCGTCGTGAAGAGTGCCCTTTCGGTCTCTATCGCTGTCGCTATAATCCCATCCCCAACGAAGCGGCCGTAAACCTTCACCCTGTCGCCCTTTCCAAGGCAGGGGCTGCCTGAAAACTCAATGGAGAGGCCGTGAAGCTTAAAGGTCGTCCTCCAGCTCGGGAGCTCCATCGGGAGGAACTCTATCAGCGGTTTGGTCTCTATCTCCCCCTCAAGGACAATGTTCTTGCCCCTCATGTTCTTTCCCTTCAGCTCCTCCGGGGTTACAATATAGTAGTGGTGGTGACCGAACTTGACGCGCTTCATGAGCATCACCTTTATCAGCCCAGGCCGAAGGTTATATTGGGGTGAGGGGATGATAAAGGTTGCGATAATCGGTGCCGAGAACGTGGGCAAATCAACGCTCATAAACGCGCTCATCGGTGGGAAGGTCAGCGAAGTGGAAGACCTACCTGGCACCACCAAGGGGATAATAAGGCGCAGGTTTGGGAAGCTGAAGATCCCTAAGGGCATAAAGAACCCCCTCGGCGGTGCGGACGAGTTCGTACTCATAGACACGGCCGGCCTCTTTGACCCCAGGATAGAGGTAAGGGGAAAGGTTCTGAGCGAGGAGCGCTTCAGAGAGCTCATCAGTGAGATAGCCTCGGCGGACATAATCATTCACATGATAGATGCAACCGTGGGCCTCCACAGGGGCATGGAGAAGTTTCATCACATCCTTAAGATGCGCTACGAGAAGCCCATAATAGTAGTTATCAACAAGATAGACCTCGTCCCAAGGGATCGCGTTGAGGAACTCAGGAAGATCGTGAAAAAAAGACTTAAGCAGGAGCCGATAGCCCTCTCCCTTGTCACCTACGAGGGTTTCACCGAACTCCTTGAGAGGATAGTTCACATGGCCCAGTACGTCTAGCTACTCCTCTGGAGCTTCAGGGCATGGACATACCATAACATAAACGCGCCTGTGCCTCGGACCGTCAAGCTCGACGAAGAGTATCCTCTGCCATGTCCCTAGGTGCAACTCGGCCTGATCTATGGGCACCACAACCTCAGGGTTGAGGAGGAGCGATGCCCTGAGGTGGGCGTGGGCGTTGCTGTCGATCCTATCGTGGGAGTAGCTGGCATCTTCAGGTATCAACTCATTCATCTTGGCCTTGAAGTCCTCTATCAGGCCGGGCTCGAACTCGTTTATCATAAGGCCGGTGGTCGTGTGGTGGGTGAAAACGGCCGCTATGCCGTGCTTGACCTTGGACTCATAGACCCTCCTCTGGACTTCATCGGTTATGTCCAGTATCTGAAACCTCCCCCTTGTGGGCACCACAATCTCGTAGAGCATACCATCACCTCAGCCTGTCGAGCATCTCCCCCAAGAGGACCTTTGGTTCGGGGAACTCACCTTCGAGTGAGGCCCTCAAAAGAACGGAAAGCTCATAGGCATCTATCAGCTCAGACTTACCCTCAAGAACTGCCGAACGGAGGATGGAGTGTATCTCCTCG
>NZ_JALTCZ010000046.1 GCF_027008145.1 Thermococcus sp. | reverse complement strand
ACGGCCAAAGCGGACAGCCAGAGCTCAAGGCCTTCAACCTTTCTGATGACCAGAAATCCGAGGATAGATGAAAGCGTCCACGTGAGGAGGAAGGCTATGATGAACCACTCGGGCCTTCCAGAGCCTAGGCCTAAGATGCCAGCGCCCATCAGGGAACCCAAGGCGCCAACGGTAAAGTATGCGTATCCGAGTGCCCTCCCCCTGCCGGCCTTCCCCGGGGCGGTGAGGTAGAAGATGCTCGCTATCCCGAGGAGGAAGTATACAACAACCAGGTAGGGCCCCGTCCAGGCGAGTTTCCCATAGAAGGGCCTTGGGATGAAGGAATCGCCTATTATGAACCCCGGAAAGCCCATCCCAAACATGTTGAAGAGGGCCTGGAAGATGAAAATCCCCGCGAGAACCTTGTCCCTCACAGGCACCACAGTGGCAGATAAAGGGGCCCCTAAATATACCTTTCGCTATCCCCCTTGATCAGCCTCACAAGACCGTCCATGTTAGTTTCTCCAAGCTCCCCCTCGAACTCGATGCCAAGTTCGGCTATTTCCTCCGGCGTTATTGTCGTTTCAGGCTCTTCAGCGTTTATCCCCGGGCAACTCCCGTCGTAGTAGAGCCAGAGGGTTTCTCCACTGTACTCAAAGGGCTCCTCTCCCTCAATTCCCAGGGGCTTTCTTGAGACCATAAAGGGGTAAATCCTGCATATGAGGGGTCTCACCGGATGAACCCGGCACCTCCCGGTTTCAGGGTCGTGGAAGACGCAGCCGAGGTCCCACTCCCTAACGCTGAGGACGAAGCGGATTCTACCCCCTTCGATAGAAAGTGTAAGGAACTCCTCGGGGTCTTCCCCCTCTCCCATAAGCCTCTCTACGTCCCTCAACGTTAGATAGACGTGTCTTCCCCGACAGCAGTCGAGGCAGTAGAGGCATCTGAAACCCACAGGTTTCGTAAAGGGTCTCGGCTTGAAGCGCATGAAATCACCTCAGGTGTTGAGATGCGCATCGAACTCCCCGCTCTTTTTGTAGTCAGCGTAGCCCCTGTCAAGCCTTTTTGAAACGTAGGGGCCGTTCTTTCTGTAGCCGAACTTGCGGTAGTACTCCCTCACCCCAACGCCGCTTATGACGAGCATCTTCTTTACCTCGAATTCTTCGCGAGCTATCCTCTCGGCCTCGCTTAAGAGCTCCCTGCCGTAACCGCGGTGCTGCCATTCATAGCGTGGCTTTCCGCCTATCGGTACAAGCGGGCCGTAGACGTGGAGCTCCCGGACTATAGCCGACGGGCAGCAGTTTATCTCCTTCCTGTGGGCTTTTTCACTCGGAATCCTCAATCTCAAGAACCCTATGAGGATGTCGTTTTTCACATCTTCAAAGCTGAGGAAGATTTCCCTCCCGCCAGCCGCATCGTAGTCCTCGCGGAGGAGCCTTATGTGCTCAACCTCGGGCTCAATCCCGAACTTCTGCATCTGGTGGCCAACCTCCCTAAAGCGAATCTCCCTCGGTCTCATACCGCGCTTAATCAGCTCGTTGAAGACCAGCTGACCGAGGTTGGAGTGCTTAACGCCGGCAACTATGAGCTTGGCCGGAATGTCGCGCTGAATCCTCATGACGCGGACCCACTTGGGAAAGAACTTGAAGGCCTCAACGAGCAGTTCAACTGCCTCCTCGGTAGTGTAGGGCCGGTATTTTCCAGCTTTATACCAGGCGTAGAGCGGTGCATCGGCGGTGACGAGGGTGGGGTAGACCTTGAGCATGTCCGGCCTAAAGCGCGGGTCTTCAAATATCGTCCTGAAGGTGTACAGATCCCTTTCGAAGTTGCTTCCCGGCAAACCGGGCATTATGTGGTAGTTGATTTTCAAACCAGCATCCCTCAAAAGCTGGGTGGCCCTAACTATCTCCTCGACGCCGTGCCCCCGCTTAGTCCTCTCGTGGATGAAGTTGAAAATAGTCTGGACGCCGAGCTCGACGCGGGTGGTTCCCAGCCCGAGCATCCTGTCTATCTGCCTCTCAAAGGCCCAGTCAGGTCTCGTCTCTATAGTTAAGCCGACCATCCTGACCTTGGCCTTCTCGTTCTTCCTCTGCTCGTCCTCAAGGTAGTAGTATGGCTTGCTGTGGGTTCTCTCCCATGCATTCCTGAACTTGGGGTCTTCCTCAAAGACTGACTTATCTCCCTTGACTATCAGCCTGACGAGCTTATCCTCAAGGTTCTCAATATCTTTGAAGTACGGGAAGTCGTTCATGGCCTTGAAGGCCTCTTTGACGTACCACTCCTGGTAATCGAGGTCAACGGCCGGAAAAGTCCCTCCCTGGATTATGACCTCAACCTTATCAACGTCGTGGCCTATATCGGTGAGCTGTTTTAAGCGGCGCATCATGATGATGTAGGGATGATAGGCGCTCTGAACTGCCCTCAGAGCTGAAGGCTCCTTTCCAGTGTAGCTCTGCGGGGAACCAACTGCCGGCCCCCCGGGACAGTAGATGCACCTGCCGTGCGGACAGGGAAAAGGCCTTGTCATCATAGCAACGACGGCAACGCCGCTTATGGTTCTGGTGGGCTTTCGCCTGAGGAGTTCCCTAAAGCGCTCACGCTCCTCCTCCGGGATGGCCCTCAGAATATCCGAGTTACCCGGGATCTTCGAGAGGTGATACCTCCTTGAGACGGCTATCTTGTAGCGGTTGAGCTCCTCACGAGTTTTTATCTCGCCGGCCAAGACGGCCCTCGCTATCTCCTCAACGGCCCTCTCAAAATCCTCCATCTCACCACCTCTTGACCCCTCTATGGTGCGGTTTTAAAAGGGTTTGTGGAGGTAATTCAGTTAGTGAATAATTCACCAAGTGAACTAGGTGGTACAGATGAACCGCGACGAGCTGGTTGCCTTCCTGGACGAATACCTCCAAATTTCAGCCTATCCAGACAAGTCCAGCAACGGCCTTCAGGTCGAGGGAAAGCCTGAAGTCGAGCGTATTGCCTTTGCCGTTGATACCACTCTGAAAACCATCGAGAGGGCCGCAAAGGCAAAAGCAGACATGCTGGTTGTGCACCACGGCATGATATGGGGCGGGCTGAGCTACGTAACGGGGGTACACTACAAGCGCTTAAAGGCCCTCTTCGAGAACGGGATAAACCTCTACGTCGCACATCTCCCGCTGGATGCCCACCCGGAGGTCGGGAACAACATCGGGCTTTTGAGGCTCCTCGACCTTGAGCCGAAGGGCCCGTTCGGGGAGTACAGGGGCCTTTCCATAGGATTCTGGGGCGAGTTTGAGGAAAGCCAGCCGATTGAGAAGGTGGCCCAGATAATAGCGGAGAAGCTCGATACAACTGTTAAAACCTACGAGTTCGGGAAGAGGAAGATAAAGACGGTCGGAGCGGTGAGCGGGGCGGGAGCCTTCGCCCTTGAGGAGGCCTGGAGGAGGGGGATTGACCTTTTGATAACCGGTGAGTTTGGACACGCTGACTACTTAACGGCCGTGGATCTTCCCCAGAGCGTTTTAGTTGCTGGCCACTACAAGACGGAAACCCTGGGAGTTAAGGCCCTCATGGAGCTCCTGAAGGAGAAGTTTAGCCTTGACGTCCTCTTCATAGACGAACCCACCGGCCTCTGAGCTCATCCAGAACTTCTTTTTCCTTCAGAAGCCTGAGAGAAACGCCGAGCTCGTCGGCATAGTTGATTATCCACCCCGGCTTTGAGTTGAAGTTGGAAACAACCCACAGCTCGGGAAAGCCAGCTCTATGGGCCTTCACAACGTCGTAGAGAAGCCTCTGTGGAAACCACTTGAAAGAGGCCTCAAGCTCAATTGCAACGAGCTTCTTTTCACCCTTGAGGACCACCACGTCTATCCTCGTGCCGTCTCCTGTCCTGTACTCCGGAATAGCTTTTAGACCAAGTTGCTCTGAGAGCGCGATAATTTCCCGCGTTAGGGTTTTGACCTTGATTTTGGACACCTCAGATAAGCGCACACATAAGATTTAGGCTTTTAAAACCATGTTCCACCAGATGGTGTATCAACATACCAATTTCATTACAATTAATTTCATCATAATTAATGGCGTTGACAAGATAAAGGAAGATATCTCTTGAAGGGCGACTTGAAAAGTATTTGCCTATTCTATTTCCCTTTAAGCCTCCTAAGCCTAAGATGCAATTAACTACACGCATCACATCTTTGGGAGTTACAGCATCGCCGACTATCTCAAATATGTCTTTATGTGTACAATAAGAATTGAAATAATCAGAAGATGCCCTAAAGTGCCTTAATATCTGAGGATATTGCTGAGAAAGGTTCTTAAAACAGCTTATGCAATTTCCACAAGAATCACCCGTACATAGATGAATTAAAACCATAACACACCCCCACCAAATAATTGTAGAAAAATATTAGGTCATTCAAGCTTCCTCTTCACCTCTTCAATGGCTTCCTCCGCCTTGAGTGGGTTCTTGATTCTTCCCTGAGCAAGCTCCTTTCTTCCGCCGCCTCCGCCGCCTGCTATACTCGTTATCACCTTCGCCAGCTCTCCCGCGTTGAGGTCGAGGCCGTCTCCGACAGCAACGACGAAGTGACCCTCCTTGGTGATGAGGGCGATAACGCGCTTCTCCTTTCTGAGCTTGTTTGCAGCTTCGCGGAGATCGTCCATCCTTCCCTCGACCACCTTGCCGATGAACTCTATTCCGCCAACCCTCTCGATTTCACTCTCAAGCTCGTAGACGAGGAGCTTTGCCAGCTCTTTCCTCAGCTTCTCGGCTTCCTTCCTAGCCCCCTTCCACTCGTTGAAGAACCTCTCCGCTGTTTCCGGCACCTTCTCAGGTGGAACACGGAATACCTCAGCGGTTCTCTTGAGTATCCTCTCGGTTTCCTGCATCCAGGTTATAGCAGCTTCACCAGCTGCAAAGATAATCCTCTCAACGCCGTCCTGTATGCGCTCCGTCCTCAGAATCTTTATCGGGCCGATTAGGCCGGTGTTCGGTAGATGAGTTCCACCGCAGGCCTGAACATCCCAGTCCTCTATCTTCAGAACCCTGATTACCCTTCCGGGAACGACTCCCCCCTGATAAAGGCGGAACCCGTACTTTTGCTCTGCCTCCGTCCTCGGGAGCCACTCCCAGGTTACCTCCCTGTTCTCCATAACGACACGGTTCGCTAGGCGCTCAATCTCCCTCAGCTCCTCCTCGGTTATGCGCTTGTAGTGGGAAATGTCCAGCCTAGCCCAATCGGTGCTGAGCTGACTCCCGGCCTGCCAGACGTGCATTCCCAAGACGCGAACGAGCGCGCCCATTAGGACGTGCGTTCCGGTGTGGTGGCGCATGTGCTGTATCCTCCTGTCCCAGTCGAGCCTCCCGTGAACCTTCGCCCTAGGCCTGAAGAGCCCCGGTTTCTCGACCCTGTGGAGGATTACCTTCCCGACCTTCTGGACGTTTGTGACCTTGACCGCCTCGCCGTTCACTTCGAGGGTTCCGGTGTCGTAGGGCTGGCCCCCGCCCTCTGGATAGAAAGCCGTCTGATCCAAGACCACCCAGTCACCTATGACCCCGAGCACTTCGGCGTTGAACTCCCTCATGAACGGGTCCTCGTAGTAGAGCGTCCTCGTGTCTGGTAAATCCTTTACCAGCTCAAAGTCAACGACGTATTTGCCGGCCTCCTTCCTCTCGGTCTTCTCCGCTTCCTTCGCAACGAGTGTGTAGAAGTTGTCCGGGATGTGAACCCTTATTCCCTCCCTCTCGGCGACCTCCCTGACTATCTCGGGCGTTAGGCCATGACTCTCATAGAAGAGGATGAGCTTCTCCAGAGGGAGCTCGTTAATGTTCTTCTTCTTGAGCCTTGCAATTTCACGCTTCACGAGGTCACTTCCCCTCTTCAATGTCTCCTGATAGCGCCTCTCCTCAACGTTGATTATGTCAAGGATTACATCCTCCATCTCCTTGAACTCTGGATAGGTCGGCGAAAGCTCCTTGATATGCATCGCAACTATCTCGCTCAGCGGAACATCCAGGCCAAGCTCGCGGAGGTGCCTTATGCTCTTCCTGATCAGCAGACGCGCAAGGTAGCCGGCTTTCACGTTTGAGGGTATAACCCCATCAGCCAGCATAAAGGTCAAAGCCTTGGTGTGGTCGGCTATCGCGTAGATGAGCTCATAGGGCCTGACGGTTTTTTCAAGCTCTTCAACGCTTATGCCAACCCTTTTGGCAACCTGCCCCCTCAGATAGCGCAGATCTCCCATGTCCTCGATGTCGAACATTCCAGCCAAGCGGGAGTTTTCCATGAGGATGCGCTCATCTATCTTCTCTATGCCCGCCATTTTCTTCAACGGCTCGACGACGTAGCCGAGAACCGCGTCGTAGGCCGTTGGAGTTCCATGGCTCATCCACACCAGCCTTTCAAGGCCGTAGCCCGTATCCACAACACGCGTCTCCATCGGGACGTAGAAGTCGCCCTTTATCTCAACTACCTGACTCGGGTCGGCGTTCTCCGGGGCCTTCTTGTACTGCATGAATACGAGCGTCGCAACCTCCAGACCGCGGTAGAGAACCTCGAAGGCAGGCCCAGCGTTTCCACCGCCGGCCCAGGGGTTCTCCTTGAAGGTTATGTCCTCAGCCTTCATTTTGAGCTCCCTAGTGAAGAACTCGAAGGCAAGTTCAACCGTCTCGTCCATCCAGTAAATCGGCCTGCCCGGGTAGTTGAAGGCATGATGCGCCATCATCTCGAATATCGTGAAGTGCCTTCCCGTTATTCCGACGTTATCTATGTCCGTAAAGCGAATCGATGGCTGGCTTATGGTGAGCGGGTTCGCCGGCGGGTCAGCCTCTCCGCTTATGACCCAAGGCTGAAAGTCCATGATTGAAGCGCCGACGAGGAGCACATCGTCCCTCCAGCGCGGAAGGACGGGATAGCGCTTAACCCTTCCGTGCCCGTGCTTCTCGAAAAAGCTCAGGAACTTCTCGCGCATCTCGTCGAGCGTGTACTTCCTCGGAATGCCAGGCTTTCCTATGAACTGGTACTCATCGCAGGGCGGATCCCCACAGGTCTCCCTGTCGGGGTCGAGCGTCCAAAAGAACTTCCCACACTTCGGGCACTGCTTCCTAATCCACCCCTCCTCCTTAAACATCCTCGTCGTCATATCCATGCCCATGAGAACCACCACCTTTTCCAGTTAAACCTAAGAACAGGGGGAGCCTAATTAAGGTTTTCTAATCCCTCATGTCGGGCCCGAGGTCAACATCGACGTCCTCAAACTTCTCCCCATCAACTACCACCACAGGGAGGTTCAGCCTCTTCAGGAGTTCCAGTACAGCGTCCTGCCTCCTCTTGAGCATTTCAACCTTGTGCCTCAGGCTAGCGTTCTCGACGCTCAGGTCGGTGACTTCCTTAACCTTCATCCTGAGCTGCATCCTGAGCTCCGTTATCTCCTCCTCAAGCTCCCTAAGGGAGCGTTCGAGCCTCTCTATCTCCTCGGTGTACTCCCTGCAGAGGCGCTCCCTTATCATTTTCGGTCAGCCCCGCGAAACCTCCTCACCAATCAGGGGGCTCCAGACTCATCATCCCACTGATGTTCTCCTGAAGCCATTTATACTTTGCCCCACGAAACCTTTAAAAGATGACCTCCTCCCGGCTAAGGGTGAGGCTTGAAAAAAGGCCATAACGGCCTTCCATACCGAACGTTGCCGTTTACGAGGACTCTTGAATCAGAGGCCGAGGCGCTCGGCCATCTCATCAACAACCCCTTCAATCTCCACCGCCTTCTGCTCCCCAGTTTCCATGTTCCTGACCGTTACCCTGCCCTCTTCGAGGTCTTTCCTGCCCACAAGGACGACGAAGGAAATGCCAAGCCTGCCGGCGTAGTCGAGAGCCTTCCTGAGCTTCCTACCCGTGAGCTCTACGTCAGCCTCAACGCCGGCCCCCCTTAAGGCAGACACGACCTCTATGGCAGCTTTCTTAACGACCCTCCCCTGACCTATCGGGATGACGTAAACCTCAGGTCTGAGCTTCATCTCGGGCAGAAGGCCCTTCCATTCGAGTATGGGAATTAGCCTCTCAAGACCTATGGCAAAGCCGGTCGCTGGCGTTGGCTTCCCTCCGAAGACCTCTATGAGGTTGTCGTACCTCCCCCCGCCTCCAATCGAGCCAATTCCGAGGTCGTTTGGGGCTATCGCCTCGAAGACGACGCTCGTGTAGTAATCAAAACCGCGCGCTATGCCGAGGTCTATCCTTACCCACTTCGAGACGCCATAGGCATCAAGGAGGTCAACGAGTTCGTAGAGCCTATCTATCTCGGCTCTGGCTTCCCCGCTCGTGAAGAGCTCCTCCGCCATCGGGAGAACCTCATCGGGCTTTCCTTTGATTTCAACCAGCGAGAGAACCTTTTCAATCCCTTCATCGCTCAGCCCGAAGTCCTTTAGCGCATCAACGAACTCCTCCCTTGAGAGCTTGTCCTTCTTGTCTATGAGCCTCATAAGGCCGATGTCGTCCCTGACGCCAAGCATCCTAGCGAACTCGTCGAGGAGAACGCGGTTGCCGATATTGACCGTGAAGTCCTCCAAGCCGGTCGCGAGGTAGCTCTGGGCGAAGAGGGCTATGACCTCGGCGTCAGCTTCAACCTTATCACTCCCGATGAGCTCAACACCTGCCTGCCAGAACTCCCTAAAGCGGCCGCTCTGAGGCTCTTCATACCGGAACATGTTGGCTATGTAGTACCACTTTACCGGTTTCGGTGCATTCTGAAACCTGTTCACGTAGAGCCTTGCAACACTTGAAGTCATGTCCGGTCTGAGAGAGACATCCCTCCCACCTTTGTCAGTGAAGGCGTAGAGCTGTTTAACGACCTCCTCACCGCTCCTCAGTCTGAATAAGTCCGTGTACTCAAAGGTGGGCGTTAGAACCTCGCGGAAGTTGTAGCGCTCAAAGGTCTCACGTATCCTCTCGAAGACCCACCTGCGCTTCGCCATCTCCTCCGAAAGGAAGTCCCTCGTCCCCTTAACGCGCTCAATCCTCATCTCCATCCCCCCACTAAAGCTTCTCCGGAAGTTAAAAGCTTATCCTCCCGCGTTCACCATGAGCAGGTAGATTCCGATAACGCCCTCCACCATCATCTGCGCTCCAATCGCCATTATGAAGAGGCCTATTATCCTTATCGTGATGCTAAGCGCTGTTTTGTTCACGGACTTCATCATGTAAAGGGCTATGAACATTGAAATGGCTACTGTCGCTATCGCTATAGCCGTTGCCGAAAGGGAGACCGTGTAGCCGTATTCAGCCGTCAGGGTTATGACGGCGGTTATGGCTGCCGGACCCGCTATCAGGGGCATCGCAACCGGGACGGCCGCTAGTGCCAGTATGTCCCTCTCCCTCCTCAGGGTGAACATCCCACCACTCTCAAGAGCCTCCAGGCCTATCTTGAAGAGGACAAAGCCACCCGCAACCTTCAGGGCGTTGATGTCTATGTGGAAGATGTCCTGGAGTATTATCTGGCCTGCAACTGCGAAGCTCGCTAAGAGGAAAAAGCCTATGAGGTTGGCCCTAACGATGAGGACCTTTATGTCCTCTATCCCGAAGTCCTCGCGGAGGAAAGTAACGAGGAGTATCTTGTCACTCGGGTCAACCATTATGAGCATCAGCAGGGCCGAGCTGAGTATCGTGGAGAGCTCGCTCATGTAGGGAAGTGCCGAAACCACCTTAAAAAGCTATGCTAACCCTGAGAGGCGGTGACAAAACCGACACTGGCTGAGCCGTGATGAATGCCCTTTGGCGGGCCTTCTATTCCCGCGAGAACGCCCACTTCAGGAGGAAAGGGATTACAACAGCCCTGACCTCCTCCCCGCCCTAAAGGGCGAGGCTTTCAGAAGAAAAAAAGTAAGCTTTCCCAACCTTGCTGGCCTTTCCACTGGAGAGACTCCCAAACGGCTCCATAGTGCCCACTAATAAACATGAACCCCCACAAGTTTAAGGGTTTCGGGCAGTTGTTGGCATTGAAAAGTTAAAAGTTTGAAAAAGTTTGGGGAAAGCTAACCATTTTCATGCCAAAAGTTTTTTAAGGCCTTACACATACACCCCGGCAAGGGAAACATGGTTTCTGGAAACAGAAAGGCATACGACGTTGTGATAATCGGAGCCGGGCCTGCGGGCCTATTCGCGGCCTACGAGCTCTCGGAAAAGAGCGATTTTAAGATTCTGGTAATAGAGGAAGGGGGAGACGTTGACCAGAGAACCTGCCCTATGTACGAGCTCGGCTACTGCATAGGCTGCCAGCCCTGTCACATAATGAGCGGTGTCGGCG
>NZ_JALTCZ010000045.1 GCF_027008145.1 Thermococcus sp. | reverse complement strand
AGGGGAGCGAGGAAAGCTCTATTACCGTCCCAACATAGACACTGTATCCCAGAAAGTAGAGAACCTCGGGAAGGGTCACCACGCTTTCCTTGAGGCCCCTCAGGTTCTTCAGGTCGTCAAGGTACTTCTCCTTTCCCGCCAACCTTGCTCCGTGTCTGGTTGGGTATGTCCCCGTCAGGATGGATGGAACCGAGGGATACGTCCAGGGGGCCGCGGCAACACCCCGGTAGGCCACTCCAAACCCGTTAAGGAAAGGGGTGGTGTCCCTTTCGTAATCGGCCATAGAGGTGTTCAGGTACCGCATGCAGTCCACAGTAACTATTATGACGTTCCTTGAGGGAATCTCCGGGGTTCTGAGGATTTCATCGGCCCTCAGGCCCTTTATCCTTTTCTCAAACTCTCTTCTGCTCTTTCTCTCAACACTCCTGAAGTAGAGCGAGTGGACGAGCCTCTTGAGGGGGGGTATTCTGTTTATGATTGTCTGCGTTACAGCTCTCTTCACGTTCATTTCTCCACCCGTCCGAACCTTTCTAGGAACCTTATCAGTGGTTCAGTCCTCAGGCCAAACTTCTCTCCAGCCATCTTTAATAACTTAATGTCCTCCTCTTCAAGGGCACCGGCCACTATTGAGAGGGCGTAAAAGACTAGGGAGCTCAGGCCTGTTCCTAGGAGCGCAATGGTTATTGAATCCGCCCGCATAAGGTAGGCGATGCCTAAGGATGGAATCCCAGCGGTGAGAACCTTCAGGTAGGCCCTGCCGAAGGGGACTATACCGAACTGTGCCAGCCTGAGGCTCTTGTACACGTTTGCGGCGATGTAGGAGGAGGCAGTTGCCACCGCCGCACCAGTCATCCCGTAGGCCGGGATGAGGAAGTAGTTCAGGACTACGTTGAGGATCGCCCCGGCGAGGTCGCCCTTCATGTTCTCGGAGGGCTTTCCAATCGTTACGAGGGTCAGTCCGTTTGGGCCTACTATTGAGTGGAACATGAAGCCGAACGCCAGTATTACCATCGCCTCCCAGGCTGGAGTGTAAGTTGACCCGAAGAGTACCCTCAGCACCGGAACGGGATAGGCCGTTACCAGAACGAAGAGGGGAAAGGTCAGGAGGACGACCCACTTTGTCACCACGGTGTAGAACCTGCCAACCTCCCCAAGCCTTCCCCGCGAGAAGAGCCCGGTCACCACGGGCGTGTAGATTACCGTAAGGGACGCCATAAAAACTGGAATGAACCGGGTTATTGGGCCTGCTGCATTGTAGAGCCCGACGATCCTTTCGCCAAGGTAGTGGCCAAGCATGAGCGTGTCCGTCCAGTTCATTATGAAGGACATCAGGTTCGAGGTCATCAGGGGGAGGGAAAAGAGCAGCAACTCCCTGGCTATCTCAGCCGAGAACCGGAACTTGCGGGGGAGTATCCCAAAGCGCCTGGCGTCCCTGCCCAGGAGGGAGAGGAGAATAATGTAGGAGAGCAGGTAGGCAACGGCCACGTATTTCACGTTGCTGGTGAGGAGAACGGCCACTAACGCCGTGAGGAAGTAGAGGGCTGGAGCGCTTATCTTCCCGTATATGAGGTACTCCCTGACCCTCCCAAAGCCCTGGGTCGTTGATATGAGGACGTTGAAAGTGGCGGTCAAGGGGAGCGCGAGGGCAAGTACCCCAAGGAGCACCACGAGGAGGTTTCCACCACCAATATACCGCGGAAGCATCCCTCGGGTTGCTTCAAGGGCCAAAAGGCCGATGATGGAGCTCACACCAACCAGGTGGATTGCCGTTGATATGAGAAGGGGAACTTCCTTCTTCTTCCTGTGCAGGAAGTAGGCCACCTGCCTCTGGAGCCCCATGGGGAACCCCATCATAACAACAACCAGGGTTATTGTAAAAACCGTCATCGCCAGGCTGTAGGTGCCGTAAACATCGGGACCGAGGTACCTCCCTATGACTGCCCTAACCAGGAATCCGAAGAGGGCGGAGCTTATGAGCCCCATGAAGGCCAGGACACCTCCTCTGGCAACTCTGCCGAGCTCCCCGGTTATTTCCTCGCTCATTCTCTCACCTGCTGAAGTCCGTAATCATGATTGAGGGCTGGCTAAAAAGGTTATCTTTTTCTCTTTCTTGAAGACCTCGACCTCAATCCGTGCATTGAAAACTTTTAAGCCCTTAAGAGTATGGAATACGCGCGATGATGAGTGATGGGCGAACCGACCTGTGAGGAAGGAAAGGTGATCGCTGAGCGCATACCTTTTTAAGGAAAAGTCCAATCTCTCCCTCACGGGATGATGAGTTCAGCCTTGTCCGAGCTGTGACGAGGGAGTGACGGACTGACCGAACTTTTCGGTGGTTCCATGGAGGAGGTTTACAAACCAATATGGGTCTCCATCATTGGGAACGTTCTGCTGGCTCTCCTTAAGCTGACCGTCGGTTTCCTCTACTCCAGCATAGCCCTCATCTCCGACGGCGTTCACTCGCTGAGTGACGTGGTCACGAGCGTCGCCGGCTACTTCGGGCTTAGGGTTGCTTCGAGGCCACCCGATAAAGACCACCCCTTCGGTCACTCCCGCTTCGAACCGCTTGTGGCGTTTCTCATCGGTGAAGCACTTCTTGTGGTCGCCTATGAGATAGGGCGCGACTCAGTTCAAAGGCTCTTGGTTGGGGAGGCAATAGCGGTTAACTCTGTCATGCTTGGGGTTACCGTTCTCTCGATAATCGCCAAGGAGGCCATGTTCCGCTACTCCATCCACATCGGCAGAAGGCTCAACAGCCAGATTTTAATAGCGGATGCATACCACCACAGGAGCGACTCCCTGAGCAGTCTGGCCGTTCTGGTCGGGTTGAGCGCCCAGAGGTTCGGCTTCCAATACGGTGACGCTCTGGCGGGTCTCGTCGTGGTGGCTTTCCTCGTAAAGGTCTCCATCGAGATAATCCGTGAGAACGTCGGCTACCTCACGGGAAGGGCGCCTCCTTTCGAGGTCTGCGAGGAAATTAAGAGAAGAGCTCTCAGCCTCCAGAACGTTCTTGGTGTCCACGATCTGCGGGCCCATTACGTTGGTAGCAGGCTCCATGTGGAACTTCACATTGAGGTTTCCCCGGATTTGAGCCTGAAGGAGGCTCACGACGTCAGTGAGGAGGTGAAGGAGCGCATAGAGGAGATTCCCGAGGTGGACAGGGTCTTCGTCCACGTGGACTTGAAGGGGGTTACGGAGTGATTCCCGCCACGATCTCTCTCAAATCTTTCAGAAACTCCTCTAAGTGCTCCCTCTTAACGTGGGGCATCATGACGATTCTGATGTAGCCGCGGTGGGCGCTTATTCCCCAGCCCCTCTTCTTGAGTTCTTCTTCAGCCTTTTCCAAGTTCTTCGTCCCGAAAGAAACTATGTTCAGAACCGGTTCGCGGATGAGGTAAACGCCGGGGATTTTCTTTAGCTCAGCGGCGAACCACCTGCTGAGCTTCATGGCTTTTCTCACTATCTCCCTGTAGCCCTCGAAGCCGAGGTGCTTTATCATCGCCCAAACCGCTAAGGCGTTTGCCCCGGGCCTCGTCCCGGTTATTGTTGCCTGCCATATCTTTCCGCCCGCTAAGTACGGTGCGAGGACGCTTATTGACTCCAGGTACCTCCTCTCGCGGAAGATTATTCCGCCAGCTGGAATAGGAACCATACCCATCTTGTGGGGGTCAATGGTTATGCTTTTGACCCCCTTCAGTCTGAAGTCGAAGTCCGGGATATCGTAGCCAAGGGCCTTCGCAAAGGGTATTACAAAGCCCCCGAAGGCGGCATCAACGTGGAGGGGAAGACCGTAGTCAAGGGCTAGGTCGCTTAAAGCCGGGATGTCGTCAACAACGCCCAGACCAGTTGTCCCCGCGATGCCAACGATTCCGATGGTGTTCTCGGTGATCTTGCTCTCAACGTCCTTCACGTTGACGGTGTAGTCGTCGTTCAACTCCGCCCAGACTAACCTAACGCCCAGCATCTCGCTCGCTTTTAGGAAGGAGAAGTGGGCGCTCTCCGGGAGGATGAGCTCCGGTTTTTCGGCATCGCTCAGGTTCCTGAAGGCGCGAACCGCTAAGATGTTTGCCTCGGTTCCGCCTGAGACTATATGCCCGTAGCCCCTCGCCAGGCCGAGAAGGTTTGCTAACATGTCAACAGCTTCAATCTCAACCCTCTGGCTCCCGACATGTAAACCGGGGTCGCCGAGGTTCCTGTCTATGTACTTCGTAACCACTTTGACGGCCAAAGGATGGGGGTAGGTGCACATGCTCCCGAGGATCTTGCCGGAGTCAAAGGTCAGGTCTTCCCTCGTCCTCTCCTCCAGCTCCGTCAGAACTTCTTCCTCCTCGCTTCCCTTCTCTGGAAACATGCTTCCACCAACGACCGTTCTCTTCACCCCTTTAAGGCCCTTTCTATATACGTCCTGAAGAAGATCGGTGTCGTCAGTGCAGTGAGCATTGAGACCACTATGACGCTGGCGAAGACGGACTGATCTATTATCCCGGTCTTCAGCCCGAAGGTCAGAATCGCCATCTCCAGGCTTCCCCTACCCCCCATGCCTATCCCTATGAGCGTTGAGTCCTTCCAGCTCAGGCCAAAGAGTTTGGAGCCCAGACCACAGCCGAAGAGCTTCCCGAGGACTGCTGAAGTGTAGAGGAGAAGTATGAAGCCCAGGCTGAGACTCCCAAGAGGGGGGTTGAACTCCAGGCCAACGTAGATGAAGAAGAGGGGTATGAAGAACTCTGTGAGGACGACCTGGAGGTTTTCTATCAGCTCGTTGAGCTTTATCCTTGTGATCACCAGCGGGTCTTTCCTCTCCCTCAGCCTGCTTATCGTGAGACCAGCTAAGTAAGCCCCGATTATCTGGTTCAGGCCGACCCACTCGGCGAGTATTGCCAGGGTGAAGGTGAGGATGAGCGTGAAGGTGAAGAAGATGTTCAGGTTCTTGACTATCGTGTAGAACCTCTGGGAGCGCTTGAAGATGAGCTCTGAGACCAACAGAGTCGCTACTATGAAGAATACTATCTTTACCGTCAGCACTCCGAAGAACACCGGGTTGAGGCTTCCCCTGCTCATGCCCGTTATTATGCCGATTAGGTAGACCGCTATGATGTCGTCAACGAAGGCGGCACCCATGAGTATCGATGAGATTTCCCTCCTCACGTGCTCCCTTAGGAGGACGCCACTGGTCACTTCTATGGCAGTATTTCCGAGGGTGGCCCCGACGAACACAGCCGTTACAAGGTTCCTGCCGAAGGAGTAAACCGTGAGGAAGCCGAGGATGAAGGAGAACGCAACACCCAGAGACGCCACGACAACGGCCTTCTTAGTGTTCTGGGCTATCGCCGAGAAGTTGCTCGTCAGCCCCATGTAAAGCATCATCATGATGAGCCCGAACTGGGCGAGGACTTCAAGCCCTTCGCCAGACTTTACGATTCCCAGCAGGAAGGGGCCGAGCGTTATCCCCGTCAGGACGTGGGCTATTATCGGGTGGATTTCGAGCTTCTCAAAGGCCCATTCCAAGCTCTTCGCAACGACGAGGAGAACCGCTAATGAAGCCAGAAACTCCACGTCATCCCCTCCTGAGCAGGAGAGCCCCGATTATCCAGAGAACCATAAGAACGACCGCAAGGATCATTGCTATTGTTACTCCCCTTCCGGTTCCGAAGACTATGGGGATCGGGCCTATCATTATGACTCCCCCGCCCTCGACTTCAGTCTCCCCCGTGGCCGAGAGGAGCGTTCCTATGAACACCAGGAGGAAGCCAATGAATATCAGAGCTATCCCCGCCAGTACTAGTCCTTCCCCTCTCATCATTCTTCCCTTCAGCTGTCCACTTTTAAGCTTTCCCACCGGAAGGGTTTAAAGCTCCCCGGGGGAAAACCTATCATGCTCGTCCTCCTCGACCTTGATGACACCCTCTGCAACACCTGGGGGGCAGGAAAGAGGACGATACTCGCGTCAATCCCAACCTTCCTCAGGAAGGGAAAGGTGAGGGCCGTCCTCTACGTCCTCACTGGCCGATTCAGGGAGCTTGAGGGAAGTGAAGGGGCCCACCTGCTCGACTTTGAGGAGCTCGTCGGGCTTATTCTGAGGAGAGTCTACGGGGAGATCGCCGATGAGGAAGTGAAGGAGGTCTCAGGGAAGGTCGAGGAGCTCTTCTTCAGGCACCTTCGCCTTTATCCGGATGCCATACCTTTCCTCAGGGGTTTGAAAGGGCTCGGAGCTAGGGTAGTCCTGATAACCGACTCCTCAACAAGGTGGCAGAGGAAGAAGATAGAGTTCCTGGGCATAGGGGATTACTTAGACGGGGTTGTAATAAGCGGTGAGACGGGCCACAGCAAGCTCGAAGACTACAACTTCCGGCTGGCATTGAAGAAGTTTCCCGACGATGAGGTCTATGTCGTGGGCGACAGGGATGAGACTGACATGAGGGGCGGGAAGTCCATCGGGGCAACGACGATACTCGTCAAGAGGGGCTACTACCGCTCCAGAAAGAGTAGCTTCGCCGACTACGTTGTGGGGAACCTCCTTGAGGCCTTGGAGATGATAAGGCATGAGCATGAAAAGCGAGCTTAAGCGCAAGGCCCTTCACCTGAGTGGCCTCACCGTTCCGCTCATCTACCTCCTCCTAGGCCAAAACGCAACGCTCATCTTCGTGGGAACCGCCTTTGCAGTTTTCGTTGCCCTGGAGCCCTTCAGGGTAATAGAGGGGTGGCGTGAAGAAGTTCTCAGGAGGCTAAACATCTATGCCCCCTCTGAGTTTGCCGAGCACGTTGAGAGACTTGAGAGGCACATAGATGAGATAACGAGGCCCCACGAGAGGGAGCGCGTCGCGGCCCACATATATTTTGCCGCTGCTTCATTCATAGTGGTCTATTTCTTCCCGATGGGAATAGCGGTTGGGGCAATAGCCCTCGCGACGCTTGGTGATTCCCTAGCCGCTATAATCGGAAAAAGCTATGGAAGGCACCGCTTTTCAAACGGGAAGAGCGTTGAGGGAAGCCTTGCCTACTTTCTCACAGGGCTTGCAATACTGCTCCCTCTCGTCGGGCCCGTTGGGGCCCTTATAGGTTCCCTCGCCGGCACTATTGCGGAGTTCTACAACCTTCCGCCTGATGACAACTTCTCAAACCAGCTGGCCGTTGGGCTTACCCTCTACCTGCTCTCGCTCCTCTGAGAAAAGAGAAGAAATGGTCAAGAAATCGAAATTGTCACGAACTCTGTGAACAGATCTGCGTCCGTCCATTCTTGGCTCGGCGGCTTGTCGTGGACAGCCGGTTGGTCTGGAAGGGCTGCGACGGCTGAGTCACCGACTCCCTGCCCGGCAATGAAGGCGACGATCGAGATCTGTTTCGGCTTCCCTCCGAGGGCCGACCACGGAATCGCTATCTCAAGCGTCTGTAGTCCGTTGCTTCCGCCGGTGTAGGCGTAGAAGCCGACCCACTTGAGATCCTCGTATTTCCAGCCGTTGCCTGTCCAGAGGGCCAGCTGGGCGGTTGTTATGTTGTTGGTTCCCGGGCTTCCGAAGAAAGGCCCGTTCCAGAAGAAGTATAGTTCTGCATCTATCCCTCTTGTGAAGCTTATCTTCTTGCCCCAGCTGTCCTCGCCCGTGGTGTAACCGCCCTTCTTGTAGTCAAGGGCTATGCCGTAGGTAACCCTCCACGAGACCTTGTTGTTCGTCGTCAGGGCTATGTAGAGGAAGTTGTTGTCATAGTCAACGTAGAGTGCCTTCAGGCTGGCACCCTCCAGTCCGGAACCGTTCTTGTTGACGGCCACCGGCGGAACGTGCCAGTCATTGAGTTTGCCGTCGATTTTCTTGGTTAGCTCCTTGGCGAGCTGTTTCATGTGCTCTTCCCTCTCAAGCTCACCCGTCTGAAGGGCTTTGAGAACGTTCTGGAGCCTCTCGACGATGCGGTTGAGGTCGAGGTTAGCACTGTAGACCCTTATTGCCCCTGTGAGGGTTCCGTACCGTTCGAGGTACTTCATTCCGAGCTCGTACCTGAGCCTGAGCTTCTCGACCTCGGAGTTTATATTTTCCAGCTTCCCAGCGAGGCTTTCCGAGAGCTTGTACTTCTTTATCTCCTGCATGAGCTTGAGGTAGGTCTCGTAGTTCTGCTCGAACCTCTTTGGCGAGTAGTGCCTGGCTATGGCAAAGAAGGTGTTCATGGCAAGCTGGCGCATCTCCTCCTGGATCGTCGTCACTTTGGCGCTCTCTACACCGTTATTGCCCATCGTTATCTCGATGTAGTAGTCGAGGATGTTGTTCGTGAAGGCGTCGAGGGTTGGTCCCGGGCTTATGGTGTCAACCACGTCCGGGATGTTGTCGTTGGCGAAGGGGTTACCGAAGTTCCAGGCGGCTGGGCCGTAGCTGAAGCCGGTCGCGACCTGGAACTTGAAGTCATTATGACCTTCAAAGAGCGAGAGGGGCAGTCTGACCTCGACGGTGTTCCTGGAGAGGTCAACACCCATTACTGCACCTTCCGGCGTTATCATGCTTCCGTTCGGTAGGAGGATGTAGAAGAGTGACTCCACGCTCTTTCCGGGGGTGACGACGGCACTCGTCGCGCCCTTGTCCTGATCACCGCCAAGGTTGACAACGAACTGGATGTCCCATCTTATAGCTGTGAGGGTGTCGAGCTGCGCAGCGAACTCGTTGCTGCCTCCTTTCTTGAAGTCAATGGGAACCGCTATGAGCGTGGCACCGTTGTCCCCTATCTTTATGTTGCTCATGTTGTGGAACTTGAAGAGGAAGTAGACGTACCTGTCGTCACTGGTCACGCCCACCTCGGTAAGGTCGGCGTGGGCCGAGCTGTGGCCCGGAAGGTACTGGTCTATATCAGTCGCCTTACCTTGGTACACGTTTATGTGCCTCTGATCACCAATGGCGTCCTTCCATATAAAGTAGCCGTTCTTCACGAGGAAGGTGTTGGCCTTCAGGGTCCAGTTGGGCCAGTCGTCAGGGTTTCCGTCAACGTCTATCTTCCCGATCCAGACGACTTTGACCAGCATCGAGAACTCGTTGTTCTTCGTGTTGGCTTCGGGCACTGTGTGGTTCTTGTTAACGATCACGGTCATGTTGTAGACACCGAGGGCGTGGGGCACCCAGGTGAAGTTCAGTGTCTCGGCCTGGTTCGGGCTTAGGTTCACTGTCCAGTTGTCTATCAGGCTGCCGTTGACGTACACGTCAACGCTCACGTTGCTGGCCGCAAGGGATCCCTCGTTTTCAACGATTACCTTGTACTCTGCCGCCCTGTTGAGGCCGATCACGCTGGGTCCAACAAGCTTGGCGGTTAGGTCCGGCATTAGGAACCAGCTTTCCACCTTGAGGTTCGTGAATATGTCGGTGTCCGTCCATTCGCTGTTTATGTCGGAGTAGTTGATGGCGGGATCAGCAGGGGCCGAATCAACGGCGCTGCTGCCGTCTCCTCCAGTAATCCAGCTTATGAGAGCGAACTTCGCGTGCTTTCCTCCAAGGGCGCTCCAGGGGATCGCTATTTCGAGTGTTCTAAGTCCCGTGGAGGAGTTCCCGGTGTAGGCGAACTTCGCCCCGACATCTGAGAGTGATGCGTAGTTCCATCCGTTGCCTGTCCATGTGTTGAAGTTGTCGGCGGTTATTTTTCCTTCGCTCCCGCTCCACCAGAAGTATATCTCATAATCAATCGCAAAGCCGTTTCCGAAACCGATCTTTCTTCCCCACGAGTCCGATGGATTGCTTCCCCCGGTATATCCTTTCCCGCTTCCTGGATTGACGTCTATGCCTACTCCGTAGGCAACATCCCAGCTCGCAGTGTTGTTGGTTTTAAGGGCGATGTAGAGGTACTCGTTGTCCCATGAGACGTACATCCCGTCGAGGTTTGCACCCGCCAGTCCAGAGTTCTTCGAGGGAACGAACTCGTTTGCGCTCCAGTCGCTTAGGTTCCCATCTATCTTCTTGGGGCCCACGGCGATGACGGCCAGATTGGTGAATATGTCGGTGTCCGTCCATTCGCTGTTTATGTCGGAGTAGTTGATGGCGGGATCGACCGGCAGGCTGTCCACAGCGCTACTACCGCCTCCACCGGTTACCCACGAGATTATCCCTATCTTTTCGGGCCTTCCGCCGAGTGCACTCCATGGTATCTTTATCTCAAGGGTTTTAAGGCCGGTTGAGGAGTTTCCAGTGTAGGCAAAGCTTCCGTTCACTGCATCTATGCCCTGGTAGTTCCATCCGTTGCCTGTCCATGTGTTGAAGTTGTCGGCGGTTATTTTTCCTTCGCTCCCGCTCCACCAGAAGTATATCTCATAATCAATCGCAAAGCCGTTTCCGAAACCGATCTTTCTTCCC
>NZ_JALTCZ010000044.1 GCF_027008145.1 Thermococcus sp. | reverse complement strand
GGGCAGTTTCTCTTGACGTTGCAATGAGGATGCTCCTCGAAGGGGCGAAGATGACGGTTGTCCTCTCGGTTCTCTCGATAATCCTCGGCCTCCTCGTTGGACTCCCTGTGGCGATAATGGAGACCTACGGCGGAAAGGCCCTCAGGTATGTGGCAATGGTCTACGAGGGAACCCTAAGGGGGATTCCGCTCTTAGCGATATACATGGTAATATTCTTCTCGATACCCCTCCTGACGGGGGTAGGCCTGCCTGCCTTCTGGGCGGCTGTCGTCGGCCTTGGGATACGCTCCTCAGCGTACCAGTCCCAGATATTCAGGAGCACGATACAGGCCGTTGGTGAGGGGCAGATAGAGGCGGCCTACTCCCTCGGGATGTCCAAGTTAGAGACCCTGAGGTACGTTGTCCTCCCGCAGGCGATCAGGATGGCAGTCCCGGCGTGGATGAACGAGTACGTCATAGTCCTTAAGGACACTTCGATAGCCCTAGCCATAGGCATAGTCGAACTCACACGGCAGGCTCAGTATCTCGTCTCGATAACCGGTGAGCCCTTCCGCTACTACGGCCTCGCCGCCCTCCTGTACCTGATAATGGTTCTCCCACTCACGTATCTGGCCGGGGTGCTGGCGAAGAAATACGGGATAAAGGGAACAGGGGGTGCCTCAAACGTCAGAATCTGACGTCCTTATCATAAAAAACCTGAAGAAGAAGTTCGAAGAAAAGACAGTTCTCGATGAGGTCTCCTTCAGCGTGAAGAGGGGCGAAACTAAGGTCATAATAGGGCCGAGCGGTGCAGGGAAGAGCACCCTCCTCAGGTGCATCAACAGGCTCGTCGAGCCCGATGAAGGAGAGATAATCTTCGACGGCTTGAACGTCCTATCAAAGGACGTTGATATAAGGAAGATCCGCGCGAGGATAGGCTTCGTCTTCCAGCACTTCAACCTCTTCAAGCACCTAACGGCACTGGAAAACGTCAAGATAGGGCCAAAGGTGGTGAAGGGCCTGAGCGACGAGAAGGCAGAGAGGATAGCGGTTAAGGCCCTGAAGGCCGTTCACCTTGAGGAGGATGCCCTTGAGAAGTATCCCGCAGAGCTGAGCGGTGGGCAGCAGCAGCGTGTTGCGATAGCGAGGGCCCTCGCGATGGAACCGGACATAATACTCTTCGACGAGCCGACTTCCGCTTTAGACCCACAGCTTGCCGGGGAAGTGCTCGACGTCATGAGGGAGCTGGCGAAGAGAAAGGTTACGATGCTCGTCGTCACGCACGAGATAGGCTTCGCCCTGAATGCTGCCGACGAAGTCCTCTTCTTCTACAACGGGAGGATATGGGAGAGGGGAGAGCCGAAGGAACTGCTCTACAGCCCCAAGAGGGAGGAGACGAAGGCTTTCCTGAGGAGGATAGCGGATTTATCGCTGTGAGGTGGGAGGATGGACTACACCTTCATACTGGGCCAGCTCGCCAAAGGCCTTGAGGTCACGCTTGAACTCACAATATTCGGCTTCCTCGGGGGGTTTGCCTTAGGCTTCATACTGGCGATAGCGAGAACCTACTGGGGTGGCCTTTCTAGAGCGCTGGCCATAGCGTATATAGAGCTTATCAGGGGAACCCCAATGCTCCTCCAGCTCTACATAATCGGCTTTGGACTGCCCCTCCTCATAAGGCAGTACTTCCCGGACTTCGTTATGAACCCCACGGTAGCGGCTCTCCTCGGTATAATGCTCAACAGCGCGGCTTACCAAGCTGAGTACATGAGGGGGGCCTTCAACTCGATAGAGTCGGGCCAGATAGAGGCGGCACTCTCCTTAGGGATGACGAGGTGGGAGATAATAAGACACATAATATTCCCGCAGGCCTTCAGGATAATGCTCCCAAGCTGGACTAACGAGATGGTATACCTCCTCAAGTACTCCTCGCTGGCGATGCTCCTCGCGGTTCCTGAACTCATGTACATGGCGAGCGTCACGGCGGCGGAGACCTTCCTCTACGCCCAGATATACCTGATGGTCGCGGGGATTTACCTGGTCTTCGCGACGCTGATAATCCAGGCCATGCGCCTCGTGGAGCTCAAAATCCACATCCCGGGGGTGACGGTGATAAAGAGGTGATCAGTACTCCACGCCCCTCCTGGCTAAGACGCCCCTCTGGTAGGGGTGTTTTATCTCCCTCATCTCCGTCACGTAGTCAGCTAACTCAAAGAGCTCCTCCGGACAGTATCTCCCCGTAAGGACGAGTTCTGTGGGGGGGGCCTTTTTCCTTATCAGTTCCTTGACCTCGTTCACATCGAGCATCCCGAAGCTTAGGGCAACGCAGACCTCGTCAAGAATCACCAAATCCCACTCCCCGCTTGAAGTGACTTCCCCTGCCCTTTCAAGGGCCCTCTTTGCCGCTTCTACGTCCTCCTCGCTCGGCTTCCCGTGGACGAACTTGGGGAGTCCGTAGGACTCTATAACGGCCCCGCACTCCTCTATCTTCACCTGCTCACCGTAGGCCTTGCCGGCCTTCAGGAACTGGATTATTATCACCTTTCCACCGGAGCCGAGCATCCTGACGGCTAATCCAAAAGCTGCCGTAGTCTTCCCCTTCCCGTTGCCGGTGTAGATGTGCACGAGACCGAGCCTGTCCTTCCACGACATTGGTTTCACCGGTATGGATATAATCGCCAAGGTTTTTAGGGGTTTGGGTGAACTAACTCAGAGAGGCTAATCCAGTTAAAATCCTCCACACCAGATAACTATTCAATGGGAGGGGCATTTGCAGGGATTCCTTGGAAAGGCATCTTATCTTCCGCCAGTGCTTGCGAGGGAAGCTTTTGGAAAAGCTTGATCAAAAGCTTGTAGCTCTTTTTTAGAATGCCCTAATTCAAGGATTTTTGCTTCCAAACGCTTGTTTTTAAGGGGGGTAAGTTAGAATAAGCCTTAAAATGGGGTTTATTTTCTCCTGATGCCCTTTGGGCGTCGGTTTTAAAGTTAAACCCACGCCAGCGGAGTAATTTTAAAGGTCCTCAAATTCAAAAAGACTTACTATGAAATCACCAAATAGTCGGCT
>NZ_JALTCZ010000043.1 GCF_027008145.1 Thermococcus sp. | reverse complement strand
AACCTCACGATGTTCTTCCTCTACGAGCTCCCGATTCCGGAGCCTAAACCTGAGACAAAGGCCAGAATAGTCGAGCTGGCCTTCAAGCTCCTCTACAGGAAGGGCCACTATGACGATATGGCTAAGGAGCTTGGGATTAGGACGAGCGAAATCACCGACGAGGATGAGCGGAGGGAAATCAGAGCTGAGCTCGAAGCTATTATAGCGAGAGACGTCTTTGGACCGGATAAACGCGAGATGGAATACATACTCTCGACCTTCATCTACGGCAACCCGGACAGGGAGTTAATGAGAAGGATAATTGGGAAATTCTGACTTTTTCATTTTTCTGAAAACCAAGTAAGGTGAAGGAAAGTTCACTCCCCATTCTTCTCCTTCCACTCTTCTAATAACTCCTTGGCTGAATTCGCTGCTATAGCCCCCTGGCCTACTGCCACCGCTATTTGCTTGAAGACGTTGGTTATGTCGCCAGCGGCGAAGATTCCGGGAACTTTCGTGCGCATGTCCATATCAACGGGTATATAGCCGTACTCATCGGTTATGCCGAGGTGCTTGACGAACTCTGTTTTGGGCTCGTAGCCTATGAATATGAAGACACCGTCAACCAGCATTTCCCACTCCTCGCCGGTTACGCGGTTCTTAAGCTTAACGGCCTCGACCCTGTTCGTTCCCTTTATCTCGGTCACGACTGTGTCGAGTATTGCAGGGATACCGCTCTCCCTAAACCTGTCCTGGAGTATCTTGTCGGCCCTGAACTGCTGTCTCCTATGGACGAGCGTTACATCAACGCCTATGCTCTTCAGGTAGAGCGCCTCCTGTAGGGCCGTGTTTCCTCCGCCTACCACTATGACCTTCTTGCCCTTGAAGAGCGGGCCGTCGCAGGTGGCGCAGTAGCTGACACCTCTTCCGGTAAGCTCTTCCTCACCGGGGACCTTGAGCTTTCTCGGCGAGGCACCGACGGCTATGATTATCGTCCTCCCCTTGTAGAGCTTGCCGTTCTTCGTCTTGACCCCGAACTTGCAGGGTCCCTCATAATAGGCGCACTCTATAGGGTCTATCCTCTCCACTTCGTCGAAGATAACCTCAACGCCGAGCTTCTTCACCTGCTCGTGCATTCTGTTGGTCAGCTCTGAACCGCTTATCCCCTCTGGAAAGCCCGGGTAGTTCTCTATGATGTCCGTTAAGGCCATGTTTCCCCCAAGGTCTTTGCTGATGATCAGAGTCTCAAGGCCAAAGCGGGCAGCGTATATGGCAGCCGTAAACCCTGCCGGTCCGGCTCCGATGATGAGCACGTCCCAGGTCTTGTTCTCGTACTCCCCGGAGCGTGAGAAACCACCGAGGCTGAACATCTCCCCACCTCCGCCTTCCCCTGTCCCTGCTTGTTTAAAAGGCTTGTTGCACAAAAGTGGGTAAAATTAGACAATTTTTACCGAGCGGTCGAGGAGGAGGTGTAGGGCGTAGCCGAGAAAAGCTGAGAGGGCGCAGTAGAGCCCGACGCCGAGCCCCATCCTGAGGCCATAGTCGACGAGGGCATAAGCCAGGAGGGCGTATACCCCGGCAAAGAGGAGGGAGTGAACTATTCCCCTGTGCCTCGGCATCACAGCTGTGAAGGCAAACCATGCTATGACGGCCGACACAGCTCCAAGCGTCCACTGGACGGTCGTGTTAATCCACACCTCCTTCGAAAGTCCCAGTTCCCTAGACCAGATGAAGACGGCACTCCCCGTTGCAACGCTCACTATTGGCTTCGTCCCCCTGTGTATCAGCGCCTGCGGATGGTCCATGTCTGGTAAATCGCTCCCGAGGACATAGAGGGCGTAGCCTATCACCATCCCGGGCGTCGTAACCTCTATTGGGAGCCCTGCGTAGAGCTTGAGGAGGTATGCTATGAGAACCGCCACAGGGTAGGTGGCTATCCCGCTGAGCACGTGGGCATCGTAGTTAGGCAACCATCTCCCCCCTCAGTCCCTCGGCCTGTCCCTCTTCTATGAACTTCTTCACGTAGTCGGGAACCTTGTAGTTCCCCTTCATGTCACCTATCAGGAAACCGAGTCTCACCAGCTCGTTGAGGTTCTCGTAGACCTGCATTCCCGGCTTTTTGACCGTTTTGGCCACCTGTATGTAGCTGACCGGCCCGCCGCTGAACTCAAAGACTATGGCTTCGACCAGATCCTTGTAGTCCTTTGGAATTCTAGTCAGGTATTCCTCAAGGCTCTTGGGTTCTTCAAGGATCGTTGTAACCACATAGTCATCTATCGGGTCGAACTTGTGCTTGGCAGACTCGCTCAGCACGTAGTGGAGGAGCCTTAAAATCTGCCTCGGGTTGCCCTTGCCGAGCTGGTGAATCAGCCTTATTGCCTCTTCGGTGAAGGGATAAATCGGGTCGTCTGTGTCCCTTACCCTGACCCGGTTGAGTCTCTTCTTGACCAGTTCAAAGACCTCATCCAGGCTCATTGGCCTCAGCCTGAACTCGTAGTGGAGGCGCATGAAGAACGCTGGGAAGATTTTCGTGTACTCCTCGTAGGCCTCGGGAATGCAGGCGAAGGCAACTATACAGCCGGGGGGCATGGTACTTATAAAGTGCCTCAACATCTCGAAGAACTGTATCTTCTCGTGCTCCTTAGCTGAGTTCATGTTCTCCAGCTCGTCGAGGAGGAGGGCGCAGTAGGGGTGCTTCTTCATCTGCTCTACTAAAAGCTCTGCTATGTCCCTGCTCTTGTACTCCCTTGTGTCGGTCAGCATTTTCTCCAGCCTGTCTATGAAGCCGAGCTTTCTGGACAGGTTCTCAAGGAAGATGTTGGTTCTGCTCTTGGGTGGCTTGAGGGCGTAGAATATGTCCCTGGTGAGCTTGAGTATGTCGTTGGTGTCGACCTTTACGTATATTGCCTTTCCGCCCTTCTCGGTGATCGCCTTCGCTATGCTCTTGAGCCTCTGGGTCTTGCCCATCCCGAGGGGGCCGACTATGCTCAGCGCTATCGAGCTCTTATTCCCTATAACCTCCGAGATTATCATCTGCAGGCGCATGTCAACCTCCTGGTAAACGTGAATGCTCTCGACGTCACTTATCCCCTCGCTTGCGAGCTGTTCGAAAGGGTTCTTCGAGAGGCCGTACACCTCGTAGGACTGTGCCGGGTAAAGCTTAAGGCCTTCCATTTCACCCACCGAATGTTTTAAAGGGTTTTTAATATAAAAACCTGTTCATTGGTGAGCGGAAATGATTCTCCTCGTAACTGCCCCCCAAGGGAGGGAAGGCGACGCAATCCTCGAACTTGAATGGGCATTGGGCAAAGTAAGGGTCAGGGGGACGGACTGGAGGGGTGTCCTTCTAGCTGAAACGCCACTCGGAAAGGAGGAAGCCCTCGAAAGGCTCAAGAAGTTCGAGACCCAGGCGGTACAGAGAGTAATCCCCTTCGATGATCTCGTTCCAGCTAGGTGGGAAGTAATTGAAGATGCAGTCTTGAGGCTCGCCGGGACCATCGACGGTAGCTTCGCGGTCAGGGCAAGGGTTAGGGGAAACAAAAAGCTGAAGGAGAGGGAGCTTGAAATCAAGCTCGGCTCCCTCCTAGTTGAGCGCTTCGGTTATAAAGTGAACCTGAGCGACCCGGACTGGACAGTGGTTGTTGAAGTCCTCGGAAAGAAGGCCGGTGTTGGTGTCCTGAAGAGGTGCGAGCTTCCGCGCTTCAAAGTCGAGGAGTGATTTCAGTGGGTTATAAATAGGAGTTTCCCCAAAGTTTTAACATGAACCTGAGGCACGTTGCCCTGGTGGCCTTCGTAATGGTCGTCGTTTTCCCGACACTGCTCCTCCTCAAACCTCACTTGAGGAGCATCCACCAGGGTGGTCAGGGTGAGGATATCGTTCTTCTCCCCGAGCCGAGGCTCACCGGCGGAATGAGCGTCGAGGAGGCGATAGCGAAGAGGAGGAGCATACGCTCCTACCGCGACGAGCATATAACGCTCGACCAGCTGTCCCAGCTTCTTTGGGCAGCGCAGGGAATAACCGACTGGAGGAGAAAGTACCGCTCGGCCCCGAGCGCTGGTCCGACGTATCCCTTCGAGGTTTACGTGGTCGTTGGGAAGGTGGAAGGGCTGTCCCCTGGAATATACGGCTACGACCCCTTCAGACATGTCCTCATCGAGCTCAAGAAAGGGGACTTCAGGGGGGAGCTCCAGAGGGCATCTCTGAACCAGGAGTGGGTCGGAGATGCTCCCGTGGACATAGTCCTCGTCGCCTTCTACGAAAGAACCACCAGGGTCTACGGCGAGAGGGGGATAAGGTATGTCCACATGGAGGCGGGTCACATAGGGGAGAACATCTACCTTGAGGCGACTTCCTTGGGACTGGGAACAGTCGCTGTTGGAGCCTTCGACGATGAAAGGGTCGTCGAGATACTCGGCACCTCTGGCAGTCCCCTCTACATCTTCCCGGTGGGTGTTCCAAATGGTTAGCTTCGACCACTGCACCTTCGGCTACATTACCTTCGCCTTCATGACCCTCTCGGTCTTGAGCGGTGCTATGATACTGCTCTCACCGAGGAGGGGCCTCTGGATAAAGCTCCACGCAGTTTTGAGCGTCGTGACCTACATCCTGATGTTCATAACACTGTGGATTGTCCTCTGACCCAAAGTTTAATTAGTGACCTGCCCACTCAGTACAGGGGATGGAAATGCTCGACGTTGAGGAAGTCATTGAAAAGCTCTCAAAGTTATCCTACAAAGAGGCTCTAGCTTACTGGATAAAGAGCGAAAAGGAGGAGGCAGAGTTCTACGGGAAGCTGGCAGAGAGGGCAAGAAACCTCGACCTTTCAGAAAGCCTCGTCGAGACCTTTGAAAGGCTTTCAAAGGACTCCGAGAGGCATGCAAAGGAACTGACGAGGCTCTTCAGGGAGAGCTATCCTAAGGAACCGGAGAGTGATATACCGCCGATAGAAGTCCTCTCAGTTCTCGAAGAGTTTGAGAGGGCCGACCAGGTCGGGGAAGTCCTGAGAACGGCCATGGAGAGCGAGCTCATAGCGATGAGCGCCTACAGAACCCTTGCCGAGAAGGTTGAAGACCCGAAACTAAAGGAGCTCTACCTTAAGCTCGCTGAGGTTGAGAGGACGCATTATGAGGCCCTCAAGAGGGAGTATGAAAGGCTGGGTGGTTGAGATGGTCGTGGAGATTTTGAACGAGATACGGAAGCTGAACGAGCGCGAACTCCTCAGTTACTGGATTAAGGGTGAGTACGAGGAGGCCGAAACCTACTGGAAGCTGGCTGAGCGCGCCAAAGAGCTCGGCCTTCCCAGCAAAGCCGTGAAGACCTTCAAAAGGCTCGGCGACGAGTCCAAGAGGCACGGGGATGAGCTCCTCAAGATATACCGGGAGGAGTACGGAGAAGAGCTCATGGATGTCAGGGTTCCGAACGTTGAAGCGTTAAACGTCCTCGGCAAGTTCTGGAAGGTTGAAGACCTCAAAGACGTGCTTGAAATAGCCATGGAGAGCGAGAAGCTGGCCGAGACGATATACAGGAAGCTCGCCAGTGAAACGGAGAATCCAAAGCTTAAGGAGGTCTATCTCCGGCTGGCGGAGATTGAAAGGGGTCACTACGAGTCCCTGGTCTCTCTCGGGGGTTCCCTCGGCTTGGAGGAGTGAGAATGGAGGACCTTGAAGACACACTAAAGCGGTTCAGGGACATGCTCCTTTCCCTTTCCGAGAGGGGCATCTTAGCTTACTGGACCTTCGGTGAGTACGAGGAAGCCAGGATATACTGGAAGTTAGCCAAAAAGGCAGAAGAACTCAGGCTTCCGCCGGGACTCGTCTCGACCTTCAGGAAGCTCGCCAAGGAGTCGGAGGAGCACGGCGACGGTCTTAGGAGGCTCTATGTAAAGACCTACGGCGAGGAGCCGGAGGGGGTTGACATCCCCTACATAGAGGTAGCCAGTCTCGCAAGGGCCCTCGAAGATCCATCAAACCTTGAGTTCGTCTTCAGGGTGGCGATGGAGACCGAGCTCGTCGCCAAAAAGCTCTACGAGCACCTCTCTTCAATAGCCGGGAACAGGGAAGCAAGGGAGCTCTATGAGTTCTTGGCAAACATCGAGTGGGTTCACTACCAGAGGCTCCGCGGTGAGGCGGGGCTTATGGGAGTCAACGTCGAGAGGATAGAGGAGGAGATAAAGAAAAAGGGCTTTCTCTGACTATTTTGCCCCTTTTTTCTTGGCTTCCTCTGCCTTCCTCCTCAGTTCCTCGACCTTCTCTTCCTTCAGCGGTATGAAGCGGTCGGCTTTGTTGTCGTAGCTCGCTAAGAGGAAGTCCCTGCTGAGCTTCAATGCTCCAGTCGGGCAGACATCAACGCACTGACCGCAGTAAATGCATCTCGCCGTCCAGAGGGCCACTTTCCTTATCTCAGGTAGATAGACGAAGACCCCTGCCGGGCAGACGTTGACGCACATCCTGCAGCCGACGCACTCCTCCACGTTGTAGGCTATCATCCCCCTAAAGTCCTCTGGAATAGGAACCGGCTCGGTTTTTGGGAAGGGGTTGGTCGCTGGCTTCCTGAGGAGGTTCCTGAGAACCGTTGGGACCAGTATTGGGGCCCTCACATTATCACCTCCATTGCTATGAGGAGAGAGCCGACGAGCGAAGCCAAGAAGACGTTCTTCCAGAGGAAGTCCACCGCCTGCGTTATCTTCAACCTTCCGGTCACGGCTCTAAAGACGCTCTGGACGGCGAAGAGCAGGGCGAAGACCTTCAGCGCGTGGAAGAACAGGTTGACGACGTCCGCTGAAAAGCCGGTGAGGTTGAGGTAACCTGAAACCCCCCACGGGAAGAATATCGCCACGACGAGCGACGCTGAGATAAAGGCCTTTATCGAGTTCGTCAGCTTGAGCAACGCTAAGTACCTCCCACTGTACTCGACGAGCAGGCCCTCGGCTATCTCCTCCTCGGCATCGGGTATGTTGAAGAACCCCACCTCGATCTCGCTCGCCAGCCAGACGCAGAAGACGTAGAGCAGGATAACCGCTCCAACGAAGCTCATTGGAGTCCCTATCTCCCATATGTTGTGGGTATAGAAGATCCCCATGCTGAAGGGCTTTGGAACACCGAGCTTTCCGAGGCGCCACATTATGGTGAAGATAGCCAGCATCATAGCCGGTTCTCTTGATACCATTACCGTCGCTTCCCTCGCGGCACCTATCTTGGCGTACGGGTTGCCTGAGCTTATGGCACCGACTATCTTGAAGAAGCTGATCAACGTGAGCAGGTAGATGAAGACTATCACGTCGCCCCTGCTCGCTAAGATGGGCGTAAAGCCCATGGGTGTGTAAGCCAAGAGAGCTATTGCCGTCGCTAAAGCCAGAACCGGAGCCACCCTGAACATGTAGTTCGCCGTGCTCGGGATTATCGTCTCCTTACTGGAAAGCTTGAGGAAGTCGTAGAGGGGCTGAAGGATCGGTGGCCCTATGCGCCTCTGCATTCTGGCTACCAGTTTTCTGTCTATCCCCTCCCAGATCAGCGAGACAAGAGAGACGAAGGCGTAGAGGCCGAGCAGACCTGCAACCGGGTAAACCAGCCCAGTAACGGCGTCCATTGGCATCACCTCGAACAGCTCGCCCCCACTGGAGTTGGGTCTCCCTTGATCTCGGGGTTTATCTCACGCGTCTTTCTGATGGATTCCTTGAGGAGGTCTTTCTCGGTCAATACCTTCCTCTTACCGTCCTCTATAACCGCAACCCTGTCGGTACAGCTCAGGCACGGGTCTATTGACGCAACAGCGACCACGAAGTCAGCTACTTGATCCCCTATAACCCCCTTCGCCACCGAGAAGAGGTTCGGGAAGGTCGGCTCCCTCGGCTTCCAGCGGAGTGGCTTATCCGAGCCTTTCTTTCCACGGACGTAGTGGACGAGCTCCCCCCTTGGAGCCTCGTACCTCCCGATTCCTTCCCCGTCAACCATAAGGCGGAGCTTCGCGTAGAGGACGTTGTCCTTCGGGAAGGCCTTTATCTTTCCGTCGGGCATCCCATCGAGGGCATGCTCTATAAGTTCGAGGCTCTGGTAGAGCTCCCCTATCCTCACCGCCATCCTGTCGAATACATCGCCCCTCGGCCTCTCGCCGGTAACGTCCTGGGGCATTACGGGCTTTATCCCGAGGTCGGGGTAGACGCCAAGCCTCTCGCTCCAGCGGGCATCGTCCCTTATTCCGGAACCCCTTCCCGTCGGACCGACAGCCCCCTGCTCAAGTGCAACCCTCTTGCTTATCACCGCGGTGTCTCTGAAACGGGCCTCTATCGTCGGGTCATGGAGGAAGGCCTCCTCAATCTGGGGAAAGACCTCGCGGTAGTACTTGATCATATCGAGGATTATCCGCCTCTTCTTTTCGTCTATGTCCCTCCTGACACCGCCTATGGTCACCATCGAGTAGTTTACGCGGTTCCCGCTGACCGCTTCAAGCGTGTCCATGACCTTTTCCCTCGCCAACCATGTGAGGTGGAGGAGTGTGTCGTAGCCTATGTCATGAGCCAGAACGCCGAGGTTTAGCAGGTGGGAGTGAATCCTCTCAAGCTCGCCGATGATGACGCGTATGTATTCGGCCCTCTCCGGGACTTCAATACCTCCGGCTTCCTCAACTGCCCTCGTGTAGGTGTGGTTGTGGGAGAAGGAGCATATCCCGCACATCCTCTCCGCTAAGTACATTATCTGGATGTAGTTCCTCCTGAGGGCTATCCACTGGATTCCGCGCAGATTGTAGCCGAGCTTTACGTCAACATCTATAATCTTCTCACCGTCTAAGGTAAGTATGAACTTCTCGGGCTCCTCCAAACCCGGATGAATCGGCCCGAAGGGTATCTTGACCCAGTACTCGACTCTCTCAGTCATTTTGATCCTCCCTCCAGAGCCCTTTGCTTCGCAAAGCACTCGCGGAAGATATTCAACTCACCAACCCTCTCTCTCCTGATTGGAGGTTTCTTTTCTCTGGAACTTTCAGCGTTCTCTCCCCTCTCCGTGTCTGACGGCAGATAAACGCGAACCTCATTAACAGGCCTCATTTCCTTGCACCTCCCTTCAAATAGTAAGGATGACCAGCGTTCTTGACCATCTCATCTGGAACGCCTTTGTCGTCTAGGCGGAGGGGGTAGATTCCCTCCGGGAAGTCGTCAGGTAGAAAGAGCCTTCTCTTGTCGGGAGCGTTTTCAAAGTCTATCCCGACCATCTCCATGCCCTCCCTCTCGAACTGGAGCGCTATGGGAAAGATGTCGCTGATGTCTGGAATTACCGGATCATCTTTCGGCGCGTGGACGTCAACTATGAGAGAAACAGCCGGAGCGGCCTTGTAGTGGACCACGAGGTGGCTGAGGAAGCCCAGCTCGTCCCCCCAGTCCTGTTCGATGCCTATCGAGTAGTGGGCCTCGCCGTCGAGCTTCTTAATAAAGTCCATCAGCTCCCTGTACTTTTCCCTCGGGATTCTCACCCAGACCCTCTGCCTCTTCCACCTGTTGGTCTTTACCTCTACCTGGGCCTCAGGGAAGCGCTCCGCTATTGTCTCAGCGACCTTCTCGATCTTGGTGGGTTCTTTGACCTCGTTTGTCTCGTTAACGGGATTATCGTTCATTCCTCAACCACCTCCGGGATTTTTCCTTTCAGGATTTTAGCCAGCTTCTCAAGGGCCAAAACGATCCCCTGGAGTATCGCCTCGGGCCTCGGCGGACAGCCGGGGACGTAAACGTCAACCGGAATAACCCTGTCGAGGGGTGCGTTGGTGAAGGGACTCTCGTAAAAGACGCTCCCGCCTGTGGGGCAGGCCCCAACCGCTACCACCATCTTGGGCTCCGGCGTCTGCTCGTAGGCCAGCTTAACCCTCTCAAGGCTTTGGTTGGTCACAGGGCCGGTAACGAGGAGTATGTCCGCGTGCCTCGGACTGCCGACGAGCTTTACACCGAAGCGCTCGGCGTCGTAGCGAGGCGTCAGAGCGGCTATTATTTCTATATCACAGCCGTTGCAGGAACCGCTGTTAATGTGGAAGACCCAGGGCGACCGCTCTATGAACCTGCAGAGCTGGGCTATTCTCTTCTCAAGTCTCTCACGCTCGCTCTGTTTTTCCTCCTTTCCCTTGACCGGAACCTTGATGCTCACTCTCTCACCCCCAGATCCCTTTGCTCCGCAAAGCACTTGCGGAAAACGCTTTTATGCTTAAAACGACCTATTCTCCAGTTGGAGGAACCTCTACTGGCTTTGTTTTCGCTCTTTGCACGTTTAGTACGCCCTTCGGGCGGGGAGTGATAGTGAACTTCGTAGACCTGCTCCATCTATGCTCACCCCCAGATTAGGAGAACCCCCATGATGAAGGCCGTCGTTATCACGAGATAGCTCGCGTAGT
>NZ_JALTCZ010000042.1 GCF_027008145.1 Thermococcus sp. | reverse complement strand
TAGCCGAATGGTTCAATATCCCTCACCTGAACTCTCTTCCCAAAGAGGAGCTTCATTCTCCTGACCTCTGCCGGTGAGAGGACGGCTATACCCGTTCCGTGGTACTTGGAAGCAGGAAGAACCTTCGTATCGGGGAAGTAGTACCTCACAAGGTCTTCGTAGCCCTCGCTGGTGTAGAAGGTCATGTTGAACATCTTGCTCCAGCTCCCTATGACCGCACCAGCAGGGTATTTGCCGAAGTTTATCCCGGAGACCTTTTCCTGGGGTGCCGAAGTTGAGGAGGTTCCCGTTGTTCCGGTGCCGGCTGGTGATGAGATACAGCCAGCCGAAAAGACCACAAGCAGGATAATAAACAGTGCAAACCTCTTCAAGTTAACCACCTGAGTTAGTTGTCCCAGCATTTTAAAAGCTTGGTGCAACGTTTAAATAGAACCGGGAGAACTCAAGTGGGGATGCCTATGTTCGTCGGCCACTACAAGGATGTTCCGGAAAAGGATACCGGGTTTGAGGGAGTGACCATCCGTTGGCTCGTTTCTCCAAGGCTCGGAGCCAAGAACTTCGCAATGCGCTACTTCGTAATGGAGAAGGGCTCCGAGATACCGATACACCAGCACGACTGGGAGCACGAGATATTCATCGTCAAGGGTGAGGGGATAATAACCAATGGGAAGGAGGAGCACCACGTGAAGGCCGGAAACTTCCTCTATATACCTCCCAACGAGCCCCATGGCTACAAAGCGACGGGAGAGATCCTTGAGTTCATCTGCATGATCCCGGCAAAGAAGGAAGCAATCCCTGAGGGCGAGTGGGCTTAAAGCTTATGGTGGTAAAACTTCACCTTTTTCCTCCTTATGACTGGGAGGTGAGCCTTTCTCGACTTGGGGAAGGGTGGTTTTTCTTTCAAAAGCTCAAGCGCCAGGTCGTAAGCGAGGGAGGCTATAACGAAGAGGAGGAGAGCTAAAACTATCATGGGCGTGTAGTACCACAGAATGCCAACTGTGTGAATGACGAGGACGACCTTGCCGAGAACCTGGCCCGGGTAGACGCTCCAGGGGTCAGGATATCTTCTGTTGTCGCCCTTGGTTATGAAGTAGTACCTCCCGGAGGGATCGGTCCTTATCTCCACTATCCTGTGGGTTATCCTGTAGGTGTTGCCACCTATGTGAATCTCGTAGAGTATAACATCGCCAACGTGGAGCTCTGAAGGGTCAACGGGTCTCGTGATAACGAGGTCGCCCGGGTTTATGGAGGGCTTCATTGAATCGGTGAGGATGACAACATACTGAAAGCCGAAGACGAAGTGGAGAACAACAACGCCAACTACGAGGAGGAGAAGGAAGTAACTCAAAAGTGAGAAAAAATCAAAGTGCCTGAGCCCCATTCACAGCCTCCTCACTGCTGCGGTCCAACTAGAACGACCGCAACTTGATCCATGTTGCCAATTTCGACGCTACTGCTAAAGTCTATCTCAATGGAGCTACCCGCGCTGAGGTCAGAGCTCAGATTCTGGCTACCCTGGGCGATTACATTTCCGTTTGAGTCGTAAACCTTGACGTATATTGTTGTTCCGGAGTTAAGGTTCTTGTCAAAGGACACCTTTACCCCCTTCACGTAGTCCGGGTTGCTGTCAAGAACCCAGTTGACGTTTGCGTTGGCGACTCCGCCGGGAACTGTAATCTGCTGGGGCCCCCCCTCGCCTATGTTCTGGATGTGGAGGTTAAACGTTGGAACCGCCAGCGCTGCACCGACTATCGCCAGCACCAGCGCGAGCGCCAGCGGGACGACGCTCCTTTTAACTGCCACCATTCTATAACCCCCTAATCAGCATCTGCTTGGAGAATAAGCAGTGCGGAGGTTTAAATAGTTTTCTTATAGGATTCTGAAGGCACTGTTTTTGATATTGGAAGATCTCCATAACTCTTTGAGAATTTCACAAGGTCTCGGCCCATATCCTAGAAGATCCCTAAAGGAGATGGCCGTTGAGATACGTCGAGCCGGCCCGCTCAACGACGGCCTCCCTAAACTGACCAGCAACTCCGGAGTCGAGTATTATCTCCTTGTAGTTAAAAGTCCTCCCCTCGATTCCACCCTTCTTCCCGGGGCCGTGGATGAGAACCTCAACCCTTTTGCCTACGTAGGCTTGGTTTATCTCGTAAGCTATGGCAAGGCGGAGCCTGTGAAGTTTTCTTGAGCGCTCCTTAACGAGCCAGCCCGGCAACTGCTTCCATCGGGAGGCTATCGTGCCCGGCCTTCTGCTGTAGCGGGAGACGTTTATCTTGTCGGGCCTTATCCTCCTAACGAGCTCCACCGTGCTCTGGAAGGCTTCCTCGGTCTCGCCGGGAAAGCCGACTATAACGTCGGTGTTGAGGTTGAGCCCGGGAACCTTCCTCCTGAACTCCCTAACGATTTCCTCGAACTCCTCAACCGTGTAGTTCCGGCCCATCCTTCTCAGGATTTCGTTGTCCCCGCTCTGTACTGGAAGGTGAAGGAACTTGTAGACCTTTTCGCTCTGATAAGCCTCAATCAGCTCGTCCAGTATCTTTATTGTGTGGTTCGGGTTCATCATACCGACCCTTATGCGGAAGTCACCTTCTATGGCCGTTATCTCATCGAGGAGTTTAGCTAAGTTAGTTCCAATGTCGAAGCCGTAGCAACCGGTGTCCTCGCTTGAGAGCTGTATCTCCTTGTAGCCCTTCGCCAGGGCTTCTTTCACCCATCTAAGAACTAATTCAGGTTTATAGCTTTTGAGAACACCGCGAGCGAAGCGCGTCGCGCAGTAGGTGCAGGCGTTGAGACAACCCTCGCCTATCGGAACGACGAAGGCAACCCCCGGTTTCCAGAGGCGGGGGAGTTCGAGCTTATCCGGATTCCTCTCGCGCCAGCCTTCGACGCTCACCAGCTTTCCACCGCGCTCCGCCACGCTTATTGCCTCTGCTATTCTGTCTATGCTCTTAACGCCCAGCATTCCGGAGACGCGGAGATCTATTACCCCAGGATTAACGTGGACGAGACAGCCAGTCGCTATGACCTTCTTTCCGGAATCAAGGAGCTCCCTTATCCTGCGAATCATCTTGTGCTCGGTAGGATCTTTGACGGCGCAGGTGTTTACCACGACGTAGTCCGCTTTTTCCGGGCTCTCGGCCAGCTCATAGCCTGCTCTAAGCAGTATGGCTTCCATAATCTCGCCGTCTGCCTTGTTCCTCGTGCAGCCGTAGCTCTCGACGTAGACCCTGGCCATCGGCACACCATCGAGAAGTACCCTTAAAAACAACACGGTTCAGAAACGTGGAATGAAGAAAGGGAAGGAAAGGGAAGTCACTCAATAACCGAGGCGAATGCGAACTTCCTCTTGACCGAGTTAATAACGATTTCGACCTCGTCGCCGACCTGAGTGTTCGGGACGAAGATGACGAAGCCCTTTATCTTGGCGATGCCGTCACCGCCCTTCCCAAGGCTCTCAATCCTGACTTTATACCTCTCCCCAACCTTAACGGGGGCTTCGCTTTCGTATCCACCAAACCTGTCTCCGTACATATCCAACACCAACTTTCCAACTTTGGGGCCCTCTCGAAAGACTCCGAGAAGAGCCTCACATCCCGTTCTCGGGAGAGTATTTAAAGCTTTGGGTATGCCTCTAACTGGTGCTATTCTAAAACGTTTAGTTCAAAACCATGAGTGGTAAAATACGTTTTATACTGTTAAGAATCAGCATCTCCGGTGATCAGGGGAGTTTAGAATCAGAAGGAAGGAAAGCCTCGCCAGAGGGATAAACCTCTTCGAGGTCGAAGCGCCGAGAATCGCGGAGCACGCAAAACCGGGCCAGTTCGTTGTGATACGGCTCCACGAAAAGGGCGAGAGGATACCCCTCACCATAGCGGACAGAGATCTCGGAGAGGGGACGATAACCCTAGTCGTTCAGGAGGTCGGGAAGACCACACACGAACTCGGGACGTACAGTGGGGGCGATTCGATCTCCGACATCCTGGGCCCGCTGGGAAAGCCCACACGCGTCGAGAAGGTTGGAACCGTCGTTATGGTCGGTGGGGGAGTCGGCGTTGCCGAGATATATCCCGTGGCTAGGGCCATGAAGAAGGCCGGGAACGAGGTGATTTCAATACTCGGATTCAGGAGCAGGGAGTTCGTCTTCTGGGAGGATAAACTGGACTCGGTGAGCGACGAGGTGATCGTGGCCACTAACAACGGAAGCTACGGGATGAAGGGCTTCACAACGGATGCACTTAAGGAGCTAATCGAGAGCGGAAGGAGGATCGACATGGTCCACGCAGTTGGGCCGGTTGTCATGATGAAAGCCGTTGCAGAGCTGACGAGGGGGAAGAGGATAAAGACGCTCGCGAGCCTGAACCCGATAATGGTCGACGGGACGGGCATGTGCGGTGCCTGCCGCGTCACCGTGGATGGGGAGATACGCTTCGCCTGCGTTGACGGCCCAGAGTTCGACGCCCCGCAGGAGGAGCAGTGCGAGATGAGATGTGTAGTCGGAAAAGTGGGAGACCCAGTAAACATAGGCAAGCTCGAAAGGTTTGTGGCGGACTACGCCGGGGAGAGGGGGATAGACGAGGAACTCCTGCGCGAGAAAACGGGAGGGATAAAGAGAAACGGAAAAAGGGTCGCCGTTATCGGGAGCGGGCCCGCTGGACTCACCTGCGCCGCTGAGCTTGCAAAGCTCGGCTACGACGTTACAGTTTTTGAGGCCCTCCACGAGCCGGGTGGAGTTCTCATCTACGGAATTCCGGAGTTCAGACTGCCGAAGGAGGTCGTGAGAAAAGAACTAGAAAAGCTGGAGAAACTCGGGATCAGGGTGGAAACCAACGTCCTCGTGGGGAAGACGATAACCTGCGAGGAGATACTTGAGGGGTACGACGCGGTCTTCATAGGAACCGGCGCCGGAACACCTCGCGTTTACCCATGGCCCGGGGTGAACCTGAACGGCATCTACACGGCGAACGAGTTCCTCACGAGAGTTAACCTCATGAAGGCCTACAGGTTCCCAGAATACGACACGCCCGTGAAGATAGGCAAGAGGGTGGCCGTTATCGGAGGAGGCAACACGGCAATGGACGCGGCCCGTTCCGCTCTGAGGCTGGGTGCGGAAGTATGGATCCTCTACCGCCGGACCAAGGACGAGATGACTGCCAGGGAGGAGGAGATAAAGCACGCGGAAGAGGAAGGGATTAAGTTTGCATTCCTCGTCTCGCCAAAACGCTTCATCGGGGACGAAAACGGGAACCTCAGGGCGATAGAGCTTGAGAAGATGAAACTTGGCGAAGCCGATGAGAGCGGGAGGAGAAGGCCGGTGCCGACAGGGGAAACCTTCACGATGGAGTTTGACAGTGCCATAATAGCCATCGGCCAGAGGCCGAACAAGACCTTCTACCAGAACGCCAGAAACCTCAGGGTTGACGGGAGGGGGAGAATCCTTGTGGACGAGAACCTGATGACGAGCATTCCCGGTGTTTTCGCGGGCGGTGACGCGATAAGAGGAGAGGCAACCGTTATCCTTGCCATGGGCGACGGAAGAAAAGCTGCAAAGGCAATTCACGAGTACCTGGAGGCCCGCTAGCCCTTCACTATTTCTTCAACCAGCTCAACGACCTCTGGAATCGCCCTCTCAACCTCCTCGCTCAGCTCCATGCCGAGATCTATCTCCTTCGCAACGATGCCGATGAAGTGTATCTCGGCCTTCGCCAGCCTCTCATCAAGCGCCATGAGGAGCTTAAGGCCGTCTATTGCCCCCATGAAGTGGGCGCTCCTTATCTCAGCCTTCAGCCTCTCGAAGACTTCTCCCCCCATAAGGTGAACTATCTCCCCCGGTTTGAGCCTGTCGCTCAAAATCGCGTCGATGATAATAACTCTCTCCTCGCCGTTGTAGTGGTTGGCCAAGAGGAAGATATCAGTTCCGACCTCAAGGACGTTGTAGCCTTTCTCGGCGAGAACTCTGCCGGCCTTGAGGCCAGCTCCATCGTCCCTCATCAGCTCGTTTCCGAGGGCGAGGATTAGGGTTCTCAAGCTCTCACCCCGATGAGTGGAACCCCCTCCTTCCCGGCGGGAAGTTTAAAGTCGTCATCCAGAGTCGCCAGGGAAAAGCCGTGCTCCATGCAGGTGGCAAGGATTAATGCATCGTTCGGGAGCATGGCGTACTTCTGGATGAGGTCTCTGGCAATTTCGGTGGTTTCCTTCGTTATTTCCACAAAGGCATAATCGGAGAGAATCTGGAAAACGGTATCGAGCCCCTCGGGCAGTTTTTCGGGTTTTCCTTTGATTGTCCTGGGGGCTTTCCCGAAGTAATGCCCCATCATCACGTAAAAGACTTCACTAAAAACCGCAGGGTTGATGAAGAGGACGCTATCCTCGTCTAAAAGCTCCGCCATCAGGTCAACGGCCCTTGGATTGTCCTTTAGGTATTCAACTATGACGGAGGTGTCTACCAACGTGTGCTTCATAGTATTCCTCCTTGAGCTCTTCCCAGGACTTGTCCGTCTTTAGAATCCCCCTAACCTTCTCCAAGTTCTCCTTCAACCTCTCCTTGTTGCGGAGGAACCTAGCTATCTCCTCAACGTGTTTCTTAAATGAATCGACGTATTCATCGGGAACATCAACCTGAATCGTCACTTTCGCCATGACCTCACCATATCTAGTTGGTTTTTTCACTTTAAAAAGTTGAGAGGTTAGAGCCTCGCCACGTGCACCGAACAGGAGATGCACGGGTCGTAAGCCCTAACAACCATCTCTGCTAAAAGCTTCAGCCTCTCGGGGTCGTCGTTGCAGTGCTTCTCCGCCATCACCCTGACGTGCTCCTCCATCATGGCAAGGTTGAAAGCGATAGGTGTAGATACCACGTGCCTAAGCATCAAAGTCACTTAAGCCCCCCATGAAAAGTGTAAATACCCCCTCAGTGCAATTCTTGATACCGCCCACTTAGTTGAACACCTTTGGTTCAGCAAAAGCGGTTCAAAAAACGCTTTTTAACCTCCAAATTAAGATTTAAATGTACAGGGAATGGATTTGGCCAATAAAGGGACATTAAAGCACTAATATATTCATGATTGCCAAGTATGAGGATGAGAGCCATGCTGAGGGTGGAAGCCTGCATCGGATGCGGGCTGTGTGCGGGAGCCTGTCCTAACAACGCGATAACGGTTTCAAACGATGGAGAACGCCTGATAGTATTTGAGCCTGAGAGATGCACCGGGTGCAGGTTTGAGTGTAACGAGGTATGCCCCACAAACGCACTGGAGGGAAAGCCCTCCAAACTCACGCTCACGTTTGAATACGCAAAGTGCAGGGTCTGTGGGAAGAGACTCCCGCTTACGCGGAAGGAGGCAGACTACCTCGCATCAAAGCTCAGGGAGAGCGGGAACGATGAGACTCTCGCATACCTGTGTGAGGACTGCAAGAGGAAGAGGATGTTTGATGTGGCATGGAGTTATGAAGCGTACGTGAGGTGATGGGTATGGGTGGGATGAACTTTGCCTTCCACTGCAGGGAGAAACCCAGGCCAACCGGAAAGAAAGTCGCAGTAATAGGAGCCGGCCCCGCTGGCCTGGCCGCGGCAGGCTGCCTAGTTTGCCAAGGTCATGAGGTTCACGTCTACGACAAGCTCCCGGAACCCGGCGGACTGATGCTCTTCGGGATCCCGGAGTTCAGAATACCCATCTACCGTGTCAGGGAAGGATGCGAAAGGCTTGAGAAGGCCTTTGGAGTGAAGTACTTTCCACGGACAAAGGTCTGCTTTGGCAACCCTAAGGAGAACGGCGATGAGTTCGTCGAGAGGGAGATCGACTTTGAGGAGATTGTAAGGAACTACGACGCTGTTCTGATAGCGACCGGGACATGGAACGCCTACGTGCCGACGATACCCGGCTCGGATCTTGAAGGGGTCTTTCCAGCCTTGGAATACCTCTTCAGAATCAAAAGCGCCAAGCTGGGATACATGGACTGGAGCAAAGTTCCACCCGTTGAAGGGAAGAAGGTCATAGTGATAGGGGCAGGACACACCGCCGTCGACGCAGCACTGGAGAGTGTTAACCTTGGGGCGGAAAAGGTTTACCTCAGCTATCGCAGAACGATCCATGAGGCTCCAGCAGGGGCCTATGAGATAAACCTCCTCCAGCAGAGGGGGGTCAAGTGGCTAGAGAGAACCATGCCGGTAAAGATAATCGGGGAGAACGAAAGGGTGAGGGCAATAGAACTCGTAAAGACTAGGCTGAGCGAACCCGATGAAACGGGAAGGAGAAGACCCGTCCCAATAGAGGGCTCAAACTTCCAGATTGACGTTGACTACGTTGTGTGCGCCGTTGGCCAGATGCCGACGCCTCCCTTTTCAAAGGAAACCGGTATAGCACTTGATAGGAAGGGTCGCATAGTCGTTGACAGCAGACACATGACAAGCAGAGAGGGAGTTTTCGCAGCCGGAGATGTAGTTCTCGGACCGTCAAAAGTTGGAAAGGCAGTAAAAGACGGCCTATACGCCGCTGAGAGCATTCATTACTGGCTTATGGAGGTGAAAGAATGAGGAAGGTTCTTCACGTTGATTACAGCCTCTGTATAGGCTGTGAAACCTGTCAGGGAGTGTGCGAGTTCATACACCACGGAAAGCCAAACATAAGGGTCTACTACACCGTAACGGGCATTCCAATACCCATCACCTGCAGGCACTGTGAGAAGGCCCCCTGTATAGAGGTCTGCCCTGCGGGTGCTATCTTTAGGGATCACGATGGTGCGGTCATTATAAACCCGAACAAGTGTATAGGGTGCATGATGTGCTTGGCGGTATGTCCTTTTGGCGTTCCCACCTTCGATGTAAAGCTCAAGGCCATGACAAAGTGTGACATGTGCGCCGACAGAAGACAGCTGGGAATGCCCCCCGCCTGCAGTGAGATGTGCCCGGCTGAGGCGATATTCTTCGGAAAACCGGAGGAAGTCGAGGAGGAGATAAGGCGCAGAACCGCTGAAAAGATTGCGAGGGAGAGGATCTCCAAGGTGTCACTTGAGGGAGTTGGGAAACTCATCTAACGGGTAAACCCGTCGTTCTAATTTTTTATTTGAGCTTGGGTGTAGATAGGACTGTATTTCCCTCCTTCCCTTTAAACAGGAGTTCTAAACCTTTAGTTCAAAAAACGCTTTTATCGTGTTCCTCCAACCTCATGATGGAGCGTGAAGATGGAGGTGGTAGTTTGGGCGAGGTTACCGTTGATAAAGTATGCAGGATAGCCGGTGAGGCAAAGCTCATCCTGTATGAGGATAACGGGACAGTTCAGGATGCCCTCTTCATTGCCACGGCCCCGGTCAGGGGCTTCGAGAAGATGGTCGTTGGAAAGAACCCCCTCTTCGCGGTTGAGGCGGTCATGAGGATATGCGGTCTCTGCCACGCCTCCCATGGAATAGCAGCGAGCGAGGCGATAGAACACGCCATAGGGGTAACACCCCCAAGGAACGGCAGGCTGATGAGAGAGGCTCTCGGCCTCATAAACCGCATGCAGAGCCATGCCCTCCTCTTCCTGATGGTTGCTGGAGACCTGATACGACCCGAAAAGAGGAACGAGGTTCTCTTTAACCTGATGGACTTCCACGCGAAGGTTAGTGACTACCTCCTGAAACTTGGGGGCGCCGCAACTCACCCACCGAACCTCACCATTGGAGGAATGCTCTCCGTTCCCAAGTGGAGTGTCTTCAACAACCTCAAAGCTAGGTTCAACGATCTGATGAACAGGTGGGAAACGGTCGAGGAGCTTCTAACAGATGAGGACATCCAAACCGAGATTGCCCAAGAGCTGAGGGATACCAAGAGGCCTTTCAAATACCTCTCTAGCGGTTTCTTCTACGGTGACAGGTACAACATCGAGTGGGAGAAAGTAAAGACGATTCCCTACTACGAATTCAGAGGGGAGGAAACGGCCAGGGAATCCACGACGCTCGTAGCTTTCTACGATGGTGACAAAGTTGAGACGGGACCAAGGGCGAGGATGAGCACCTACCGCGAGTTCAAAGGCAACTCACTCTACGACCTCCATCTTGCCAGAGTAGAGGATACAAAACTTGCCTTGGAGAGGCTTGGCGAAATACTCGACGAGATCAAAATGGATGAGCCATTCAGGACAAGGGAGGTAACCTTCGGACCCGGGAGGGGAGTTGGTGTCTACGAGGCTCCGAGGGGAACACTCATCCACTATGTTGAACTTGGAGAGGAAGGCAGAGTCATGAAGTCAAAGATAGTCGTCCCGACGATGTTCAACATCCCGGTTATGGAGGAGATGGCAAAGGGTCTGAGCATTAAAGCCGCTGAGGCCGTCATGCGCCTCTACGACCCGTGCATACCCTGCACAACTCACGTTGTCAGGCTGGGG
>NZ_JALTCZ010000041.1 GCF_027008145.1 Thermococcus sp. | reverse complement strand
ATGAGCACTGTCAAGAAGTTCGCAACCGGAAGGACGTGGTTCGCGGAGAACGTTACCGGAACCCTCGTGGACGAGACGGGAGGCATAGACACCGCCATATCGGTTCTTGAGAGTCTTATGAACGCAATCGGTGCTAAAGTCGTTATATATAAGAACCTCCAGACTCCTTCCGGGTTCACCATATACGGCAGTCAGGCCCTCTACCTCGACCCACGCTACGTGAGGCCGTACCTAGGGGGGTGAGGGGGGATGCTCTGCGATGAGAAGCTTGAGGTGTTTGAGAATGGCTTTGAGGACGGTAAGTTCAAAGTTCGCGTGGAGTTTTACGGGAATGACGCCCGGAGGCTTCTCCTCACCATCATAAGGGAGCTGTACCTCCCCGACTACGGGGAGGACTACGTCTATCCCTTTGAGTGTGCCAAGGAGTTCTGGGGGATCCCCCTTGAGGCAGGGGAGATCGTCTCCAGCGAAGTTGAATCGAGCCCGCTTAAGTTCATCAACAGGAGCGTCATCGAGAGGCTTAAAAAGGCCCTCTTGGCCGTGAACATCCCGGTTGAGGTGAGGGAAAGAATAAACCTTGAGAGAGCCCGTATCGTGAAGGTCGGGAAGAGGCTCGTGGCCATTGGAAGGGACTTTCTCCTCGACGAGGGGGGATGCCTTATAACCTTCACGAAGCCCTCGATGGCGGAGCTCATACTCAAATACTTGGGGATGCTCAATGAAACTTGAGGCCGCAGTCTGGGTCGTCCTTTCGCTCATAATCCTCTACCTTACCTGGGAGACTGTAAGTCCGATTATATCTCCTATAATCATAGCCATAACCCTCGCCTACATTCTCTACCCCCTCCACGAGCGCCTGTCAGGTAAAGTTGGCAACCGCTGGTCGGCCTTCATCCTGACGGGGGTTCTCACCCTCCTTTCGTTCTTCTTTATCTTGGGCTTTGCCCTCTGGATTAACGACATCAAGCTCTCCCTTGCGGAATACGTTGACACCTTCTTCAAATGGCTCCTGGGGATACACCTCCCGCCGGCTACGTACGACCTCACGATGAAGCTCTCTCAAGCCATAACGGAGCGCTTCAACGCCTATGTCCTTGGCTATACCTACTCTCTCCCCAAGCTCGCCCTCCAAGTCGTTGTCATGGTCTTTGCCTTCTACGGAGTCCTTGTCAATGCAATTGAGGTAAAGAACGAGCTCTACTCCCTTCTGCCCCCGAGTAACAGGGAGCTGGCCCAGAAGCTCGTTGAGAGCGGGGCAAGAACACTCCACTACATGCTGAGGGGCTGGCTCCTCATCAGCATTGGTAAGGGTATAATGATGACTCTGGCCTTCTATATCTACGGTATCTCCGACATCGGTGGGGCCATAGCGGCCGGCATCCTCACGGCAATCCTTGAACTGCTCCCGGTCGTTGGCGGCTGGATGGTCTGGCTTGGGGGGGCTTTCTACCTATACACCATTGGCAGACTTGGTGTTGCCTTGGCACTCACCATCTACGGGGTGACTTTGATCTCCCCCCTGCCTGATATATTCCTCGTGAAAAAACTGGGAAAGAGGCAGTGGGGGGTAAATGCCCTTGTGAGCGTTGTTGGCATATTCGGTGGCTACATAGCCTTCGGGTTCGTGGGGGTCATAATCGGTCCGCTTTCGCTGTCCCTCCTCCTCACCCTCGTTGAGGAGTGGAAGGAAGAGAAGATTAGGGTGAGAACTCTACGATAAAGGTAGCAACTCTCCTTAAGACTACCACCCGCGAACCTCATACAGTCGCCATAGGCGGTTCTGCTAAACCGTTAAAAGTCCCTTCTCCTCAACTTCAGCGGGTGAGAAGATGATAGTAAGAACGCCAAGAAGGCTCCACCTTGGGCTTATAGATCCCACTGGAAGCCTCGGGAGGCGCTTTGGAAGCCTCGGGGTTGCCCTCGAAGGGGGCTATGAGCTGAGGGTCTTGCCCTACGAGAGAACAGAGATAATCGCCGAGGGGGAGGACAAGAAAACTATATCGGAAGCCCTCCGCAGGATGAACTCCGTCTTTAATACGGGGATGAACTACTACGTTGAGGTCAGAAAGTCAATACCGAGGCACGTCGGTCTGGGTTCGACGACCCAGCTCAGCTTGGCCGTTGGGAGGGCCGTTGCAAGGCTGGGTGGTCTCAGGGTTTCTGCCTTGGACATCGCTCGGGCCCTCGGTAGGGGCGAGAACAGCGGGGCGGGTATATACTCCTTCACTCACGGTGGTTTCGTTCTCGACGGTGGGGTCTCCTCAGGCCTTCCTCCCTTAATTCTGAGGGAAGAGGTTCCATCGGGCTGGGCTTTTCTTCTTGTCATCCCCGAGGTGGAACCCGGGCTAGACGAGGATGAAGAGAGGCCGGTCATGGACTCAACCTTTGGGAGCGTTGAGGTCGCGCGGGAGATAAGCCACCGCACCCTTCTCGGCCTTCTGCCCGCCCTAAAGGAAGGCAACATCAGGGCCTTTGGGGAGCACCTCTCTGCTATACAGAGGCTCGTTGGAATGCACTTCAAGGAGTTCCAGGGGGGAGAGTTCAGGGAGGATGTAAGACTCGTCCTTGAGTTCCTCCAGAGGAAGACCTACGGTGCAGGGCAGAGCAGCTGGGGGCCGACGGTCTACGGCGTCATCCTTAAGTCAGAGTTTCAGAGGCTTTCGGTTGAACTCCACGACTACCTAAAGAACCTGGGGATAGAGGCGAAGGTCGAACTCGGCCTTCCAAGGAACAGGGGGGCTGAGGTCGTGGAGGAGAACGCCTTCATACAGAAGATCCTGAGGAGCGTGACCGGATGACATTGGACAGGTTCGTCAGGGTGAAATACAGGGAAGATAAGGAGAAGGTCTCCAGACTGGTCGAAATACTGGGGGAGCTCGGCCTTGGCTGTGCGAGGACGATAGAGGAGAGGGTCGACCTCCAGTTCGAGGCACTCACCAACCTGAGGGAGAACCTCGGTAACGACGAGCTCTTCATGAAGCTTGTCATCGCGAACGCACTTGTCAGCTACCAGCTGACCGGTAAGGGTGAGGACTGGTGGTGGGAGTTCTCAAGGTACTTCTCCTCCAACCTGCCAGAAAAGGACATTGCCAAGGCTTACGCCGGGTTTCTCCCGTCTTCGAGAACCAACAGGCGACTCATAGCGGGAAAGCTGAGGCGCCTTGAAAGACTTGAACCCTTCCTTGACTCCCTGGAAATAGACGACCTCAGGCGGTTCTACTTTAGGGACATGATGGGGTTAAGGGATGCTCTGGCCTTGGTCCTTGGCTCAAAGAAGAGCGCCAAAACGATAGTCTTCGCGGTCAAGATGTTCGGCTACGCTGGAAGAATAGCCTTCGTGGAGTTCACATCCTATCCGATGGGTATAGATATCCCCGACGACGTCAGGATAAATGCCTACACTAGGCGCTTCACCAACGAGTCACCTGTGAGCTTCTGGAGGAGGATAGCCCTTGAGACCGGGATTCCCCCGCTCCACATTGACTCAATCCTCTGGCCGGTTCTCGGTGGGAAGAAGGAGGTTTTTGAAAGGCTGAGAACGCACTGCGAAAAGGCCGACCTCGTCCTGGAGTTGATGAGGATATAAAGAAGAGGCTAAACCCTTGCCCTTTCGAACTCCTCCTTTCTTTCGAGCGGTTTGGTTGCGTCTATGCCCCACTTCGCCGTCAGGCTCTTCTCAGCAGAGGGGTCGAGGGAGCTACCGCGGGCGTTTGACACTATGACAAGGTCTCTGTCGGCTTGGAAGCGAGTGGCTACCGCCCACTCAACTTCCCTGTCGTCATAGATGTCGATGTCTTCGTCGACGACAACGACGTGTTTCAAACTCGGATGACCTGCAAAGGCAGCTAGAATCACGTTCTTGCCGTCGCCGTCGTGCTGTTTTGTTATCGAGACGACGGCGTGGAGCCACATAGCTCCGCCTTCCGTCAGCCTTACGCCGTGGACTTTGGGAACGACCTGCTTGACGCTCGCATATATCTGGGGCTCCTTGGGGAGGCCCATCAGCATGAAGTGTTCGTATCCGCCTGGGAGGAGGGCATGGAAGATTGGCTCCTCGACGTGATACATCCTCTCGAAGACAATGAGGGGCTGTTTTCTTACGTGGTCGTAGGTTCCGGTTATGTCAACGAAGGGCCCCTCTTCAACAAGCTCTGGAGTTATCTTTGCCTCGAAGACGAACTCGCTCTCAACGGGAACGGGAATGCCTTTAAGGTCAACAACGTCAACGGGCCTTCCAAAGGCCTTTTCGCTCATCCTGCTGGCTATCTCAAGCTCGCTGATTCCGTAGGCGACGCTCGTTGCCCCAGCAAGTAGGAGGTGAATGGGGTTGCCAACGACTATTCTCACGTCGAGTTCTTCTCCCCTTTCTGCCTTCTCCTTCCACATTGCGTAGAGGTGCCTCGGCACAAGCCTTATCGCTCCGGTCTTTTCGTCGCGAACCATTATTCTGTGGAAAGAGGTGTTCACGAAGCCGTTCTCGTCCTTTGCTATGACCATCGCCGAGGTGAAGTACTGGCCGCCGCAGTTGGGGTAGTACTTCGGGACGGGCAGTTCTCTGAGCGAAAAGTCTCCCGTCGAGTTCTTGAGGAAGGGAGCCTTTTCAACGGTTCTGTATGGGGAAGGGTTTGTCATCGCATCGCTTATGAAGTGGATGAGCTCATCCCGGCTGAGTCCCAAATAGGTGGCTATCCTCTCTCGGGTGCTCCATATGTTCCCGGCAACCTGCCAGCCCTCAACGTCCCTGAAGAGGACCGGTCTGTCCTTATACTCCAGGAGGTACCTCGTGACCTCAAGCTCCTTTTTGAGGGGCTTCTCAATTACAACGACGTCATTAAATCCCTTCAGTATTTCCCTCAGCATGTCACCACCTTAGGGAGTTGTTCCAAAAGGTCTATAAAGCCTTTTTCCAGACCCGATTTGATTGGCCATGCCCATGGTGACCCTCAGGATACCCGACGGCTCCGCACTGGTTAGAATTGAGAAGGCCGAGCCTAAGGTCTACTTCCTCGTCTACGACTTACTCACCTACAAGAAGGACTATGGGAAGTGGGAGAAGCCCGAGAGCCTCTACGACCCCTACGAGAAGACATTCCCAATTGGTCTCCTGCCGAGGGTAAAGAAGTCCCTCAACAGCAAAGGCTACCGCGTGAGGATAATAGACGAGAGGAAAGGGAAGGGGAGGAAGTTGAACTCCACGTGGAATGAGAACTTCGTCCTTCGCCGTTATCAGGAAAGGGCCGTTAAAAAGGCCCTAAAGACCAGGATGGGTGTTTTAGCCCTTCCGGTGGGAAGCGGAAAGACAGTTGTGGGCTTAAGGATAATACACGAGCTCGACCTTTCTGCTCTAATCGTCGTTCACACCAAGGAGCTCCTCTACCAGTGGGCCGAGAGCGTCGAGGAGATACTTGGGGTGAAGGCCGGCATCGTGGGGGACAACCGCTGGGAGGAGGAAAACGTTACGGTAGCTATGATACAGACCCTCCTTTCTAGGGGGGCCGAGAAGCTCCAAGGAGAGTACGCTGTCGTCATGTTTGACGAGTGCCACAGGACTTCTGCCGCCGAGAAGTTCTACCAGCTGGGTCTCTCACTTCCTCAGGTGTACCGCTTCGGACTCTCGGCAACGCCCTGGAGGAGGATACGCGGGGAGGAGCTCAAGATAGAGGCAGTGGTAGGCCCGATAATCTATGAGGTTAAGGCAGAGGATCTCATCAGGGAGAGCTTTTTAGCAAAGCCCCGCTTCGAGGTCATAAGGTACGAGTCATCGATGCCTTCATTCAGCGAACGTTATAAGGAGCTCTACGAGGACATGATAATGAACAACGACGAGAGGAACAGGGCGATTGTGGAGAAGGCCGTTGAGCTCGCCAGAAAGGGGCACCGGGTTTTAATAGACGTAAAGCGCATTGAGCACGGCAAGATACTCAAGGATATGCTTGAAGAGGAGGGGATAAAGGCCGAGTTTCTAAGCTCCAAGAGTCCCAACCGGAGGGAGATACTGGAGGCCTACAAGAGGGGCGAAATTCCTGTCTTAATCTCGACGCTGCTCAAGGAGGGGGTTGACATACCCGAGATATCGGCGATAATCCTTGCCGGTGGTGGCAAGAGCGACATAATGACGATACAGACCATAGGGCGTGCCCTCAGGCCCAAGAAGGGCATGAAAGCTGTTATAGTTGACGTTGAGGACGACGATCCTCTGCTCTTTACTCACTTCCTTGAGAGGCAGAAAGCCCTGAAGCAGTACTACGGGAAGTTCTACGACAGGGAGACGGGGCTACAGCTCGAAAAGAGCATCTCCAAAAAGCGCCGCTCTAGTAAGGGCCCGTGAATAGCGCTCGAAAATATCCCTTCTGGCTTTTCTAAGACCCTTCTCGTCGATTCTGAACTGTATTCCGGGGTAGTCTATCCGCCAGAGCACGAGGCCTTCCGCCGGTGCTGGGGGAACTTTCTTCGCATATGTTCCCTTTAGCATTTCCCTTATCTCATCTTCACCGAGCAGACCGAGGGCGCAGAGTCTTAGGGCGTTTACAATTCTCCTTGCCATCTCCCAGAGGAAGCTCTTCCCCTCAAGCTCAAGGACCAGATAACCCTGTCTCAGGATGACCTCGACCCGTTCGAGCTTCCTTACCGGTTTTCTTCCAGGTTCGAGCCTTGAGAAGGCTGAGAAATCGTGCCTCCCAACGAAGAGGCGGGAGCACCTTTTGATTGCCTCAACGTCAAAGCCCTCGTTCACAAGGTAGTAACGGTAGGTTTTCGACTTAGCCCAGAACCTCGGGTGAAAGTCCTCCGGAACCTCGGCCACTCCAACGACCCAGACGTCGCTCAGGTGGTGGTTCAGAACCTCTGGCCTAGCTAAGTCCGGCCTTCTGGTGGGTGTGAAGGAGACGACGTTGAAGAGGGCCGAAACGCTCCTATCCGTCCGGGAGGCGCCCTTAAACTCGGCTTTTTCGGGGTCTCCGATAACTCCCAGCTTTTTCAGGGCCCTTATTAGTTCCCCCTCTACCGTTCTGACGTCGGGCTGTCTTTGAAAGCCGTAAAAGGCCGTTCCATCGTAGGCAACTCTCAGGGCCAGCTTCATGGGTTGAACTTCGGGGTCGGGTATAAATGGGTTTCTCTGCCGTTCTGTCAGTTTTCTTTACATACATAAAGGTCAATCTTAGATAATGTTCCAAGCTGGAGGGAAAAGTAAAATAAAGGCCCTCCCCAACGACAGGGTGGGGGTGGAAGTATGGACGAAGCCTTTGACATTGAGGTGCTACTCAACGTTACTAACTTCGAGCTGATGTACGAGATGGTAAAGAAAAGTCTGGGGGAGGGTTCATAGGTAGGGCTTGGTGTACAAGGGGTGGAGGAAGAGCTCGAAGGCAGCAACGGGCATCTCAAGACCCCAGTTCTCCAGCACTATGGGATGAACCTCCCCTATGACCCCTATTGCCTTCCCTTCAACGACTATTTTTCCAGCCCTTCCCGGGATAAAGCTCGGGTGCTCGATCTCTTCAAGCTGGTACTCAAAGCCTAGGTGCCTCATCACCGAGTCCAGTATCTCTTTGGCCTCTGTAAAGGTAACGCGCGGGTGTGCTAGAGCGACGGCCAGCTTGCTCTCGCTTACCGTCTTGGTTTCCCTGTCATCGTCTATCATCGTCGCCTTCCCGACCTCGAAGAGCCTCTGCGGATACTCCTCGTGGGTGTTCTGGCCCAGGAAGTCGAGCAGGCTCGGAAGGAGCCAGTTCCTCAGGGCCGACCACTTGGGGCTTATCGGGTTCTCAATCTCGACGAGCTCTGCCGGTGGGTGGTTGAAGTAGTCCGCGCACTCCTCTTCCTCCCCGCAGGGGAGGTTCATCTTTGAATACTGGGCCTCCCTGTTGGTTAAGTTAAAGGTCATTACCTCCTGCAGGCCAAAGCCGACCATGAGCTCCCTTACGGCGTCCTCAAAGTCAATGAACTTGTCCCCTCTGCCCTGGACTGCCAGCTTGGGCTCTTCGGGCTCTATCTCATTGTAGCCGTAGGCTATGAGAACATCCTCAAGGACATCGCGGGCGTGCATTATATCGTCTCTAAAAGCGGGATAGAGGAGCTTTACCTTTCCATCTTCGAGCTTAACCCCGTACATCATCCTCTCAAGGAGCTCCTTGATATCTTCGTCGCTCAGCTCAAGGCCAGCTAACTTCCTTATGTAGTCCAGCTCTACCTGGAAAGACTTCGGCGTTAAATCTGGCGTTTCAATATCGAAGTCCGGATAAACAACCCTCACGCTCTTTATCTTCCCACCGCGCTCGGCTAGGGCAGAAACGACAACGTTTAAAGCGAGCATGATCTTCTTCAAATTCCAGCCGGTAACGTCAACGAAGACGTTCTTAGTTTCGGTTGTCACCCTGCCAGTTACCTCGGAGTTGATGACCGGCGGCATTGAAAGAACCTTTCCCTCGGAATCAACGAGGAGAGGATAGTAGGGCTTGTCCTTTATCAGATGCCCGTATTCCCGTCCTTTCTCGTGTTTTTCAAGGATTTCCTCAAGCGTTAGCTCCTCGGTGAAGCCGAGCGGGACGAACTTCTCGGTCTTTTCCGCTGCCCTGTAATAGATTGGTGGCTTGACCCTGTCGAAGTCAAAGATGCCTATCGCTACCTCCCTTCTCCTTCTTCCGAAGGTTAAAGCTACTTTCTCCTGGAGGTTTATCATCTGCTTGAGAGCCTCCTCGTCGAGGTTCAAGCCCTCTACAACTGCGTAGACACCGTAGGGACGGATGTCCTTCAGCTTTTCATCGACGTAAACGGTGACGTTGCTTTTCTCCATTCCGTACTTCGGCAGTCCCCTCTCCATTCCCAGCGCCCACTTAACCTGCCTTGCTATTCCTTCAGAACTCCAGAGGTCGGGTCTGTTGGTGTCTTTTGAATCCGCCTTGAAGTAGATTTCACCGTTCTCCTCCCAGACGTCGTCGAGCTCGCACTTGGCGTAGAGGAAGAGGTCCTCCCACTCCTCGACGGTGAAGCTCTTTCCTATGAGCCTTTCAAGGTCGGACTTCGAAACATCGAACTTCGGCATGGTATCACCTCACCACACGAGCCTCGCTTCCCTGAGCCATCTTAAATCGTAGCTGAAGAGGTAGCGGATGTCATCAATGCCGAGCTTGAACATAGCTAATCTGTCTATCCCTATTCCCCACGCTATAACTGGAACGTCAATTCCCAGGGCCTTTGTCATCTCCTCGCGGAATATTCCAGCACCGCCAAACTCGACCCAGCCAAGTTCTGGATGATAGGCGCTCATCTGGACGCTCGGCTCGGTGAAGGGGTAATAATCGGGCAGGAACTTTACCTTTTTTGCTCCGGCTATCTCGACCGCGAAGCGCTTGAGAATCCCTAAGAGGTGCCTGAAGTTGAGCTCTTCGCCGACAACGAAGCCGTCCACCTGGTTGAACTCTATTAGGTGCGTCCTATCCAAAACGTCAGGCCTGAAGACGCGCTGTATCGTGAAGTATTTTCCAGGTATTTCGACGCCTTTGGCCAGCTGTCTCCCGCTCAGGGCAGTTCCATGTGCCCTCGGCATTAGGAGCATCGCCCTCTCAGGACTCCAAACGTAGCCCCAGCCCCTTGAACCGGCAAGACCCTTCTCGTGGGCCTCCCTGACCTTCTCGACGAGCTCCTCCCCGGGTAGGTACCCGCTTTTTGGATATTTAAGCTGATATGTGTCTGTCCACTCTCTTGCTGGGTGATTTTGCGGCTGGAAGAGGGCGTCGAAGTTCCAGAACTGGGTCTCTATGAGGGAATCAACGGTCATCTCGATGAAGCCCATCTCGATGAGCCTTCTCCTTATCTTGTCGAGGAAAGCCCTGTAAGGCTGTTTCTTGCCGGGATAAATCTTCCTCACGGGAGCCTTTATATCAAAGCGCCTGAACTCGACTTCCCTCCATTTGCCGGACTTTATGAGCTCTGGCGTCAGAACGGAAACTTCCCTCTTCAGCTCGATTCCCTTCTTTACCAGCTCCTCTCCAGCGGGGGTTATCTCAACTTCCCTCTCGGTTACAGTCTCCTCCTCGCCAACCTTCCTCCTCTTAAGCTCCTTAACTGGGACGAACTTTTCTATCTCACTGACTGGGACAGTTCCCCTCTCGGTCAAAAGTTTCAGGGCCCTGTCGATGGGTCTCTCCCCGGCTTTGAGGCCCTCCTCGGTTATCTCTAAAACGAGCCTTCCCCTCTCTTTCTTCACGTTGACCCAGCCCTCTCTCCGTAGGAGGCCGACTATCGGCTTGAGCTCGTCATCGCTGAGAACCCCTCTGAGGTCGTCGAGAGTTGCCTTTTCCTTCTCCTTCAGAACTTTCAGAGCCCTCCACTCAGGAAGGCCTATCTCAGCATACTTCTTTCCCCTCTCGGTGAGC
>NZ_JALTCZ010000040.1 GCF_027008145.1 Thermococcus sp. | reverse complement strand
CGCCCAGCTTCCAGTCCCGGAGCTCCCTTCCGGTGAGGTAGGCAACGTAAACTGCAGCTAAGCCCAGAACTACGGAGAGAGACCTCCCGACAACATAGCTGTCCCCAAAAATCCTCATCCAGAGGGCGAGGAGGTAGTAGTAAAAAGGCGGGTGCACCGCTATTACGTCCCTGTAGGGGAGGATGCCATGGTTTATGAACCTCGCTATCAGGAGGTAAGTCCCCTCATCGTAGTCGAAGTACTCGTTCATGGCCCCTGATATACCCCACAGACGGGTCAACAGATAGTACAGGATTAACGCTGAGAACAGTAGAATTCTTTTGATCTTCACCTCCATGCTATCCCCCCACGAGGGATCAGGTATCCCCTGAGGATTCTGGGCCAAGGAGTAATAAACCTTTCCAAGCTCAAGGCTCATCCAGCAGTTTGATGAACCTCACGAACAGGGGCCCCTCCTCTGTGGAGAAAGACACGAAGACCAGCTCACCTCCGGGCAACTCGACCGGGATCTGGAACCTGTTCTCTCCAGCCTTGAGCTCAAACCTTCCAACGAGTTTTCCGTTTACTGTAACGTTTAGAGCCTGAGGTCTGAGGGAGTAAACCTCCACCAGGACACCCCTGTAATTCCTGCATGGGGCGAAGCCGACAACACCCTCCTTACCCCTCATCCAAGCGTAGTCCAGGCCCTCAAGGTACATCCTCCTCACGTTGAAATACTTCTTTTTAAAGCCGTAGACAAAGTATTTCCCGTATCTCTCAGTGTTGCCTGGTATGGAATTCCCGCAGAGCCTCAGGGCGGCGGCCGCTTTTCTCTCGTTCATTGATGTATTCAGTGAGGATAGATCAAAAATCCAGTTGTTCCCATTCAGTCTCAGGAGCCTGTATCTTTGGAAGAAGTCCAGCGGATTCAGGCTGGGGGCGTTGGTGTCTATGTAGGCGATGTAACCTGGAAGAACCGTACTCTCATTTAACAGCCTTTCCGAAAAGCTGGAGGGGGTAACGTTCCCTATTCTACACCTCTTTATCCTGCTGTTGAACATTACAGTTATGTTGCTCCAAGGCTCGAAAAAGGGCAACCACTGCGCCGAATCGAAGGTGCAGGAGTTCAACACGGTCGCGTTGGGGAAATGGGTAGATATCCAGTGGAAGTCCTCGAGGTTGTCAGCCCTGACGTAGAAGTTCGCCTCCGCAGAGAGGAGGTCGTAGGCAGTCCCCACGGCAGGAACGAGGAAGAACGCCCCAATAACGCTCAGATAGAAGAGCTTCTTGCTCATCTCCCTAATCGGAACCCGGGAGGTCAACTCGTCGAACCAAGAAATGCCCGCCCCAACGAAAACAGGAAACACTGGAACCAGCCAGAGGAACATCCTCTCTATCGCAGCCGTGCTGTAGAAAGGTATGGGGATATTTACCGTTAGCCTATCGAGAATGAGGAAGAGAACAAAGACGAAAAAAAGCACGAGTGATACCCCCTTCCTCCGAAACTCTTTTCTGTATAAGAGGTAAGCCCCACCGAGGAAGGTGAAGAGAAGTCCTGTGTAGTTATCGTTTCTCACGGTTGCCCACTTGGTAAAGAGCTCAAAATACTGCCAGGTGTCCCTGGGGCCCACACCGTGGAATACCGACAGCTTGGACACGACAACCCCAACGTAAGACGCCCAGGGGTACTCGATTTTTACATGGACAAGCGAGGGGAACCAGAAGTAGGGGTTAACCAGAGCGTGCACAAAAAGAGGTACAATAAAAAGCATGAACACCCTTTTCAAAAACAGGAGAACCTTGTCGGTGCTCAATCCCTTGGAAAGAAGATTAAGTCCGAGGTAAACCACCGCCACAAAGACGTAGTTCTGATAGCTGTACGGGTGAACCAAGATGGCTCCCACACTGATGAGAGTTAGAGAGGAGTATTTCCTCATATCGAAACCATCCCAGATATCAGCGACCAAGCCCAGGAGAAGGGCAAAGAAGTAGAAACCAAGGAAGTTTGGTGCTATGTAAACAATGAGATAGTAGTGGAGCAAATTTACACCCAGCATGGCCAAGAGGGTGTAGCTCGCGACTTTTCTCCCGAACCAGAGATAAGAGAGAACGTAAACGCCCATAGCCAAAAAAACCCATTCCCAGAGCCGGAGTTCGAGCATGACCCTGGGTATTACCCGTTCCCCGCTCAGGAGCATTATAAAAGACGCGAGGGAATGATAGCCTGCCGGATAAGTCAGGACGTCAAAGATCGGAACCACCGGGGGGTAAGTGGTGTCGTACCTGAGCATATACTCGATTTTAGTCGCGTGAAAGAAGTTGTCAACGTTATCGGTTGGATACGTGTAGACGGCCCAGTGGACGATCGCAATGACCAGTATGGGAATAGCCCACCGGAGCAGATCCCCCATTTCGTGAGCCGAGGTTTTGGTGTTAATGAAAAGCCCCGACCATGAGCAGGCCAGCAGTATCACAGTTAGCATAATCAAAAAAACCACTCCCGCCTTTATTCCAAGGCCCAACAGACTGAAGAGATGGAGTACCACAGTTAGAGTTGAGATCCCAAGGGCCGGTGCCACGGAGAGCCTAAGGGCCAGCGGAGAATCCGGAAGGGTGCGATTCACTAAAGGTAAGCCGAGGAGCCAAACCATGATAACCGCCCAGCAGGGACAGAGGAAGCGTGATAGCACGATTAGAGAGAGTACTAACAGGGAGCCAAGGACAAACGACCTAAGGGACGTTCTTTTCAACACTCTAAACGTCTCCATGACGTGGGACTAAGGAGGGAGAGGTTTTTAAGTGTTGACGTTGAAGCATCCAGTTGGTGGGGTGTAATGGGGTTCCTTTCCTTCGGATCGAAAAAGAAAAAGGTCAGGGGGATGCTTGAGGACGGCCAGTTTGAGGTTCTGACCCAGGAGGCCGTGAAGGATAGGAAGGTCTTTGAGGCGCTCGTTGAGCTCCTCGACGACGAGAACCCGGGGATCGCTGGAGATACCCTGCTTGTTTTCACCCAGCTCCTTGAGCTCAACCCGGATTTTATGAGAAAGCATTTCTCCCCAGAGCGCTTTAAAAAGCTCTTAGGGCTCATCCACAGCAGAAAC
>NZ_JALTCZ010000039.1 GCF_027008145.1 Thermococcus sp. | reverse complement strand
CGGCTTTCGTAATACCTGAGGAAGAGAGAAACGGGGAGGGGAGTGATGACTTCATAGAGGAGACCAGTAAAAAACCATGGGAAGGTTCCATCGACATCAAGCTCCTCGCAATAGTTCTCATAGCCCTTGGACTCGTGCTCCTTATGAAGCCTATCGTGCCGGTTACCGTTGACAGGACAACCGCCGTCGCCCTGGGTCTCCTCGTCTTGGGTTTTCTGCTCCTCCTGAGGGGTGATTGAGATGAAAACCGCTGGAGTGTTTCTCGTCTTAATAGGCATCACGATGCTCCCCCTTCAGTTCCGGCCAGCTTTCCTCGAGCCCCTTAGGATCTACGCACCCTACATTAGAGGGGCCTTCTGGGGAGTTATGTTCATCGCCGGTGGCCTCTACTTTCTCGCTAGGGGCTTCTGGAGGAGGCTCGTGCTTTTCCTTTACCTCCTCTACCTAGTACTATACCTGGTGGTGTAAATGGAGCGGTGGGAAATAGTCAGGGCCTTCATAACCGGCCCTCTGGTTGAGGTTGCTCTGCCGAAGCCCGGCAACGTGAACAGGTTCAGGGACTTTAGGGATTTGAGCGTTTACAACTTCCTCGTCGCTTACCCCGCGCTGGTAGGTATATACCACGAAACCGTCAGGAGGGGGGAGCTGATACGCTCAGGAGTTCTCTCTCCAGCTGAGGCCGGTCTTGGGGAGCTTATAAGGAGAAGTGCAGAGGCCACAAGGCGCGTCCAGTCAGGGAACCCGGACTTCGGGGTTCTCGTGCTCTCGATACCTCTGATAGCGGGTCTGGCATTAACTAAGAAGCTGAGCGAGGGAGGTGAGAAGGCGAGGCTTCTCCTTGAGGAGTCCAGTGTCAGGGACACGATGGAGCTTTATCGGGCCATAAGGATACTCGAGCCCAAAGGAATACCAAGGGGGGTTAAGTACGACGTCTACTCCGAGGATGCCTTTGAGGAGCTCTTCAGGGATAGGGTCAACCTGATGAGGCTGGCCGAGCTCAGCTGTCCGAGGGAAACGATCTTCTGTGAGTGGCTGAACTCCTACGGGATAACCTACGGGGCCTTCTCAAGAATATTAAGGCTGGCGAAAGAGATGCCCCTTGAGGATGCATCCGTGAGGCTCTTTCTTGAGCTGCTGGCCGAGAGGGGGGACACCCTAATCAGGAGAAAGGCGGGAGAGGCCGAGGAACTGCTCGTCAGGAAAAGGGCCAGGGAAGTCATTGAGGGAAAGCTCTCCATTGAGGAGTTCGACGCCTTCCTCAGGGAGGAGGGCGATCTTAGAAACCCGGGGAGCACCGCTGACATAGTCGCGGTCGCTTTGAGCCTCGTCTTCCTGAGCGGTGTCGGTGTGGAGATGAAGAACGGCAGGGCCTGGCTCACGGCACGACCCTGAACCTCTTCGCAGAGTTCTCATAACCAAGAACTTTGCTGTCAACGACGAGGGCGTCTCTCCCGAACTCCTCAACCACCCTAACTGGAAGACCCGAGAGCTCGGCCACCTCTTCGTCCCCACCAAATTCTTCGTTCACCTGCTCTCTTATGAACTCGTAGGCTTCTCTGCCGACTATGACCACGTCCGGCTCGTAGCCCTCAAGTTTGAGCTCGTTGGCCTTCTCCTCGATCGAACTGAGCACCCTTATCAGGTCGCCCCTCACTTTGAACACCTGAGGAAGTTTTCGGGGTTGAATTTAAGGCTTTCTAATCAGGGGGTCGAAGGCCCTTTGATGTCGTTTATCATAACCTTGATTCCACCAGGCCTAAGCCTGCCCCTGTCCTGTTTGGGGGGGGGGCAGAGGATAACCCACACGGTTGGGCTGAGAGGGGAGGCATGGGCGCTACAACCGCCGCTTTCTCTAAAACCGTTGAGGTTCCGGCTATGTAGGGAGTTGAGGGGGAGTTAACCTCTGGGAACTATCTCCAGCGAGTAGGTCAGCTCCGCACCGCTGAGCTTCACGTGGGCGCTGGCAGAGCAGTACTTGTCCTGGCTCAGTTCTATCGCCCTCTTAGCTTTCTCTTCCCTCACGTTCCCGTAGACCCTATAGTGGATGTGGACTTTGGTGTAAACCTGCGGGTGCTCCTCCCTTCTCTCACCGCTTATCTCAACCTCAAGCCCCTCTACCGGCTCGCGCATCTTCTTGAGTATCATAACGACATCGTAGGCGGTGCATCCCGCGACGCTCAGGAGAAGGAGGCGCATCGGGCTTATACCACCTTCCCCGAGTATGACCGAGCACTTGTCGCCCTCAATCCTGCCTATGAACTGGTAGTCCTTGAACCACTCCACCCTTCCCTTTATCGGCTCCCCCATCATAACCACCTGAGAGGGTGAGGAAAGTCCTTTAAAAGCCCTTTCCCAGGTTGTATCATGTACATAAGGCCCTTCGACCCTTGGAAGTCGAAGCTCTGCACCTGCCCCTTCAAGTACACCCTGAACGTCTATACCGGCTGCGACCACGCGTGCGTTTACTGCTACATAACGAGCTACATCCCCAACGCATTCAAAGTTAGAACCAAGAAAGCCCTCCTTCCTAAGCTGGAGGGGGAACTCAGAAAGTTTGACAAGCGCTTCATAATAGCCTTGTCTTATTCCTCCGACCCTTACCCGACCGTCGAGCGGAAACTGGGAATAACGAGAAAAGTCCTCCAGCTCTTCAAGAGATATGACGTCAGGTGCCTTCTCCTGACCAAATCTGATGTCTTCGAGCGCGACATAGACGTCCTGAGTGAGCTCAAGTGCGCGGTTGGGATTACCGTTACGACAATTGATGAGACCAAGGCAAGGCTCCTTGAGCCCAACGCCCCATTGCCCAAGGCAAGGATAAGGGCGCTGAAGAAAGCTGAGGAGGCAGGGATTCCCGTTTACGCGCGCATAGACCCGATAATACCCTTCTACACATGGGAGGACTTCGAGGAAACGCTTGACGCCTTGGACTTCGTTAGTCACATAACCGTCTCAACACTCAAGCTAAGACCGGACTCAAAGAAGAGGATGTTCGCCAAGTTCCCTGAGCTTATGGGGAAGCTCTGGCCCCTCTACGAACGGGGGGAGCGGATTGGTGGCTACTACTATCTTCCCAGGGAGCTGAGGTTTAAAATACTCAGGGAAGCGGAGGAGAAGATACTAGGGAGGGGAATCACGTTTGGGTCGTGCCGTGAGGGCTACCGTTCGTTTCCGAGCTGTGATGGCTCTCACCTTGTCCCCCGCTGAGCTCCCCCTCCATTCTCTCCCTCACTTCGGCCTCTATTTTCCTCCTCATGAGTTCCTCCAGCTCCCTGTGCCTTCCCGAGGCTGCGTTGACAAGGGCCCTGTAGAGGGGCACCATCTCCTCCAGGTACTCCGGTCCCCACTGGACGCCCAGGAGAAACCCCTCACTGGACTCTATAGCCTCAACAAGACCATCTATCGCGAATGCCACCGGTCTAAGCCCCTCTCCAACCCTCTTTATGGCCTGATGGTGGAAACTGTTGACCCACGTCCACGCCTCATTGGTGTTCTCCACGTTGAGGACCTCCTTCAGGATGGAGTAGAGCAGGGAGTCGGCCTTTACCCTTATCGTGTGGAGCCTCTGCTCCGGCCTCGCGGTTTTCATGTTCCAGTCATGTTTTATCGCCTTCGGGATTTCGTAGACGTCCTGGTAGAGGGTTCCGCCGAGGGTGATGTTTATGATGTGCATACCCCTTCCAATGCCCATCACAGGGATTCCCCTTTCGATGGCCTTCTTGACGAGCTCAATCTCGAACTCATCCCGAGCAACGTCAACTTCTCTAAGCTTTGGAGATGGGTCGCCACCGTAGAAGCGTGGGTGCACGTCCGGGCCCTCTATCAGGAGCAGTCCGTCTGCTACTCTCAGAACTTCCTTTGGCTCGGTTTCTACCGAGAACACCGCTGGCAAGCCGCCTGCCTTTGAGACCATTGAGAGGTGCTCATGCGGCGCGTAGATACGTCCTTCACTAAAAGAATCTATGATAGCTATCAGGGGCTTCATGTAACCACCGGGACTGAATAAGAAGGGAAGGTAAAAAGCTTTTCTCAAGCCCGAGAGCGGATCTCCTCCTCGATTACCTCCGCGAGCCTCTTGATGCCTTCGCGTATCTTCTCCTCGGGCACGTAGGTGAAGTTGAGCCTCAGGGTGTTCTTGACCTCGCGGTGGGCGAAGAAGGCCTCCCCCGGAACGTAGGCGACGCCCTTTGAGACCGCCTTTTCGAGCATCAGCTTGCTGTCAATCCCTCCCGGAAGCGTTACCCAGACGAACATCCCGCCGTCTGGTCTCGTCCATTCAACGCCCTCCGGCATGAATTCCTCAAGGGCTTTGAGCATGGCATCGCGTCTCGGCTTGTAGAACTCGATGATCTCAGGTATGTGCTTGTCAAGGTGGCCATCCTCAACGTACTTCCACGCTATCGCTTGGCCGAGTGTGTTGGTGCACAGGTCAATGCTCTGCTTGGCTATCTCCATCTTCCTTATGAAGTGCGGGTGGGCCGATATCCAGCCAAGGCGGAGTCCGGGGGCGAGTATCTTTGAAAACGTTCCGAGGTAGATAACTCTTCCTTCGTCGTCGAAGTGCTTTATCGGTGGGATGGGCTCACCTGAGTAGCGGAGCTCGCTGTAGGGGTTGTCCTCAACGATTATGAATTCATATTCCCTGGCGAGTTCTATGAGCTTTTTCCTCCTCTCAAGGCTCATTGTTACGCCCATCGGGTTCTGGAAGGTCGAGACCGTGTAGAGAAGCTTTACGCGCTTGCCCTTCCTTTCGAGTTCCTCAAGCTTCTCCCCCAGTACGTCAATCCTCATGCCATCGTGATCCATCGGTACACTGACAAACTCGGGGTCGTAGTAGCTGAACGCCTGGAGGGCAGCCAAGTAAGTCGGTGCCTCGACTACCACGACGTCACCGGGGTTTATGAAGACCCTGCCGATCAGGTCGAGGGCCTGCTGGCTGCCTGCCACCATCATTATCTCGACCTTGCTCATTGGAATGCCGTAGCGTTTCTCCATCCACCTCGCCAGGGCCAAACGGAGTGGCGTAAAGCCCTTTGTAGTGCCGTACTGCAGGGCTTTGTCGGCGTGGTTGGTCAGAACGTCCTCCGTTATCTTCCTGATGAGCTCAACGGGAAACGTCTCCGGTGCCGGTAAACCTCCTGCGAGGCTTATGATGTCGCTGGTCTCGACGAGTTTGAGCAGTTCCCTAATTTCAGAGGCCTTCATCTGGAGAGCTTTCTCGGAGAAGAAGGACTCGAAGTTCAGTGGCTCCGAGGCGAGCTTCCTTTCGAGTTTTTTCCGCATGACAACCACCCCAGTGAACACGTCTGAACACGTAATCAACTCTATACACTAAAAAGTTCGGGCCGTTCGTTATAAACCTTTCCCAAAATCCGGTTTTGGACTTTACAAAGGTAAAGCAGGCTTCTCTGGTAGATTTAAGGTCATTGAAGGACTTTTTAATGCAGCAATGTACTGGAAACCTCTATAAACCCGACCTCCCTAAGGGTAGTTTACCGGGGGTGATCCGATGGTCGCCAAGGAAGTGCTCGAAATAGCCGGGAAGATCAAGAGTATGGAAATCCGCGGTGCCGGGACAATAGCCAGGGCAGCAGCGAGGGCCCTCATGATACAGGCCGAGCAGAGTAAGGCTAGAACAGTCGATGAGTTCTGGGACGAGATGAAGAAAGCCGCAAAGATACTCTACGAGACGAGGCCAACGGCGGTCTCCCTACCAAACGCGCTCCGCTACGTGATGCACCGCGGGAAGATAACCTACTCCAGCGGGGCAGACCTGGAACAGCTGAAGTTCATAGTCATCAACGCCGCAAAGGAGTTCATCCACAACTCGGAAAACGCTGTCAAGAGGATAGGGGAGATAGGTGCCAAGAGGGTTGAGGAGGGGGACATCATAATGACCCACTGCCACAGCAAAGCCGCGATAAGCGTCATGAAGAGGGCTTGGGATATGGGCAAGGACATAAAAGTGATAGTCACCGAGACGAGGCCCAAGTGGCAGGGTAAGATAACGGCCAGGGAGCTGGCGGAATACGGTATTCCAGTTATATATGTGGTTGACTCAGCGGCGAGGCACTACATGAAGATGACCGACAAGGTCGTCATGGGTGCTGACAGCATAACCGTCAACGGTGCGGTTATAAACAAGATTGGAACTGCCCTGATAGCGGTGACCGCCAAGGAACACCGCGTCTGGACGATGATTGCAGCGGAAACCTACAAGTTCCACCCGGAGACGATGCTCGGCCAGCTGGTGGAGATAGAGATGCGCGATCCAACAGAGGTTATTCCGGAGGATGAGCTGAAGACTTGGCCAAAGAACATAACCGTCTGGAATCCAGCCTTCGATGTTACCCCGCCTGAGTACGTTGACGTCATAATAACCGAGCGTGGGGTCATACCGCCGAGTGCAGCCATAGACATCCTGAAGGAGGAGTTCGGCTGGGCACTGAAGTACAGAGAGCCCTGGGAGGAATGAGTTCCTTTCTTTTTTCACCGTTAGGGTTTAAAACTCCGAACCCTTTTATACCACTTAGGACAAGGGCATAGGGGTGAACGCTCATGAAAGCTTACCTTGCTGAAAACGTCAGGGGCATGTACGCCTTTGACGGTGGAGGAGACCTCATCGCCACAAGGCCTTTCCCTGGAAAGCCCGAGGCGAGCCTTGACAGACTCCTCAAGGGCCAGCCGGTTGAGGAACTGCTCTCATTCCTAGACGAGCTGAGGGAGAAAGGCTACACCGAGTTCACCGTTGAGGATCCGGAGCTGGCCAGAAACCTGAAGGATCTGGGCTACCAAGCAACCGCCGAGTTCCCGAACGTGGCAGGTGAAAAGCTCCGCTCCGGCCCGGCCGAGTTCCTCGGTGAAAAGTGGTTCGAAGAGTATTACACTGTTGGCATCGCTTTGACGAGGCTCCGCATACAGGAGCAGAGCGGAGCGAGAGACAAGATGATAATCCAGGCCATTGAGGCCCTTGATGACATTGACAAGGTCATCAACCTGCTCGTTTCAAGGCTGAGGGAGTGGTACGGCCTCCACTTCCCAGAGCTGGATGAGCTACTGCCGAAGCACCAGCAGTACGCTGCCTTCGTTAAGGAGATAGGCCCGAGGGAGAACATAACGAGGGAGAAGCTTGAAAAACTAGGCTTCCCTGACGGAAAAATCGAGAAGATACTCAACGCCGCTGAGAAGTCTATGGGAGCTCCCATCGGCAAGTTCGACAGCGAAATCATAAGGAAGCTTGCGAGTGAGATAGGTGACCTCTACAGGCTCAGGGAGCAGATAGAGGACTACCTTGAGATGGCTATGGATGAGGTTGCCCCGAACGTAAAGGCCCTGGTTGGGGCGAAGCTCGGCGCCAGGTTGCTCAGCCTTGCAGGTGGCCTTAGAGAGCTTGCCGTAATGCCGGCTTCAACGATTCAGGTTCTTGGAGCGGAGAAGGCCCTCTTCAGGCACCTAAGGAGTGGGGCTAAACCACCCAAGCACGGCGTCATCTTCCAGTATCCGGCAATCAACCGCTCGCCATGGTGGCAGAGGGGCAAGATAGCGAGGGCCTTAGCTGGAAAGCTGGCCATAGCTGCTCGTGTGGACTACTTCTCGGGCGAATACATAGGTGGGGAGCTCAAGAAGGAGCTTGAGCAGAGAGTCAAAGAAATCAAGGAGAAGTACCCGAACCCGCCGAAGAGGAAGGCCAAGCCGGAGAAGAAGAAAAAGAAGGAGAAATTCAAGGGCAAGAAGGGCAAGAAGTTCGAAAAGAAAGAGAAAGCCAAGGGAAAGAGAAGCGAAAAAGGTGGAAAGGACAAAAAGCCCAGGAAAAAGAAGGCTAAGGGCGGAAAGAGGTGAGGTGGATGAAGGTTAAGAAGCACAGGTTTCCCGGCGTTTACCTCGTCGTTGAGGACGATGGGAGTGAGAGGATAGCAACCAAGAACCTAGTTCCGGGACAGAGGGTTTATGGTGAGAGAGTTATTAAGTTCGAGGGGGAGGAGTACAGGATATGGAACCCGAGCAGGTCTAAGCTCGGTGCAGCGATACTCAACGGATTGAAGAACTTCCCTATTAAGCCAGGTTCAACGGTTCTCTACCTCGGGATAGCGAGCGGAACTACTGCATCCCACGTGAGCGACATCGTTGGCTGGGAGGGTAGGATATTCGGTGTTGAGTTCTCACCGAGGGTTCTCAGGGAGCTCGTTCCCATCGTTGAAGAGAGGAGGAATATCGTGCCAATACTCGGCGATGCAACGAAGCCTGAGGGCTACCGTGCGCTCGTTCCAAAGGTGGACGTCATCTTCGAGGACGTCGCCCAGCCTACGCAGGCGAAAATCCTCATAGACAACGCTAGGGTTTACCTCACGGGGGGAGGTTATGGCATGATATCGGTCAAGAGCAGGAGCATTGACGTTACAAAGGAACCCGAGGAGGTCTTCGAGGAGGTCGAGGGGGAGCTCTCAACCTACTTCGAGGTCGTTGAGAGGCTCTCCCTTGAGCCCTACGAGAAGGATCATGCGCTCTTCGTCGTGAGGAAGCTGTGAAAGCTGGTGATCCCTTATGGACACCCTTTTGATTATTCGTTTTTTGGGAAACTTGGGTCTCTCTCAGGATGAAGTTGAGAGAATAATACATAATAACAAGGTGAAAAACCTCTTAGAGAAAATATTATTTAAATATCGGCTTCTATCCTCAGATGGATATCAATTAAAGCTTAATGGCTCTAGGAGGGAGGTTTCACTAGAACAAGTGCTGGAAAATCTTGACAGGATTCTTGATGCATTCATTTTTATAAAAACACAAATACCAATGATGCCAGATGAAAGACGTCTGTTTTATTCTATGCTATCCTTTCTCAGCCTCGATGAGGCTCAGCTTACGGTAATCATAAGAGATCAATATATTAAGCGAATTTTGGAAATTGCCCATGCCCTGCTCAAAGTTGAAAGAGAGATAGACAAAATAGCACAGATCTTAAAAGATTATGAGCTTATAAACAGGTTAATGTTACTAGGTGCGGAATACCTTCCTCAATATGCCGGGACTGTATCCTTTGATGAATTGTTGAAAAGAGCAGGGTGCATTGTATCAGCTTTGAACTTTCTGATCTACCGCGAGAAGTACTTGGACATCTTGGATAAAGTTTATGAGTCATCAACTTCGGTTCTGTGGTCCGATGAGGGCATACAAGATGCAGAGCTTAAAGAAATCTTGATAAAAATAGTCCGGGCCTCAAAACAGAAGCGGGATAAACTCAAAAATTGCATTTCTACAAATGCTGATCCAGCCGTTCTCATACTAGAGGCATTTACCAATGGTTGCAGTGTTTTCTCCGATTTTATAACATCATCAAATCAGGAAAGAAAGGAAACAAGCAGAATTTATAGAGAATTCATACAACCGTATGAAGTTATTGTCCGGAGAAAGGTTGTCCTCATTGAAGAGATGCTCAAAAATGAGTCATCTCTCCAGTTTCTGAATCTCTCCAGTAATGGACTTGAAGAACTAAAAACACTAGCTAAGCGGATAAATAGTGAGTTATCCACCGTCAACCTGTATCCTTGGGAATTTCCTTATGCACTCAAAAAGATAGATCAGGCAAGAAATACAATCTGTGAAAACCTCCGAAGAAGTGTGAAAAGCCGCGGAAATGATGTTTTCAGTTTATGCACAGGTCTAAAATACGTGGCGGATTTATGTGGAAATTCACTGGATATCACTATAGTTCTCAAAAGTCTAAGAAGCTGATTTTCGCCTATCGACGAAAAACACTTTCACTTTCACCGAAAGGCTTTTATAAGTCCCGCTGGAACCTTAGGCGAAGTTGCATTCAGGTTTTCAGGTGATGCCCGATGAGAAAACTGTTGAGACCGGATCGTGAAGTGGGCATAGTCGGCTACGGTGCCTACGTCCCAATGTATAGAATCAAAGCGGAAGAGATAGGAAGAGTATGGGGAGTTTCGAGCTTTCCAATCGAGGAGAAGGCAGTTCCAAGTCTGGATGAGGATGCCCTCACGATAGGTCTCGAAGCGGCAAGGAACGCCCTAAAGAGGGCCCGCATTGACCCCCAGCTCATTAGGGCGGTCTGGTTCGGGAGTGAGAGCAAGCCCTATGCTGTTAAGCCAACTGGCACTATCATAGCTGAGGCGATTGGTGCAACGCCCGACGTTAGCACCGCTGACTTCGAGTTCGCGTGCAAAGCCGGAACAGAGGCCCTTCAGACCGCGATAGGTTTTGTTGGTTCGGGAATGACGGACTATGCGATGGCGATAGGTGCCGACACGGCTCAGGGCAGGCCGGGTGACCACCTTGAGTTCACGGCTGGAGCCGGTGGGGCGGCATTTATAATCGGCCCGAAGAGCTCCGAGACCGTTGCCTACTTTGAGGGGGGCTATTCTTACGTCACAGATACGCCCGACTTCTGGAGGAGACAGCATGAGCACTACCCGAGGCACGGTAACAGGTTCACGGGTGAGCCGGCTTACTTCCACCACATCATCAACGCCGCCAAAACGCTGATGGAGGAACTCGGTCTTA
>NZ_JALTCZ010000038.1 GCF_027008145.1 Thermococcus sp. | reverse complement strand
AGGTTACAGGAGGTTCCTCATAGAGGGTCGGAATGGCAACTACACTATAGCCTCTATGCATGAGGGCTACGACTTCGAGAGGGGCACCTTCAGGAGGGGATACTACCTCCTGCCCGGCTTCAGGAAGATAAGCACGGTTGACTTCCACTACTGGGACATAGCTACACAGCTGGCCATGGGGGGCGTCTTCTTCAGGGAGCACGGGCTCATAAGGCGTGAGGAGCACGGTAACCCGAAGGTAGGTAACCTGCTCTACTTTAAAAAGCCAAGGAAAGACCTTGGAGAGCTAACAAAAGAAACCCTCAGATGACGTAGTACTGGGGCCTTCTGTCCTTGAAGATGTCGTTCCTCTCGTTTATCCTCTTGTCCCTCGCGAGGGAGAGGTCAATCTCAACGACGGCAACCTCTTCCTTGTTCTCACTCCCCATTGCCAGAACGTCCGCGAGTGGAGATGCTATCGTGCTCTTGCCTATGAACTTCAAACCTCTCTCCTCGCCGACTCTGTTGGCCGTCACTGTGTAAACCCTGTTCTCCAAAGCTCTAATCGGCATCGCCCTCGGCGCGTAGGGCATTACAAGGTTGCTCGGGTGTGCTATTATCTCGGCCCCCTTCAAGGCCAGCGTTCTAGCCGACTCTGGAAAGAACCAGTCGAAGCATATCATCACCCCGACCTTTGCAATGCCGATGTTGAAGACGTGGAAGCCGAGGTTTCCAGGCCTGAAGAACAGCTTCTCCCTGTTGAAGAGGTGCACCTTCCTGTATTTCCCGATGTAGCCCCAGCCTGTCGGGCCGACTATCACAGCGGAGTTGTAGAGGTTGCCCTTCCCGTCCTTTTCGGCTGTGCCGGCAACTATAAAGACCTCCTTCTCCCTCGCGAGCTCAACGAGGAACTCTGTGGTAGGTCCATCGGGTATCTCTCCGGCCACCTCTTCTACCTCCTTCCTGCTCTCGAAGTTGTAGCCGGTATCGAAGAGCTCCGGCAGGACAACGAGTTTTGCACTCTTCTCAACGGCTTCCCCAACGAGCTTTTCAGCTTTTGAGTAGTTCCTCTCGGGATTCAGAAAAGCGGGTTCCATCTGGACGTAGGCGACCTTCATGATACCACCTTAACATGTATGCCTTCGGGTTTGATAAGCCTAGCGGTGTCCTCGCTCTCCAAAAACCGCGGTTTTCATGTCTTTGTTTCAGTCTTTCGGGCTGAATATTTCCGTCTGCTTACTTTGCTTTTTGTTCATGAACGCAAAGTTGATTTCAACTTCAGTTCGGTAGTTAAATGTATTTTGAAACATCCGAAACTCTGGAATGGAAGCAATGCCAGAACTCAATCCACAGGCTCTTTAGTCGCCCTAAAAAGGAGGAGTTTCAGCCTAAGGGGAAAAACTTAAAAGTCGGCCCTTTAAGCTCCTCCCGGAGATGCCGGAGGTGACGCTCATGAAGCGCAGACCAAGGAAGTGGAAGAAGAAGGGAAGGATGAGGTGGAAGTGGATTAAGAAGAGGATTAGGAGACTTAAGAGACAGCGCAGAAAGGAGCGCGGGCTGATCTGAGGCCTGCACTATGTTCCCTTCTTTTGGCGACCTCTCCCTTATTCTAAGGACTTCCCTCGGAAAGACCCTCGTTTTTGCCGACCCTCACATAGGCTTCGAGCTCTCCAGAGGTTTGAGGATTCGGACAGGGTTTGAGGAGGAGCTGGCCTCGTTCGTCCTCGAAGTTAATCCCGATGCCCTTATCGTTCTCGGGGACGTTAAGGAACCCCTCGGCCTGAGCTTCCGCCTGAGGGAGATGCTCCTCCGCTTCTTCAGTCAGATACGTGATGTGAACGTTCTCATAGCAAAGGGAAACCACGATGGAAGACTTGAGGAGGTGGCGGAGAACTTTCCCAACGTTGAGGTCTCCGACCACTTCCTGATAGACGGCAAGCTCTTTCTCCACGGCCACAGAAAGCTACCCCCGCTGGATTTCGAGGAGGCCTTCCTGGGGCATGCTCATCCGGCGTACACCTTCAGGAGCGGCGGCGTCTCCAGGAAGGTTAAGGTCTTTGCCAGGCTCGGAAAGTTCCTGGTTTTGCCAACGGTGAATCCCTTCATAGAAGGCTTTGACGTGAGGGAAGGGATAAAGCTGGTTCCTTTCCTCCGGGGATTTGGAGAAGTGGGCCTATTCCTCCCTCAGGGGGTCTACATAGGAACCGTCAACTTTTAAAACCATTCTGCGTACGTTGGTAGGATGGCAATGAAGGTAATCGTCGTTGGCGCCGGTCGCGTTGGGAGGCGCGTTGCGGAGCACCTCTCAAAGAGATACGATGTGACGGTCGTTGATATAAGGGGTGAACTTATTGAGGAGCTTCAGTACTTTCTCGATGTCCTCACTGTTGAGGGTGATGCAACACTTCCGGAGACGCTTGAGGGGGCTGGTGTTGAGGAGGCGGACTACATTATAGCGACCACAAACAACGACAACGTTAACATCATAGTCTGCTCCCTTGCAAAAACCCTCTCGAACCCAAAGACGATAGCCCGCGTTAAGAACATGGACTACCTGCACGTTTGGGGACGCGGTAGAGAGGCCCTCGGCGTTGACCTGATGGTGTGTGCTGCCCCTCTCGTTGCGAGGAGTATAATGAACGTGGTCGACCACCGCAGTTGAGGTTCCTCAGGAACATCTACGACAACCTTTATGTTGGCGACGCTGTTTCGGTCCCCGAGGACACATGGAGCGTTGAAGTTGCCGGGAGAAAGCTAATAGTGGGCACCCTTGAGGAGGTAAAGCGTTCCTATCACCCTAGAAGACCGAAGAACGTCCTGATAATGGGGGGCAGTGAAACGGGAATCCCGCTGGCTTCTATGCTTTCAAACAAGGGATACGATGTCAAACTCATTGAGAAAGACCCTGAGCGGGCTCTTTATGCATCGAAAAAACTGGAGTCTGCGGTGGTAGTCCAGGGGGATGTCTTCGATGTTTCCCTTTGGAGGGAAGAAGGGCTGGAAGAAGCCGAGGTTGCTGTAGCCTCTCTTGGAAACGACAGCGACAACCTCCTTGCCGGGCTTCTGGCCATAAAGCTCGGCGTTGAACGGATCTTCTCCGTCGTTCACGAGGCGTTTTTTGGCGACCTTTTCGAA